>JBKHXE010000079.1:0-16320 GCA_046566185.1 Actinomycetes bacterium | reverse complement strand
CCGTGCGGCTCTACCTGCCACCCCATGAGCGGCGTCCGTCGCCGGAGCCGCTGCGCACCGACGACCGCAAGGCGGTCCTCGTGGGTACTGCCGCGTGGCTCGTCCTCCTGGCGGTCACGCTGGTGCGGCGCGACGACCTCGTCGCCGACGGCCTGGGGTGGTGGACCTGGACGTGCGCGGCCGGCGCGGGGCTCGGCGTCGTCGGCCTCGCGTACCTGCACCACCGCGAGGTGCGGGCCCGCCGGGACGACGCCGGCCCCGACGCCTGACCCGTGCGGACCGGCCGCTCAGGCGAGCGCCTCCTCGACCAGCACGGTCGCGGCGTCCGCCTGGTCGCCGAGGACGGCCTCGACCGCGAGGCGCCGCTGCCAGCGGCCCGCCGCGTGCGCGAGCCCGCGCGCGAGGCCCGCGACGGTCACGGCGTGGACGACGGCGCCGGGGCCGGACCCCTCGACCCACCACTCGACGTCCGTGCCGTCGACGGTGAGCTCCTCGTGCTCACGCCAGGTCGCGGGACCCCCCGGCAGCATGGCCCGGACGGCGTCCGGCACCGGCTCCTCGACGCCCTCACCGGCGACGACGCCGGCACCGCGCTCGGAGGCCAGGTCGAGGTCCAGCGCGTCCGCGATCGCCTCGGCGTCCTCGCCGCGAGCCGGCAGCAGCGGTCCGAGATCCGTTCGCTGCCACCACATCGGCGCGTCGACCACCGCGACGTCCGCGGCCGCGGCGACGACCGTGCCGCCGCCCGCGTCCGGCACGCGCAGCCGGTCGGGCGGCGTGAGCTCGACCGAGCGCGCCGCCTGCCCGAGGGCCGCCACGGCGTCCAGCAGGACGGCGACGGGCACCTCGCGCTCGGCGAGCCCGCGCAGCACCGCCTCCCAGCCGGCCGCGTCGAGGTCGCCGAACCCTCGGGGCAGGCCGAGGGCACGACGCAGGGGGGCGTCCGCGGCCGCCACGGGTCCGGCGGCCGGGGGCAGGAGCGCGGCCAGCGAGGCCTCGGCGTCCGGGTCGGCGTGCCCCGCCAGGTCCCAGTGGCGGCGCAGCCACCACGCCGTGTAGGGCGTCGCCCGGACCGCCGAGCCGTCGGGCCGGCGCACCAGTAAGGGGGTCGTCACGGCGGCGCGCAGCGCCGGGTCGGACTCCAGCAGCGCCAGCGCCTCCGACCACGCGTCGTCCCGCACGACGTCCAGGTCACGGACGGCGAGGACCTCGCCGAGGACGCCGGGTGGCAGGCTCTCGGCCCAGTCGCCTGCGCCGTCCAGGTCACCGAGCTCGTCGGGCAGGTCGGCGGGGTCCAGGTCGTGCGCCCTGACGAGGCTCAGCGTGCGGGCCACCCCGACGGCCTCCAGGACGTCGGCTCCCCACCGGTCGACCACCGCGTCGGCGACGGTGAGCACCTCCTCCGGCTCCAGCAGGGCGGCGGCCCGCGAGCCGGGCAGCACCAGCGTCGCGGCTGGCGCGGGCTCGCCGTCGGAGGCCTCCAGCGGCAGGTCACCGAGCGCCGCGACGGCCACCTCGCCGGCGCCGTCGGCGACGGCCGCCCGCACGACCTCCAGCACCGCGTCGACGAGGTCGGGTCGGCCCTCGTCGTCGGCGGCGTCCGCCGCGGCCTGCACGGCGCCGAGCACCGCCGGGTCGGCGAGCAGGTCGGCGGGACCGACCGGCCGGGCACCGAGCCGCTCGAGCAGCCGGGCCGCCGCCGGGGACGCCGCGGCGTCGGCGTGGACGACGCGCAGCCCGACGTCCGCCAGCGGCGCCAGCACCGCGGTGTCGACGCCGGCCACCGGCAGCACCGTTCCCCGCGCGCCTCGCACGAGCCGGCCGTCGGCCAGCGGCACCGGCAGCGCCGCGAGCGCCTCCCGGACGACGGGGTCGTCGGCGAGCCCCGCCAGGCCCTCGTACCGGCGGCACCAGCGTGCCGGGTCGGGGTCGGCCGGCAGCTCCTCGACGAGGTCGGCCAGCGCGAGGGACGTCACCCCGAGCGCCCGCAGCGGGGCGAGGTGGCGGCGCGGCGCGGCGACCAGACCGGCGACGAGCGGGGCGAGCACCTCCAGCGCGGCGGGGTCGTCACCGGCCGGCGGCTCGAGCAGGACGGCGTCGCGGGGGCACAGCGGCGCGCCGTCCTCGGCCGACCGCAGCAGCGGCACGGCCGGCAGGAGGGTGAGGACGGCGTCGCGGAGCCGGGCGTCCAGCTCTCCCGCCGGAAGGCCGGTGGGGACGAGGTCGAGCGCGTCCTCGCCCTCGGCGGTGCGCTCGGCGAGCAGGTCGGCGTAGGCGGCGGCGCAGTGGGCGACGAGGGTGTCGGCGACCGCACCCGGCGCGACGTGGCGGCGCGAGGGGTCGAGCGGGAAGGTCGCGACGAGCAGGGCCGGCCAGTCGAGCGGCTCGTCCGTCGGCGTCGGGGCGTGCAGCACCCGCGGGACGGCGACCTGCTCGCGCGGCACGGCCCACGTCACGCTCCAGCCGGGGCGGGCGCGCTCCTCGGTGGGCCGCTCGGCGAGCAGCTCGGACGGGTGCACGCCCTCCCGGCGGATGCCCACCCAGCGGCTCGTGACGTCGGCCAGTCGCACCGGCCGGGCGTCCGGTCGCTCGACGACCACCTCGTGCAGCCCGGGCAGCGCGAGCAGCAGCGCGTCGTCCACCTCGTCGAGCAGCCGGTCGGCGAGGTCGGCGGCCGCCCCGTCCCGCAGCGGCAGGAGGACGGCGGTGTCGTAGCCGGTGGGTGCCGTCCCGTCCGCGGGGAACGGCAGGCGCAGCACGGGCACGTGCTCGTCACGCCGGCCCAGCTCCTCCGCGAGCCGCGGCACGGTGGACGCTGCGTCGCGCACCAGGGCGAGCGTGTCGCCCCGGGAGAACCGGACGCCGCGCCCGTGGGAGACGACGACGGGCTCGTCGGTCACCGCGAGGACCGCCGCGAACCCGACGCCGAACCGCCCGACGGACGACGCGTCGTCCCGTTTCGCCGACGCCCGCAGCGAGGCCAGCCCGCGCACGCCCGCCTCGTCGAGGGCGGCGCCGGTGTTCGCGGCCACGAGGAGCGGCCCGTCCGCCGTCCGCGCGAGGCGCAGCAGCAGCCGGCCGGGCACGCCGGCCCGGGCCGCGGCGTCCGCGGCGTTCTGCGCCAGCTCCACGACGAGCCGGTCGCGGTAGCCGCCGAGGGCGAGGTCCTCCTCGGCGTTGGCGTCCTCCCGGAACCGGTCCGGGGACGCGCGCCAGGTCGAGAGCACCTGCTCGCGCAGGGCCGCGGTGCCGAACGGGTCCTCCGTCACGGCACGCATCCTGCCGCGACCCGTGACCGACGGCCATGCGCAGCGTCAGGGTCAACGCGGGATGACGACCTCGACGTGGCCCGTCTCGTCGAGGATCGGCTCGGGCAGCGGCTCGGCGCGCACGTCGACGTCCGTCTCGCTGTGCGCGCCGCAGCCGTGGTCGAGGCTGACGACCTTGCCGTCCGAGGGCGACCACTCGTTGGCGCACACCCCGAAGACCTGGCGCAGCGCCCCGGGCAGGTGGAGGAAGAAGCCGCAGCTGCGGCAGGACGCCGTGGCGGCCTTCGCCGACTCGGCACGGGGGCCGTGCTCGGGCGAGCCGTACCAGCGGTCGGCGGCCTCGCCGCGGCCGGAGCGGGAGAGCACCCGGCGCCGGCCGAGCCCGAGCTCCCAGAGGGCGACGGCGTCGACGTCCTCGTCGCCGGTCGCCTCGAAGCCCTGCTCGAGGCGGGGGTCGTCCTCGACGAACGGCAGGACGTCGGCGTGCCCGAGGTCGCCGGGGGCGAGCCGCTCGGACCACGGCACCCACTCGGGCGCCAGCAGCGCGTCGTCCCCGGGCAGCAGCGCGGCCTCGTTCACCGTCGGCACCTTGGCGCGCGACACGCGGGTGACGGACACCGACCAGACCCAGCCGCGGTAGCCGCGGGCCGTGCTGGCGAAGCGGTGGGTGACGAGGCGTTCCCCGTCGGCGGTGACCCCGAGGTGCTCCCCCACGGTGCCGGGGTCGGCGATCTCCTCGGCCGCCGCGCGAGCGAGGTCGACGGCGGCGGAGCAGACGGCGTCCGGCGCCTTGCGGCGCGCGCGGACGGTGGGGGTGCTCACCGGTCTCAGGCCTCCAGGTCGTCCGCGACGGCGCGGAGCACGCTGGCCACCTTGGCGGCCTGCTTCTTGTCGGGGTAGCGGCCGCGGCGCAGGCCGTTGCCGACGCTGTCGAGCAGCCGGATGAGGTCCTCGACGATGACACCGAGGTCCTCGGCCGGCTTGCGGTGCGCGGCGGCCACGGACGGCGCCGCCTCCAGCACGCGCACCGACAGCGCCTGCTTGCCCTTGCGGCCGTCGGCCACCCCGAAGTCGATGCGGGTGCCCGGCTTCAGCGAGGTCGTGCCGGCGGGCAGCGCGGAGATGTGGAGGAAGACCTCCTCGCCGTCGTCCGTCGCGGCGAACCCGAAGCCGCGCTCGGCGTCGAACCACTTCACCTTGCCAGTGGGCACGTTGGTCCTCGTCAGTCAGTCGTTCGTCAGTCGGTCGTCAGGGGAGTCGGCGACGGCCCCGTACCTCTGTGCGGGCCCCTCAGGCTAGCGGGAGGTGTCCAGGGAGATCGCCCCAGATCACCGGTATCGCGCCGGGTCGGCGAGCAGCTCGTTCATCGAGCCGGACCGGAAGCCGCGCGGGTCGACGTCCACGTCGGCGAAGCCGGCCCCGAGCACGGCCGCGGCGGCCGCCTCGTGGCGGGCGACGTCGTCCACGGCGGCGGCGTCGACCTCGACCCGCGCCCGGTCGCCGCCGAGGTCGCGCACCCGCAGGTTGGCGACCTCGATCCCCGCCGCCCGCAGCGCCTGGCGCAGCGCCGCCTCGGCCCGGTCCACCCGCACCAGCCCGCGCGGCGTGATCTCGACGCCGTAGGCGATGCGGCTCGACAGGCAGGCGGCGGCGGGCTTGTCGGACGTCGGCAGGCCCCACCGGCGGGACGCCTCCCGGACCTGCGCCTTGGTCAGCCCCGCGTCCAGCAGCGGGGTGACGGCGCCCCGCTCGGCGGCTGCGCGGATGCCGGGCCGGAAGCCGGCGACCGCGTCGTCCGCGTTCGTGCCGGTGGCCACGTGCGCCAGGCGGTGGGCGTCGGCGAGCGGGCGCAGGACGTCGAGCAGCTCGGCCTTGCAGAAGTAGCAGCGGTCGCCGGCGTTGGCGCGGTAGCCGGCCCGCTCCAGCTCGCGGGTCGCCGGGGTGAGCAACCGGACGCCGAGCGCGCCGGCGAGGCGGCGGGCGTCGTCCAGCTCGCCGCCGGCCAGCGAGCCGCTGACGGCGGTGGCGGCGGCGACGTTCCCCGGGCCGAGGGCGCGGGCCGCCGCGGCGAGCAGCAGCGCGGAGTCGGCACCGCCGGAGAACGCGACGAGCACCGACCCGACCTCCCGCAGCCGCTCCTCGAGGGCCGCGAGCCGCAGGTCGAGCACGTGGTCGGCCAGCCAGGCGCCGAAGCCGGCCAGGTCGTCGAGCAGGACGTCGGGGTCGAGCGCCGCCATCTCGTCGCGGGTGTGCGGGCCGGTCGCGACGACGACAGACGCCGCGCCCGCGGCTCGGGCGGCGACGACGTCCCCGGGGTGGTCGCCCACGTAGGCGGTCGCGGCGTGCTCGCGCAGCACCTCGGCCTTGCCCTCCGCGTACCGGCCGCCGACCGCGACGTCGACGAGGGCGGCCAGGCCGGTCTCGTCGAGCACGCGGTCCAGGGCCGGCTGCACCTTCGCGCTGACGACGAGCGTGCGGCCACCGGCGTCGCGGACGGCGGCGAGCGCCTCCCGCGCTCCGGGCAGCACCGCGACCGGCGGGGCGTCGGGCGCGTCGTGACGGGCGCGGTACTCGGCGGCCAGGAGGGCGACGTCCCGCCCTGGGGCCAGCCCGACGAGCGCCGTCTCCAGCGGGACGCCGATCGTCCGCCAGATCGCGTCACCGTCCACCGCCAGGCCGTGCCCGGCCAGCGTCGCCGTCAGGCACGCGACGACGCGGTCGCGCGAGTCGACGAGCGTCATGTCGAGGTCGAATCCCACGACCGGGGAGGTCGGCGGACGGCGGGTCACGCCTCGAGGGTAGGCCGCGCTCCGCGGCGGGCGGACCCAGGTCTCACGCCGGTAACGATCCCCACGGTCCGTGAAGAATCATGAGCCCTGGGTATTGACGGCCGTCGTCTCACCCGTTGGGATGCGCGCAGTGCGTCTTCACGGGGGATGTGTCGTCCTTCGCGCGCCGTCGCACCTCTTCAACCAAGGAGGCACATCCGTGTCGAGATCCCGCTGGGCGAGCGCGCGCAGGCGCAGCCTCGCCGTCGTCGCGGGCGCCGGTCTGGTGGCAGCATCCCTGTCCACCGCCGGCGCCGCGACCGCAGCACCGCCACCACCGACCGACGAGCGGCTCGAGGCCCCGGCCTCGACCAGCACCTTCACGGCCGGCCGCTACGTGGTCGTGATGAAGGACCGGCCGGTGATCGGCTACCAGGGCGGCATCCCCGGCTACGCGGCCACCCGGCCCGCGGCCGGCGAGAAGCTCGACGCCGACAGCGCCGACGCGAACCGCTACCGCGGCCTGCTGACGGCCAACCAGGACAAGGCGCTGCAGCGTTCGGGCAGCCCTGCGGTGCTCTACCGGTACACCAACGCGATCAGCGGGTTCGCCGCCGACCTCACGGCCGAGCAGGCCGAGGCGCTGGCCAAGGACCCGGCCGTGCTGTCGGTCAGCGAGAACGAGCTGATGCAGCCCGACACGAGCGTCTCGCCGGACTTCCTGGGGCTCACCGGCGAGAACGGCACGTGGGCGCAGCTCGGCGGCACCTCGGACCTCCGCAAGGGCGCCGGCTCGGGCGTCGTCGTCGGCGTCCTCGACACCGGCATCCGCCCCGAGAACCCCTCCTTCGCGGACAACGGCATGCCGGCGCCCAAGGGCTGGAGCGGCGCGTGCGAGACGGGGCCGGACTTCCCGGCGTCCAGCTGCACCGACAAGCTCGTCGGCGCCCGCTACTTCGTGGACGGCTTCGGCACCGCCCGCCTCGCGGACTACGAGCAGATGTCGCCGCTGGACAACGACGGCCACGGCACCCACACCGCCGGCACCGCCGCCGGCAACTTCGGCGTCGAGGCCGTGATCCCGGGCGTCGCGACCGAGACCATCTCCGGCATGGCGCCCGCGGCCCACGTGGCCGCCTACAAGGTCTGCTGGGACGACGACAGCGGTGGCGGCGGCTGCGCCACCGCCGACAGCGTCGCGGCGATCGACCAGGCGGTCGCGGACGGCGTCGACGTCCTCAACTTCTCCATCTCCGGGACCACCAGCAACTACCTCGCCCCGGTCGAGCTGGCGTTCATGTTCGCGGCCGACGCCGGGGTCTTCGTCGCCGCCTCGTCAGGCAACAGCGGCCCCGGCCCCTCGACGACCAACCACCCGTCGCCGTGGCTGACGACCGTCGCCGCGTCCACGCACGCCATCCGCGAGGCCACCCTCCTCACCGGCGACGGAAAGCGCTACATCGGGTCGTCGATCGCCGCCGAGAGCGTCGAGGACAAGCCGATGGTGCTGTCGTGGGAGATCCCCGCCGAAGGCGCCACGCTGCAGAACGCGACGCAGTGCAACACCGGCGCCATCGACCCGGCCCAGGCCGCCGGCAAGATCGTCGTGTGCCAGCGCCTGGGTCTGATCGCCCGCGTCATCAAGAGCCAGACGGTGAAGGACGCCGGCGGCGTCGGCATGGTGCTGATCAACAAGAACCCGAGCTCGCTCGACACCGACATCCACGCCGTCCCGACCGTGCACCTGCAGAACACGCACCTGCAGGCGGTGACCGACTACGTGTCCGGCAACCCCGGCGCGACCGGCAGCATCCTCGCCGGCGTCAGTGACGGGACGACCACCAAGGTCCCGGAGATCGCGGGCTTCTCGTCGCGGGGGCCCTCGGCCGGCGCCGGCGGTGACGTCCTCAAGCCGGACATCTCCGCGCCCGGCGTGGGCGTTCTCGCCGCCTACAGCCCGCGTCCGGCGGGTCGCAGCTTCGACTTCCTCTCCGGGACGTCGATGTCGTCACCGCACATCGCCGGGCTCAGCGCCCTGCTCAAGCAGGCGCACCCGAAGTGGTCCCCGATGGCCATCAAGTCGGCCATGATGACGACCGCCCGCGACCACGCCAGTGCCGCGAGCAGCGACGTGTTCGCCAGCGGGGCCGGGTTCGTCGAGCCGCGCCGCTTCCTCGACCCCGGCCTGGTGTACGACGCCGACCAGGACGACTGGTGGGACTTCCTGGCCGGCCAGGGCGTGCGGTACAGCGACGGGACGCCGGTGTCCGACACCCCGATCGACGCCTCGGACCTCAACCAGGCGTCCATCGCCATCGGCTCGCTGGCCGGCACCCAGACGGTCACCCGCACCGTCACCAACGTGGCACCCAAGGGCAAGGGCGGTCTCGCGACGTACACCGCGAAGGTCACCGGGCTCAGCGGCGTGGACGTCACGGTGACGCCGTCCACGCTCCAGCTGCGGCCGGGCCAGTCGGCGACCTTCACGGTGACGTTCACCCGGACCACCGCCACGCTCGACCAGTACGCGAAGGGCTACCTGACGTGGACCGGCCTCACCGGTGACGTCCGCAGCCCGGTCGCGGTCCGGCCCGTGGCGGCGGCCACCCCGGGCTCGGTCAGCGTGCCGGTCGACGCCGGCACGGTCGAGCTCGAGGTGACCCCCGGCTACACCGGCACGCTCAGCGCCGAGGTGCTCGGCCTCGTGGCGGGCTCCGTCACCCAGGGGACCGCGCGCAACACGAGCGGGGCCGACTTCGACCCGGCCGACGAGCGCAACTACCGCCAGGGCCTCAGCGTGCCGTCGGGGACGGTCGCGACCCGGATCGAGCTGAGGGCCAACGACCCGCAGGCCGACGACCTGGACCTGTTCGTCCAACGGGTCTCGGACGGCGCCGTCGTCGCGGCCGCCGCCACCGGCGCGGCGAACGAGGTGGCGACGGTCGCCCTCCCGGCCGGCGAGTACGTGCTCCACGTGCAGGCCTGGGCGGTCGCGAACGCGGCCGAGACGACGACGTTCGGCGTCCGGACGTTCAACGTGCCGGCGTCCGACAGCGGCACGCTGGTGTTCACACCGGCCACGCTCGCCGTGACCCAAGGGGTACCGGCGACGTTCACCGGCACGCTGAACACCGACCGGACGAGGCCGTACTTCGGGTTCGTCCGCTACCGGGACGGCGCGGGCGCGCAGGCCGGTGGCCTGACGTTCGTCTCCGTCGGCTGACGCACCGCACGCGCGAAGGGCCCCGCCGGGACCTCCCGGCGGGGCCCTCGCGCGTGGGCCGGCGCGGCGGCGGCCATCGCGAGCGCGTCGAGCGGTGTCACGTCGACGCCGGCAGGCGGGACGCGACCTCCTCGAGAACCGCCTCGCTGCCCGCGTAGACGCCCTCGGCCCGGGGCCAGTGGGTGACGACGTCGGTGAAGCCGAGCTCGGCCGCGCGGCCGACGGCGTCCTCGAAGGCGCCCGCCGACGCGAGCGCGTAGCCGCCGGAGTCCAGCGACAGGTACCGGTCGAGGTCTGCGGGGGCCCTGCCGGCGGCGGCCAGCTCGTCGTCGAGGCGGCCCACCAGCGCCGCCACGCCGCCCCACCAGCCGTCGCGGTCCTCGGACGGCCCGGTCGTCGCCCAGCCCTGACCGAACCCGGCCGCGACGCGCAGGCCCCGCGGCCCGTTCGCGGCCACGACGAACGGCAGCCGCGGCTGCTGCACGCAGCCGGGCACCATCCGGGCGTCGACGGCCTCGTAGAACTCGCCGGCCCACGTCGTCCGGGGCCGGGTGAGCAGCAGGTCGAGCAGCTCGACGAACTCCGCCAGCCGGTCGACCCGTCGCCGAGGCGGTAGCACGTCGTCACCCAGCACGGTGGCGTCGAAGCCCGTTCCGCCCGCGCCCACACCCAGGACGAAGCGGCCGCCGGAGATGTCGTCCAGGGTCATCAGGTCCTTGGCGAAGGGCACCGGGTGCCGGTAGTTCGGGGACGCCACCCACGTGCCGAGCCGGATCCGCGACGTCACGCACGCCGCCGCGGTGAGCACCGGCACCGTGCCGAACCACGGCTCGTCGGCCAGCGAGCGCCAGGCGAGGTGGTCGTAGGTCCACGCGTGGTCGAAGCCGTACTCCTCGGCGCGGCGCCAGCGCTGCGCGTCCTCGCTCCACCGGCCCTGGGGCAGCACGACGATCCCGGTCCTCACGTGCGGCGACGCTACCGGGCAGCCCGTACCGTGGTCCGGATGCCCGCCCGCCTGCCGCGCAGCCTCGCGGACGACCTGCGTGCCAGGGACGACGACGCCCTGGCAGCGCTGCTGCGAGCGCGCCCGGACCTCGTGACCCCGGTGCCGGCCGACGTCGCCTCGCTCGCGGCGCGGGCCTCGACGCGAGCCAGCGTGCAGCGGGTCGTCGACCGCCTCGACACCCCGACGCTGCAGGTGCTCGAGGCGGTGGCGGCCCTCGACGAGCCGGTGACCCTGCGCGACCTCGCCCGAGCGTGCGGCACGTCGCAGACCGTCGTCGGCCGCTACGTCGCGCGGCTGCGCGAGCTGGCGCTGCTGTGGGGCCCGGACCGGGCACTGCGCCCGGTGCGCACCGCCGAGGAGGTGCTGGGCCCGTACCCCGCCGGCCTCGGCCCGCCGCTCGCGGACCTGCTCGCGCGGCGCGCGCCCTCCCGGGTCGCGGAGCTGTGCGAGGACCTCGACCTGCCGAGCACGCGGGACCAGGCCACCGACGCGGCCACCGTCACCGGGGCTCTGGCCGACCCGGCGTTCGTCGCCGCTCTCCTGGAACGCGCCCCGGCGCCGGCGCGCGACCTGCTGGCCCGGCTGACCCCCGGGCCGCCGGTCGGCAGCACCGGCACCGCGCGGGGCGAGCCGCGGGCGGCCGAGGTGACCGGTCCGGTCGACTGGTTGCTGGCCCGGGCGCTGCTCGTGCCCGTCGGGGCCGACCGGGTCGTGCTGCCCCGCGAGGTCGGCACGGCCCTGCGTGGCGGCGTCGTCCACACCCGGCTGGACCTCGAGCCGCCGGCGCTCACGGTGACGACGCGCCGGCCGCAGCACGTGGAGGCCGCGGCGGCGGGGCAGGCGGTCGAGGCGGTGCGGCTCACCGAGCAGCTCGTCGAGACGTGGAGCGCCTGGCCGGCCCCGGTACTGAGAGCCGGCGGGCTCGGGGTGCGCCAGCTCAAACGGGTCGCCGACACCCTCGAGGTCGACATCGAACAGGCCGCCTTCGTCGTCGAGATCGCTTGGGCCGCAGGGCTCGTCGCCGACGACGGCGAGGCCGACCCGAGCTGGGTCCCGACTCCGGCCTACGACGCCTGGCGCGCCGCCGGCCCGGCCGGCCGGTGGGCCGCGCTCGCGGTGGCGTGGCGGGCCACGTCCCGCGTCCCCGGGCTGGTCGGCACCCGGGACGGGCGCGACGCCGTCCGCAACGCCCTGGCCGCCGACCTGGACCGGCCGTCGGCGGCCGCCGTCCGACGCGACGTGCTGGCCGAGCTGGCGGCCCTGCCGCCGGGCGAGAGCCCCGACCCCGACGGGCTGGCGGCCCGCGTCGCCTGGAGGGCCCCTCGCCGCAGCGGCCCGCTGGCGCGCCAGCTGGTCACGTGGTCACTCCGCGAGGCCGCGTGGCTGGGTGTCACCGGCCTCGGCGCCCTGGCCGCCGCAGGCCGCGAGGTGGCGGCGGGGGCCGACGAGGAGACGGTGACGAAGTCCCTCGCGGCCGCCCTGCCGGAGCCTGTCGACCACGTGCTGCTGCAGGCCGACCTCACCGCGGTGGCACCGGGACCGTTGACGCCCGTGCTCGCCGGCGAGCTCGCGCTGCTCGCGGACGTCGACAGCCGGGGCGGCGCCACGGTGTACCGGTTCACCCCCACGTCGGTGCGCCGGGCGCTGGACGCCGGGCGGTCCGCCGACGAGGTGCTCACCCTGCTCGCCGAGCACTCCCGCACTGCGGTGCCCCAGCCGCTGGAGTACCTCGTGACGGACGTCGCGCGCCGCCACGGGCGGCTGCGGGTGGGCGCCGCGAGCGCCTACCTGCGCGCCGACGACGAGCACCTCCTCGCCGAGGTGCTCGCCGACCGCCGGTCCGCGACGCTGCGGCTGCGGCGACTCGCGCCCACGGTGCTGGCGGCCCAGGCCGACCCGACGACCGTGCTCGACACGCTGCGGGCCATGGGCCTCGCACCGGCCGCCGAGACCGCGGAGGGGGACGTCGTCGTCCGGCGCCCCGACGCGCACCGCACCCCGCCTCGCGAGCGTCCTCGCCCGGTCACGGCCGACCCCCCGGTGCCGCCGGACCATCTCATCGGTGCCGTCGTGACCGCCCTGCGTGCCGGCGACGCCACGGCGGCCGACCGGCAGCGGCACCAGGCCGGCGCCGCAGGCGTGCCGACGGTCCCGGTGATGGAGCCTGCCGTCTCGCTGGCCACGCTGCGGGACGCCGCCGCCGACCGGCGCGAGGTCTGGGTCGGCGTGGCCGACCCGGGCGGGCGGACGGCGCGTCGGCGCGTGCAGCCGCTCAGCGTCGCGGGCGGCCGGGTGACCGTGGTCGACGTCGCGCACGGAGACGTCCGCACGCTCTCGGTGCACCGGATCACCGGTGTGGCCGCCGCGGAGCCGTGACGGCGACCCGGGCCCCGACCGGTAGGTTGCGGCAGCACACCGACCCTGGGGGAAGCAAGCATGAGCCAGACACCGCCGGACGAGCCGACGGGCGAGCCCCGAGACGACCGCGAGGACCAGGCCGCCCCCGAGCCGCCGCCGTCCTGGCCGGCCGCCCCCCCGCCGGCGGCGGACTACCCGTACGCGCCGCAGCCCTGGAGCCAGCCGGAGCCTCCCGCCGCGGCGTCGCCCTACGGGCCGCCGGCCGGGCCGTACGGCCAACCGGCTGCGCCGCAGCCGCCGCAGCCGCCCCCCTACGGGACCGGCGGGTACCCGCCCGCGGGACCGCCCCCCGGCTACACCGGAGGGCCGGGCTACGGGTACACCGGCGGGCCCGGCCACGGCGGGTACACGCCGTCCGCTCCCCCGGCGCCCACACCGACGTCCACGATCGTCCTCCTGGTCATCAGCGGTCTGGCGACGCTGTCGTGCTACTTCTCGCTGGCCGGCGTCCCGGCCCTGGTGATGTCGATCATCGCGATGACCAAGAGCCGCACCGAGCCGGAGTCGGCGCGGCGCCTGACCCGCACCGGCTGGATCACCTTCACCGTCATTGCGGCCGTCACCGTGGTGCTGATGGTGCTGGGGATTGCGGCGTTGTTCGCCTTCGACTCGTACGGCTACTGACGGTCGGGGAAGCCTCGGGGTGCGCTCGTGGTTGACGTCGTGAGCCCCCCACCGGAAGGACCTGCGTGAGCGACGGCCCCCTGATCGTCCAGAGCGACAAGACGCTCCTGCTCGAGGTCGACCACCCGGCGGCCGAGGCCTGCCGTCGGGCGATCGCGCCGTTCGCCGAGCTCGAGCGGGCTCCGGAGCACGTGCACACGTACCGGCTGACCCCGCTGGGGCTGTGGAACGCCCGGGCCGCCGGCCACGACGCCGAGCAGGTGGTCGACGTCCTGCTGGAGCACTCGCGGTACCCGGTGCCGCACGCCCTGCTGGTGGACGTCGCGGAGACGATGGCGCGCTACGGCCGCCTCCAGCTGATGCAGCACCCCGTCCACGGGCTGGTGCTGCACGCCCTCGACGTCCCGGTGCTGGAGGAGGTGCTGCGCAGCAGGAAGGTCTCGCCGCTCGTCGGCACCAGGGTGGACGGCGAGACGGTGCTCGTGCACCCCAGCGAGCGCGGGCATCTCAAGCAGGTGCTGCTGAAGCTCGGCTGGCCCGCGGAGGACCTCGCCGGGTACGTGGACGGCGAGGCGCACCCCATCGACCTCGACGAGTCCGGCTGGTCGCTGCGGCCCTACCAGTACGAGGCCGTCGAGGGCTTCTGGCACGGCGGTTCGGGTGTCGTCGTGCTGCCCTGCGGCGCCGGCAAGACGATCGTGGGGGCTGCGGCGATGGCCCGCGCCCGGTCCACGACCCTCGTCCTCGTCACCAACACGGTCTCGGCCCGGCAGTGGAAGGACGAGCTGCTGCGCCGCACGTCGCTGACCGAGGAGGAGATCGGCGAGTACTCGGGCGCCCGCAAGGAGATCCGGCCGGTCACCATCGCGACCTACCCGGTGATGACGACCCGGCGGAAGGGCGCCTACACCCACCTGGAGCTGTTCGACGCCCGTGACTGGGGCCTGGTCGTCTACGACGAGGTGCACCTGCTGCCGGCGCCGATCTTCCGGATGACCGCGGACCTGCAGGCCCGCCGCCGGCTCGGTCTCACCGCAACCCTCGTGCGCGAGGACGGGCGGGAGGGTGAGGTGTTCTCCCTCATCGGGCCGAAGCGCTACGACGCGCCCTGGAAGGAGATCGAGTCGCAGGGCTACATCGCGCCGGCCGACTGCGTCGAGGTACGGGTCACGTTGCCGGACGGCGAGCGCCTCGCCTACGCGACCGCCGAGCCCGAGGAGCGGTACCGGCTCTGCTCCACCTCGGGCACCAAGACCCGCGTCGTCGAGGAGCTCGTCCGCCGGCACGCCGGTGAGCAGACGCTCGTCATCGGGCAGTACATCGACCAGCTGGACGAGCTCGCCGAGCGCCTCGACGTGCCGGTCGTCAAGGGCGAGACGTCGGTGACCGAGCGGCAGCGGCTGTTCGACGCGTTCCGCTCCGGCGAGCTCTCCACCCTCGTGGTGAGCAAGGTGGCGAACTTCTCGGTCGACCTGCCCGAGGCCAGCGTCGCGATCCAGGTGTCGGGCTCCTTCGGGTCCCGCCAGGAGGAGGCCCAGCGCCTCGGTCGCCTCCTGCGGCCCAAGGGTGACGGCCGGACGGCGCGCTTCTACGCGGTGGTGGCACGCGACACCCTCGACCAGGAGTTCGCGGCGCACCGCCAGCGGTTCCTCGCCGAGCAGGGGTACGCGTACCGGATCGTCGACGCCGACGATCTGCGTGCGGGCACTCCGGACGCCTGATCCGGTAGCGTCGGCCTGCGGCGCACCGCGCTGCACCGTTCGGGCAATTCGCCATCCGCGCCCGGAGGGGCTTCACTAGGAGTGCGGCATCCGCAACACTCAGTAGCACCACCCCCGACACACAGGAGAGCACGACATGAAGACCCTCACCAAGGTCCTTGCTGCGTCCGGACTGACCCTCGCGCTCGCCCTGGCCGGCGGACCTGCCCATGCCGCCAAGGACAAGGACGGCGCCTCCCTCACCGGCGCCTCCCTCACCGGCGCCTCCCTCACCTGAGCCGACCTCGCCGGCCATGAGCCGGCCGGGACCTGAGAGGGCCGACATGATGGAGCGCACCCCCTCATCCGGCTGGTGGTCCCCGGGCATCCGTCTCGCGATGGCGGCCGTGGTCATGGCCGCCGTCGCGGTGATGCTCCTCGTCGCGGTGGTGCGCCCTGTCGAGATCGACCATCCGGTCGGACTGCCGACGCTGATCGCCGTCATCGCCGTGCTCTACGGGCTGGCCGAGGTCAGCAAGATCCACGTCGAGGTCCGCGGCCAGGCGCTGTCGATCTCGTTGAGCGACATGCCCCTGGTGCTGGGCCTGTTCCTCCTTCCACCCGAGTGGTTGCTGCTGGCGCGGCTCGCGCCGGCGCTGCTCGTGCACCTGGCACGACGAACCGCAGCAGCGAAGTCGGCGTTCAACATCGGCCTGTTCACCCTCGAAGTCGCGGTGGCGCTGAGCATCCTCGATCTGCTCGCCCCCGGCCGCTCGCCCGGAGCAACGGCCTGGGGGGCCACGTACCTCGCCGTCATCGTCGTCGACATCCTCGGTGCCCTGGCCGTCATCGCGGCCATGCGGACGTTGGGCAGCAAGCCTTCGCGCGCCGACATCAGCCAGATGATCGCCGCCCTGGTCGTCAGTGGCGTCCTGAGCGCCACCCTGGCTCTGATGGCCGTGCTGGTCCTCGACACCTCTCGCGCAGGCCTGGCGCTCCTGGCGGCACTGGCAGTCGTCGTCGCCGTCGCGCACCGGGCCTACTACCGGCTCCTACGGCGCCACAAGGACCTCAACCGCCTCTTCGCGTTCACCCAGTCGGTGGGGGTATCAGGCGACTCCGACGCCGTCGTCAGCGAGCTGCTCCACCAGGCGCGGGAGCTGCTGAACGCCGAGACGGCGGTGCTGCGACTGCGTTCCGAGAGCGACGAGACGGTCCCCGCCGTCACCGACCCCGTCGTCATCCCCCGGAACACCCGCGACCCCTCGGCGCGCGCCTGGCTGGCGCAGGCCAACGTCCGCGACGCCGTGGT
>JBKHXE010000078.1:0-5275 GCA_046566185.1 Actinomycetes bacterium | reverse complement strand
GCGATCGGCAACTTCGACGGCGTGCACCGCGGCCACCGCAGCGTGCTCGCCACCCTCGTCTCGCAGGCCCGCGAGCGGGGTGCGCAGGCGGTCGCCATCACGTTCGAGCCGCACCCGCTGCACGTCCTGCACCCCGAGACGGCGCCCGAGCTGCTGACCGGTGCCGAGCACAAGCTCGACCTGATGGCCGCCACCGGGCTCGACGCCGTCCTCGTCATGCCGTTCACGCGCGAGCTGGCCGGGTGGAGCCCGGAGCGGTTCGTGGAGGAGGTGCTGGTCGACGCGCTGGACGCCACGGCGGTGGTGGTCGGGCGTGACCTCCGCTTCGGGCACCGCAACTCCGGTGACCTGTCGACGATGCAGGCCCTCGGCGAGCGGCACGGGTTCGACGTCGTCGTGCTCGAGGACGTCCACGGCGACGACCAGCCGGACCGCCGCTGGTCGTCGACCTGGGCCCGCGAGCTGCTCGCCGCCGGGGACGTCGCCCGCGCCGCCGAGGTCCTCGGCCGCCCCCACCGGGTGAGCGGCACCGTCGTCCACGGGGACCACCGGGGCCGTGAGCTGGGTTACCCGACGGCGAACCTCGGCCCGGACGCCGAGGGGCTGGTGCCCGCGGACGGCGTGTACGCGGGGTGGATGGTGCGCCTCGACCTGACCGAGGAGGACCACGAGCGGGTGCTGCCCGCCGCCGTCTCCATCGGGACCAACCCCACCTTCCACGGGACGTCGCGCCGTGTGGAGGCGTACGTGCTCGACCGCGACGACCTCGAGCTGTACGGCGAGCGCGTGGCTCTCGAGCTGGTCGAGCGGCTGCGGGAGACCGTGCGGTTCGACGACGTGGACGCCCTCGTCGACCAGATGGGCCGCGACGTGGAGCGGGCGAGGCAGGTGCTCACCGCGGTGGTGCGCGAGCGGTGAGCGGACGCCGGCTCGCCGCGGACGACCGCGAGGCCGCCGAGCGGTGGTTCCTCGACCACGGGCTGCCCTGGTTCGTCGACGCCGAGGCCGACCGGGTGACGCACCTGCTGCGGAACCGGCCACGCCGGCGGGTCGTCGCCGCCGCCCTGCTGCTCGGGGCCCTCGCCGGCGTGGGTGCCGGCTGGTGGGCCCGGTCCGGCTCGGTCGGCTTCTCCTCGGGCCTGACCGTCGTCGGCCTGTGCGTGGCGACCTGGGCGGTCGTCGGCCTCGACCTGCACGAGGTGGGGGAGTGGGCGGTGCGCCGCACCGGACGCCAGCTCGGCCTGCTGCTGCCGCTGGCCACCCGGGCCCTGCCGCTGCTGCTGATCTTCACCGTGTTCTTCTTCATCAACACCGAGGTCTGGCAGGTGGCCTCGGCGATGCCGCCCGGCGTGCTGTGGCTGTCGGTGCTGCTGTTCGCGGCGCTCGCCGTCGTCTTCCTCGTCGCCCGGCTGCCCGAGGAGGTCGACCGCGTGGTGGAGGAGGTCCGCCGCGACGGAACCGGTGAGGCGCTGGCCCGGACGCCGCTGGCGGGCTACGCCCAGGACGCCGGGCGGTCGACGTGGGGCTGGCCCGCCTGCAGCGGACCAACCTGCTGCTCATGCTCCTCGTCGTCCAGGCCGGCCAGGTGCTGCTCCTGGCCGTCAGCGTCTTCGGGTTCTTCGCCCTCTTCGGCGTGCTCGCCATCCAGCCGGAGATCGTCGAGTCGTGGCTCGGTGCGCCGGGGCGCCCGGTGCTCGGCAACCTCACCCTCGAGCTGGTGCAGGTGTCGGTGTTCCTCGCCGCCTTCTCCGGCCTGTACTTCACGGTCTCCGCGGTCACCGACGCCACCTACCGGGAGCAGTTCTTCACCCAGATCACCACCGAGCTGACCCGCGCCGTGGCCATGCGGGCCGCGTACGTCTCGCTGGGCCGGGCGCCGGATTCGGGCGAGCCCGCCTGACGCTGGTAGCCTGACGGACGCCGTCAGAACGGCCGCGGATCAAGAGTGCCCGGGTGAACCAGCCCCGGTGCGCCGCGCAACGACCACCGGAGGAGAGCCGTGCCGCTCGACAACGCCACGAAGCAGAAGATCATGTCCGAGTACGCCACCCGTGAGGGCGACACCGGTTCCCCCGAGGTCCAGGTCGCGATGCTGACGCAGCGCATCAAGGACCTGACCGAGCACATGAAGGAGCACAAGCACGACCACCACAGCCGTCGTGGTCTGCTCCTGCTCGTCGGTCAGCGCCGTCGGCTGCTGAACTACCTGGCGAAGACGGACATCAACCGCTACCGGTCGCTCATCGAGCGACTCGGCCTGCGTCGATGACGAACGAGGCCGCGACCCCCGGGTGGGGTCGCGGCCTCTCGTTCGTCCACCACAACTGAACACCGCACCACACCCACCAGGAGCGCTGGCCCGATCCGTCGTCGCCCCGGTCCTCGGTAGTGGCTCCCGGGAGGCGCCTGACGGTGCTGCCCCGAGGGCCTCGATCGATGACCGGGATCCCCGTCCGGACTGCGCGCCGGAGCTCCGCGAACACGAACGGAGTACCCCGTGGAGGGTCCCCAGACCACGGACGGCGTCGCCGTCGCCGAGGCCGTCATCGACAACGGCTCCTTCGGCAGGCGCACGGTCCGCTTCGAGACCGGCCGGCTCGCCCGTCAGGCCGCCGGCTCGGTCGCCGCCTACCTGGACGACGAGA
This sequence comes from Actinomycetes bacterium, assembly GCA_046566185.1. Taxonomy (GTDB): domain Bacteria; phylum Actinomycetota; class Actinomycetes; order Actinomycetales; family SCSIO-59966; genus SCSIO-59966. The sequence goes on along the minus strand of JBKHXE010000078.1, from coordinate 2,630 downwards.
CGATGCTGCTGTCGGCCACCACGGCCGGCAAGCAGCCCAAGGAGCACTTCGACTTCTTCCCCCTGACGGTGGACGTCGAGGAGCGCATGTACGCCGCGGGCCGCATCCCCGGCTCGTTCTTCCGCCGTGAGGGGCGTCCGAGCACCGACGCGATCCTCACCTGCCGCCTCATCGACCGGCCGCTGCGCCCGTCGTTCGTCTCCGGGCTGCGCAACGAGGTCCAGGTCGTCATCACCGTCCTGGCCCTGCACCCGGACGACGCCTACGACGTCGTCGCGATCAACGCCGCCTCGGCCTCGACGCAGCTGTCGGGCCTGCCGTTCTCCGGCCCGATCGGCGGCGTCCGCGTCGCCCTGGTCGACGGCCAGTGGGTCGCCTTCCCGCGGCACGGCGAGCTCGAGCGCGCCGTCTTCGACATGGTCGTCGCCGGCCGGGTGGTCGACTCCGGAGATGTCGCGATCATGATGGTCGAGGCCGAGGCCACCGAGACCTCCTGGGACCTCATCGCGGGCGGCGCCACGGCGCCGACCGAGGAGGTCGTGGCCGAGGGCCTCGAGGCCGCCAAGCCCTTCATCGCCGAGCTGTGCCGCGCCCAGCAGCAGCTGGCCGACGCCGCCCGCAAGGAGACCGTCGAGTTCCCGCGCTTCCTGGACTACCAGGACGACGTCCTCGAGGCCGTCGGCGAGATCGCGCGCGAGGACCTCGCCGCGGCCCTGACGATCGCCGGCAAGCAGGAGCGGGAGAACCGCCTCGACGAGCTGAAGCAGAAGGTCAAGGAGCAGCTCACGGGGTCAGGGGGGCGCTTCGAGGGCCGCGACAAGGAGGTCAGCGCCGCGTTCCGCTCGCTGACCAAGCAGCTCGTGCGCCAGCGCATCCTGCGCGACAAGGTCCGCATCGACGGCCGTGGCCTGGAGGACATCCGCCAGCTGTCGGCCGAGGTCGACGTCATCCCGCGCGTCCACGGCTCGGCGCTGTTCGAGCGCGGCGAGACCCAGATCCTGGGCGTCACCACGCTGAACATGCTCCGGATGGAGATGCAGCTCGACACGCTCTCCCCGGAGACGCGCAAGCGCTACATGCACAACTACAACTTCCCGCCGTTCTCCACCGGTGAGACCGGTCGCGTCGGGTCCCCGAAGCGGCGCGAGATCGGCCACGGCGCGCTCGCCGAGCGCGCGCTGATGCCCGTGCTGCCGACGCGTGAGGAGTTCCCCTACGCGATCCGCCAGGTCTCCGAGGCGCTGGGCTCCAACGGCTCGACGTCCATGGGCTCGGTCTGCGCCTCGACCATGTCGCTGCTCAACGCCGGTGTGCCGCTGCGCGCCCCGGTCGCCGGGATCGCGATGGGCCTGGTGTCCGACACCGTTGACGGTGAGACGCGGTACGCCGCACTGACCGACATCCTCGGCGCGGAGGACGCGTTCGGCGACATGGACTTCAAGGTCGCCGGCACCAAGGAGTTCGTCACCGCGATCCAGCTCGACACCAAGCTCGACGGCATCCCGGCCTCGGTGCTCGCGTCGGCGCTGACGCAGGCCCGCAACGCGCGCCTGCACATCCTCGACGTGATGGCCGAGGCCATCGCCGAGCCGGACGAGATGTCGCCGTACGCGCCGCGCGTCATCAGCGTGAAGGTGCCGGTCGACAAGATCGGCGAGGTCATCGGGCCGAAGGGCAAGATGATCAACCAGATCCAGGAGGACACCGGCGCCCAGATCTCGATCGAGGACGACGGCACCGTCTACATCGGCGCGACCGACGGTCCGTCGGCCGAGGCCGCACGGTCGGCGATCAACGCGATCGCCAACCCGCAGATGCCGGAGGTCGGGGAGCGCTACGTCGGCACGGTCGTCAAGACCACGACGTTCGGTGCCTTCATCGCCCTCACGCCCGGCAAGGACGGCCTCCTGCACATCTCGAAGATGCGCCAGATGGTCGGTGGCAAGCGGGTCGACAACGTCGACGACGTCGTCTCGGTCGGTCAGAAGATCCAGGTCGAGATCGCCGAGATCGACCAGCGCGGCAAGCTGTCGCTCGTCCCCGTCGTCGAGGGCGGCGAGACCGCCGAGAGCGCCGAGGCCGCTGACACCGGCACCGCCGCCGCCGACGAGCCGGCCGACGCCTGACGTGGCAGGAGTTCCCCTCCCGCTGACCGGCGGCCCCGCCGCCGGCCGGCCGGTCCTCCTCGCCGGGGAGACGGGCGGCGCCGTCGTGCGCCGCACCGTCCTCCCCGGCGGGGTCCGGGTGCTCACGGAGTCGATGCCGGGCCTGCGCTCGGTGACCGTGGGCGCGTGGGTCGGCGTCGGCTCGCGTGACGAGGCCGACGGCCACCACGGCTCCACGCACTTCCTCGAGCACCTGCTCTTCAAGGGCACCGCCCGGCGCTCCGCGATGGACATCGCCGCCGCCTTCGACGAGGTCGGCGGCGAGGCCAACGCGGTCACCGGCAAGGAGCACACGTGCTACTACGCGCGCGTGCTGGACGCCGACCTGCCGATGGCGGTCGACGTCATCGCCGACATGGTGACCTCCGCCCGCCTCGACCCCGACGACGTGGCCGGTGAGCGCGGCGTCATCCTCGAGGAGCTGGCGATGAACGACGACGACCCCTCGGACGTCGTCCACGAGCG
>JBKHXE010000077.1:0-12591 GCA_046566185.1 Actinomycetes bacterium | reverse complement strand
CCCGAGGTGTACATCATCGCGCTGCCGTTCTTCGGCATCATCTCGGAGGTCTTCCCGGTCTTCAGCCGCAAGCCGATCTTCGGCTACAAGGGCCTCGTCTTCGCGACGATCGCCATCGCCGGGCTCTCGGTGGCGGTGTGGGCGCACCACATGTACGTCACCGGCGCGGTGCTGCTGCCGTTCTTCGCGTTCATGACGATGCTCATCGCGGTGCCCACCGGGGTGAAGTTCTTCAACTGGATCGGCACCATGTGGAAGGGCTCGCTGACCTTCGAGACGCCGATGCTGTGGGCCATCGGCTTCCTCGTGACGTTCCTGTTCGGCGGTCTGACCGGCATCATCCTCGCGAGCCCGCCGCTGGACTTCCAGGTCTCGGACACCTACTTCGTCGTGGCGCACTTCCACTACGTGGTCTTCGGCACCGTGGTGTTCGCGATGTTCGCGGGCTTCTACTTCTGGTGGCCGAAGTTCACCGGCACGATGCTCGACGAGAAGCTCGGCAAGATCCACTTCTGGATGCTGTTCCTCGGCTTCCACGGCACGTTCCTCATCCAGCACTGGCTGGGCGTGATCGGCATGCCGCGCCGGTACGCCGACTACCTCGTCACCGACGGCTTCACCGGGATGAACCAGGTGTCCACGCTCGGGTCGTTCCTGCTCGGCGCGTCGCTGCTGCCGTTCCTCTGGAACGTCTACCGGACCTGGCGCTACGCACCGCGGGTCACCGTGGACGACCCGTGGGGCTACGGCCGGTCGCTGGAGTGGGCGACGTCGAGCCCGCCGCCGCGGCATAACTTCACGTCGATCCCGCGGATCCGCTCGGAGTCCCCGGCCTTCGACCTGCACCACCCCGAGGTCGGGGCTCAGACCCTCGCCCAGCCCGACTCCGCGCTGACCAACCTCGTCGGCCCGGCGGACCTCGGAGGCAAGAAGTGAAGATCGAGACGATGCTCTTCGGTTCCGGCGTCTTCTTCTTCGCGCCGGTCGGGGTGATCTACGGACTGCTGTCGGACTGGGAGGCCGTCGGATCGGCCGGCCTGCTGCTCACCGCCGGCCTGGCCGCCCTCGTCGGCGCCTACCTGTGGGTGACCTCGCGGCGCATCGACCCACGCCCGGAGGACGACCCGCAGGCGGAGATCTCCGCCGGCGCCGGGGAGCAGGGCGAGTCCAGCCCGTGGTCGTGGTGGCCGCTGCCGCTCGCCTTCGGCTCGGCCCTCGTGTTCCTGGGACTCGCCGTCGGCTGGTGGGTGTTCTACATCGGCGCGGCGATCTCCGCCGTGGCGCTGATCGGCTGGGTCTACGAGTACTACCGCGGCGCGCACGCCCACTGAGCCGACCCGTCAGCGCGTCAGCTGCCGGACGACGTCGGCCAGGACCGGCGGCTCGAGGGACCCGTCCAGGCTCTCCAGCGCGGACGGCGTGACCCACCGGTGACCGAGGTAGGCCCGCTGCTCGACGTCCGTCAGGCCGGTGGGTGACACCGGGGGAGCGACGTCCGGGGCGCAGGCCAGGTGGAACGGCTCGACGCCGACGTGGCGGCGTCCGTTCCAGCGATAGGACCGGGGGACGGGGACGACCCGCCCGGTGAGGTAGCTGCCCGGCAGGCCCGTCTCCTCCGCGAGCTCACGGACAGCCGCCTGGTGGGCGTCCTCGCCGGCCTCCAGCCCACCGCCGGGCGGTTCGTGCAGCAGGCGCCCGTCCACCGGGTCACGCCACGACAGCAGCAGGACGGCGCCGGCGGCGTCCAGGCAGACCACGCGCGTCGCCGGACGCTGCCGCCAGCGGTAAGCGCTCACCCACAGCCCCGGCTCCGGCTCGACGTCGACGGTGTGGCGGAAGCCGAAGGACTCGTAGAGCCGGCGAGCGGGCAGGTTGTCCCGCGCCGTCGACGCGGTCACCTCACGCCCCGAGCCGGCGGCGTCCAGCAGCACCGACTCCACGAGGCGGGCGCCCAGGCCGCGACGGGCGTGCGCGGGGTCGACGACGAGCCGGTCGATGTCGACGACCCGGTGGTCGGAGCCGACGGCGACGGCGCCCAGCGGCGTTCCTGCGGCGTCCAGGACGGCGCGCCACGCAAGGCCCGCAGCCTGGAGCTCGTCGAGTGACTCGTGCAGCGGGGGGATGCCGTCGTCCCCGATGATCGCCGCCTCGACGGCGTAGGCGGCCTTCTGCACCCGCAGCAGCTCGGTGGCCAGGAACGCGTCGGCGCCGGGGTCGACCTCCGCGGTCGTCCCCGGCGCCGCCGGTGTGCGCTCCGTGGCCGGTCTCCTGGCCCCGTGACCGCTGCTAGCTGCCTGACGATCCGACGGACTGGCGCTCCGGTGCCGTCTCGACCTCGGCGTGCTCGCCGTGCCCGTGGTGCTGCGCCTCGGCGAGCTCCCGCGGCGTCACCGGCTCGACGCGGTCCTCCCAGTAGAAGCGGGAGAGCCGCTGGCGCAGCCGGTCCTTGCGGGCGCCCGGTCGACGGACGCCGTTCTCGTCGACGTCCGGCGGCAGCTCCAGCGGGCGGTGCCGCTCGTGCTGGACGAGCACCCACCGCTCCGTGTCGCTGAGGGGCTCGTGCACCTCGAAGTACTCGCCGTCGGCCGTGCGCACGACCCGGCCGGTCTCCCGGCCGTGCAGCGCGATCTCGCGGTCCTTGCGCTGCAGCCCGAGGCAGATCCGCTTGGTCACCCAGAACGCCAGCGGCGGGAGCACGAACAGGCCGATGCGGGAGGCCCACGAGATGTCGTTGATGGACAGGTTGAGTGCCGTCGCGATGATGTCGTTGCCACCGTTGGCCCACAGGATGACGTAGAACGTGATCGCCATGACGCCCAGGCCGGTGCGCGTGGGGACGTTGCGCGGCCGGTCGAGCAGGTGGTGCTCCCGCTTGTCCCCGGTGGCGGCCGCCTCGATCCACGGGTACAGGCCGAGGACCGTGAACATCAGCCCGGGCAGGATCACCGCGGGGAACAGCACGTTGAAGGAGAAGGTGAACCCGAACAGCGTCCACTCCCAGCCCGGCATCACGCGCAGGGCTCCGTCGAGGAACATGATGTACCAGTCCGGCTGGGTGCCGGCGGTGATCGGTGACGGGTCGTACGGTCCGTAGTTCCACACCGGGTTGATCGAGACGGTGGCCGCCACCAGGGCGATGACGCCGAACACGAGGAAGAACAGACCGGTGCCCTTGGCCATGAACACCGGCACCAGCGGGATCCCGACGACGTTGTCGTTCGTGCGACCCGGGCCGGGGTAGATGGTGTGCTTCTGGAAGAACACCAGGCCGACGTGCACGCCGATGAGGGCCAGGAGCAGGCCCGGGATGAGCAGGACGTGGGCGATGAAGAGCCGGGGGATGATCGCCTCGCCGGGGAACTCGCCGCCGAACACGAAGAACGAGGCGTAGGTCCCGATCACCGGGATCGACTTGATGATGCCGTCGATGATGCGCAGGCCGTTGCCCGAGAGCATGTCGTCGGGCAGCGAGTAGCCGGTGAACCCGGCGCCGAGACCCAGGGTGGTCAGCACGACCCCGATGACCCAGTTGAGCTCGCGCGGCTTGCGGAAGGCGCCGGTGAAGAACACCCGGAACATGTGGACGGCCATCGCGGCCATGAAGAGCAGCGCGGCCCAGTGGTGGATCTGCCGCATCAGCAGACCGCCGCGCACGTCGAACGACAGGTGCAGCGTGGACGCGAAGGCCTCGGACATCTCGACCTCGTGCATCGGCGCGTAGCTGCCCTCGTAGGTGACGATCCCCATGCTGGGGTTGAACCACAGGGTCAGGAACGTGCCGGACAGCAGCAGGACGATGAAGCTGTAGAGGATGATCTCGCCGAGCATGAAGGACCAGTGCTCGGGGAAGACCTTGCGGGCCAGCCCCTGGACCGCCCGGGAGGCGTTGAGGCGCGAGTCCAGCCAGTCGGCGACGGATGCCGCGGCCCGGGGTGTCGTCGTCGTGCTCATCCGCGCTCCCAGAAGCTCGGTCCGACGGGTTCGGTGAAGTCGCTCTGGGCGACGAGGTAGCCCTCGTCGTCCACGGTGATCGGCAGCTGCGGCAGGGGCCGCTTGGCCGGGCCGAAGATGACCTTGCAGTGCTGCGTCACGTCGAAGGTTGACTGGTGACACGGGCACAGCAGGTGGTGCGTCTGCTGCTCGTACAGGGCGACGGGGCAGCCGACGTGCGTGCAGATCTTCGAGTACGCGTAGATCCCGTCGACGTCCCAGCCCTCGCGCTCGGGGTCCTGCTGCACCTTCTCCTTGGGCAGCCGGATGAGCAGGACGGCGGCCTTCGCCTTCTCCTCGATCGGGTGCGAGGAGTCCGCGAGGTTCTCCGGGATGACGTGGAACACGGAACCCATCGTCACGTCCGCGGCACGGATCGGCTCGCCGACGTCGGTGCCACCCGGGTCACGGGCCAGGCGGACGCCGCGGCTCCACAGGGTGTGCGTCAGCTTGTCCTGCGGCAGCGGGCCGAGGTCACCGAGCAGCAGGACGGCGGGCAGCGGCGCCAGGGCGGCGGCGCCGACGAGGGCGTTGCGGATCACGGCGCGTCGGCCGAGGCCCGACTCCTCGCCGCCCAGTCGCAGGATCTCGGCGGCCTCCTGGCGGTCGGCGTCCTTGCTGCGCATCGGGTGCCGCTGGGTGACCAGCTCGGTGTCGGGCATCAGGGTCTTCGCGTAGTGCACCGCGCCCAGGCCGATGCCGAGGAGGGCCAGGCCCAGGCCGATGCCGAGACCGAGGTTGGAGCGGAACAGGGTGGCGAAGGTGCCGTCCAGGGGGACCGCGAAGTAGGAGACGACGAAGAGGACCGACCCGATCATCGACAGCGTGAACAGGGCCAGCACCTGCCGCTCGGCGATCTTCGCCGCCTTCGGGTCGGTGTCGGCCATGCGGTGCAGGTGCGGGGGCAGGCCGGGGTTCTCGAAACGGTCCGGGACGCCGTCGCCTCGGGTGGCGACGTGGGCGCCGGGGTCGTGGTCGGTGCTCATCGCATCCTTCGCTGGGTGTGCGGGCCGCCCGGGCCGGTTCTCCTGGGTGCTCACGACGACTTCGCTCCGAGCCACACGGCGAGGCCGATGAGGACGCCCAGCGCGGCGACCCAGACGAACAGGCCCTCGGTCACCGGACCCAGCGAGCCCAGGGCCCAGCCGCCCGGCGAGGGGGTCTCCTCGACGGTCTTGAGGTAGCTGATGATGTTCTGCTTCTGCTCGGGCGTGATGTTGGCGTCGTTGAACACCGGCATCGACTGCGGACCGGTGGTCATGGCCTCGTAGATGTGCTCGGGCTCGACGTCCGTCAGGCTCGGGGCGTACTTGCCGCGCGTGAGGGCGCCGCCGGCGCCGACGACGTTGTGGCACATCGCGCAGTTGGTGCGGAAGAGCTGGTAGCCCTCGGCGATCCGCTCGGGGTCGTCGACGGGCTGCACGTACTCGTCGTCCGGGACGGCCGGGCCGGGGGCCAGGGAGGCGACGTAGGCCGCCAGCTGCGCGATCTGCTCCTCGCTGTACTCGCCGGGTCCGCGCCGCGGCGCCTGCACGTCGGTCTTCTGCAGCGGCATGCGGCCGGTGCCGACCTGGAAGTCGACCGAGGCGGCGCCGACGCCGATGAGCGTCGGGCCGTTGCGGGTGCCCTGGGCCTGCAGGCCGTGGCACGTGGCGCAGTTGGCCAGGAACAGCTCGCGGCCGGCCTCCACGTCGTCGGCGCCGGCCGCCGTGTTCGCGGTGGCCTCGCGCGGGGCGACGCTCGCGTAGGCGGCGCCGGTGACGAGGAGCCCGAGGAGCAGCAGCAGCACCGTGGCGATCGGGTGGCGCCTGCGGGCGGCGAGTGCCTTCACTGCTGATCCCTCGTCTCTTCGGTGGCCGTCGGGGTCGGGGCGGGCCGGTGGGTCACTGGATCACGTAGATGATGAGGAACAGGCCGATCCACACCACGTCGACGAAGTGCCAGTAGTACGACGTGACGATGGCGCTGGTCGCCTCGTGGTGGCCGAAGCGGCGGGCGGCGAACGCCCGGCCGATGATCAGCAGGAAGGCGATCAGGCCGCCGACCACGTGCAGGCCGTGGAAGCCGGTGGTCAGGTAGAAGACCGAGCCGTAGGGGGTGCTGGCGATGGTGACGCCCTCGATGACCAGCTCGGCGTACTCGTAGACCTGGCCGCCGATGAAGATCGAGCCCATGAGGAACGTGAGGACGTACCACTCGATCATGCCCCAGCGGCGGATGTCGAGCAGGCCGCCGGTGCGCCGCGGCTGGAACCGCTCGGCGGCGAAGACGCCCATCTGGCACGTGAACGAGCTCGCGACCAGGATCAGCGTGTTCGCCGTGGAGAACGGGATGTTGAGCTTCGCGGGCTCGCTCTCCCACAGGCCCGGCTCCACGGCCCGGATCGTGAAGTACATCGCGAAGAGGCCGGCGAAGAACATGAGCTCGCTCGACAGCCACACGATCGTGCCGACCGAGACCATGTTCGGCCGGTTGACCGAGACCGGAGCAGCGCTGGGCGCCGTGGTTGCTGTTGCCACGGGCGACATTATGGCCAGACGGCCTCCGGCTGCGGGGGACCACCCCCACCCTTTTCGGGCGTGGCTCCGGCCGCCCCGGCCCAGTCGGTAGCATCCCGGCCGTGGACAGCTTCTCCGACGACGGTTCGCAGGCCCGCGAGCGCACGCTGCGCGTGCTGCTGTACAGCGACGACGTCGAGACCCGGTCGGCCGTCCGGACGGCCGTCGGACGGCGTCCCGCGCGTGACCTGCCGCCCGTCGAGTGGATCGAGTGCGCCACCGCCCCGGCCGTGATCAGCCGGATGGACGCCGGGGGCGTGGACGTCGCGATCCTGGACGGCGAGGCCGTCCCGGCCGGCGGAATGGGGCTGTGCCGGCAGCTGAAGAACGAGATCTACCGGTGCCCGCCCGTGCTGGTGCTCACCGGCCGCCCGCAGGACGCGTGGCTGGCCGCCTGGTCGCTGGCGGACGCCGCCGTCCCGCACCCCCTCGACCCGATCGCCGTGACGGAGGCGGTGGCCGACCTGGCCCGCCAGCGGCTCGGGTCCGTCCAGGCCGGCTGAGCCCGTGCGCGGCTGGCCGCAGCTGCTCACCGACCTCATCGGGGGGCGGGACCTCTCCGTCGACGACACCGCGTGGGCGATGGAGCAGGTGATGACGGGCGTCGCCACGCCGTCCCAGCTCGCCGGCTTCCTCGTGGCGCTGCGGGCCAAGGGCGAGACGGTGGCCGAGCTGGAGGGGCTCGTGCGGTCGATGCTCGCCCACGCCGTCCGGATCACGGTGCCGGGGGAGTCCGTCGACATCGTCGGCACCGGCGGCGACCGGGCGCACACCGTCAACATCTCGACGATGGCCGCGCTCGTGCTCGCCGGCGCGGGTCGCACCGTCGTCAAGCACGGCAACCGCGCCGCGTCGTCGGCGTGCGGCTCGGCCGACGTCCTGGAGGCCCTCGGCGTCCGGCTCGACCTGGTCCCGGAGCGGGTCGCCGAGGTGGCGGGGGAGGCCGGCATCACCTTCTGCTTCGCGCAGGTGTTCCACCCCTCCATGCGGCACGCCGGCTCCACGCGCAAGGACCTCGGCATCCCCACGGTGTTCAACTTCCTCGGACCGCTGACGAACCCCGCGCAGCCGACGGCGGCCGCGGTCGGCGTCGCCGACCCGCGGATGGCGCCGCTGATGGCCGCCGTGCTCGCCGACCGCGGAGCGTCGGCGCTGGTGTTCCGCGGCGAGGACGGTCTGGACGAGCTGACGACCACCGGCGCGTCGCGCGTCTGGGTGGTCGCGGACGGCGCGGTCGCCGACGAGACCTTCGACCCGTCGGACATCGGGGTGCCCCGGGCCACCATCGAGGACCTGAGGGGCGCGGACGCCGCCCACAACGCGGCCGTCGCGCGTCGCCTGCTGGACGGCGAGCCGGGGCCGGTGCGCGACGCCGTCCTGCTCAACGCCGCCGCCGGGCTCGTCGCGTCGGGGTCGGGCACCGGGTCGCTGACCGAGCGGATGGCCGCCGCGCTGAAGGAGGCCGCCGAGGCGGTCGACTCCGGCGCCGCCGCCGCCGCCCTCGAGCGGTGGGTGGCCGCGACGCGCGCCTGACGGCCACGCCGACGAGCCGCTCGTGGTGGACGTCGTCCGGCACCGTCTACTCTCCCCCCGTCGAGCCGACGTGGATGAGGTCCCGTCCGCCGACGACCACGACGGAGGTTGCGCCCGTGCCCTCGCTGCTCGACGTACCGCTGCCCGAGCTCATGGCGCGCGCCGCCTCGGTGCGGGACCGCCTGGTCGGTTCCCGGGTGACCTACTCGCCCAAGGTCTTCATCCCGCTGACCCAGCTGTGCCGGGACCGGTGCGGCTACTGCACGTTCGCCACGGCGCCCCGGCACCTCCCGGCGCCGTACCTGACGCCCGACGAGGTGCTCGCCGTCGCCGCCCGTGGTGCGGACGCCGGGTGCCACGAGGCGCTCTTCACCCTCGGGGAGGCGCCCGAGGAGCGGTACCCGCAGGCACGGCAGTGGCTCGCCGAGCACGGCCATGCCTCGACGGTCGACTACCTCGTCGCGATGTGCCGACTGGTCGTGGAGGAGACCGGGCTGCTGCCGCACGCCAACGCGGGGGCGCTCACCCGCGACGAGCTGGCGAGGCTGCGCGCCGTCGCGCCGTCCCAGGGGATGATGGTCGAGACGCTGCGGGCCGGCCTACTGGCCCACCGCGGCGCTCCGGACAAGACCCCCGCGCGCCGGCTCGCCACGCTGGAGGCGGCCGGGCAGCTGCGCATCCCCTTCACCACGGGGATCCTCGTCGGCATCGGCGAGACCGCGGCGGACCGGCTGGAGGCGCTCTCCGCGATCGCGGAGAGCCACCGACGGCACGGCCACGTGCAGGAGGTGATCGTCCAGAACTTCCTGCCCAAGCCCGGCACCGCGATGCGCGACCACCCGGCGTGCCCCCCGGAGGAGCACCTGCAGGCGGTCGCCCTCGCCCGGCTCGTCCTGCCGGAGGACGTGCACGTCCAGGCGCCGCCGAACCTGTCCGAGCCCGACCAGCTGCGCGCGCTCCTCGACGCGGGCGTCGACGACTGGGGCGGGGTCTCGCCGGTGACGATCGACCACGTCAACCCGGAGCGCCCCTGGCCGGCGGTCGACGTGCTGCGCGCCGCGACCGAGGGGGCCGGGCGCACCCTCGCGCCGCGGCTCACGGTCTACCCGGAGTTCGTCGCCGAGCCGGGCACCTGGCTGGACGCCGGCCTGGCCTTCCCGGTGCAGGACCGGTCGGACGCCCACGGGCTGGCCCGGGACGACCCCGGCTCGACGTGGCCGGAGCGGCACCGGGCAGCGGCCAACGTCGGCACCGGAGCCGAGGTGGTCCAGGTGGGCCGCCGCTCGACGGGCTGGTACGCGGGCGCGGACGCCGTGCCGCCGAGGCTCCTGCCCGCCCGTGCCTCGGCGTCCGGCGCCGTGGCCGAGGTGCTGGACGGCGTCCGGGCCGGCCAGGAGCTCGGCGAGGCCGAGCTCGTCACGCTCTTCGGGGCCCGGGGGCCCGAGGTGGCCGCGGTGGCTGCGCTCGCCGACGAGCTGCGCGCCACGGCCGTCGGTGACGTGGTGACGTACGTCGTCAACCGGAACATCAACTACACGAACGTCTGCACCTTCCGCTGCACGTTCTGCGGGTTCTCCAAGGGACCGCTCTCGCTGAACCTGCGCGGCAACCCGTACCTGCTGACGCTGGACGACGTCGCGGCGCGGGCCGTCGAGGCGGCCGAGCGCGGCGCCACCGAGGTGTGTCTGCAGGGCGGCATCCACCCCAGCTTCGACGGCTCCTTCTACGTCGACGTCGCGCGGGCGGTGAAGGACGCCGTGCCGGACCTCCACGTGCACGGGTTCACGGCACTCGAGGTGGCGGAGGGGGCACGACGCCTGGGCGAGCCCCTGACCGACTACCTGCTGCGCCTCAAGGAGGCGGGCCTGAGCTCGTTGCCCGGCACCGCCGCGGAGATCCTCGACGACGAGGTCCGTGCGGTGCTCTGCCCCGACAAGGTCGGCACGGACGAGTGGCTCGAGGTGCACCGGGCGGCGCACGGCGTCGGGCTGCGCAGCAACATCACCATCATGTTCGGCTCCGTCGAGCGGCCGGTGCACTGGGCGCGGCACCTGCTGCGGACCCGAGCGCTGCAGCGGGAGACCGGCGGTTTCACCGAGTTCGTGCCCCTGCCGTTCGTGCACATGGCGGCGCCGGTCTACCTGAAGCGTGGCGCGCGGCGCGGCCCCACCTGGCGGGAGACGGTGCTCGTGCACGCTGTCGCCCGGATCGCCTACCACGGCGACATCGACAACATCCAGGCGTCGTGGGTCAAGCTCGGCCCGGAGGGCGCCGGACAGCTGCTGCAGGCCGGCGTGAACGACCTCGGCGGCACTCTCATGGACGAGAACATCAGCCGCGCCGCGGGAGCGGCCCACGGGCAGCTGCTCGACGAGGACACGTTCCGGGACCTCGCCACCCGGGTCGGCCGCCGGCTCGAGCAGCGCACCACCCTGTACGGCCGGGTGGCCGCGGACCGGGCCTCCTCGCCGTCCCTGGCGGGTTGAGGGGGCCAGGGTGTCTCGGTCGAACGGACGACTCCGTGGTCGTTCTCCGGCGTGACCGTCGCCGTGGTGTCTACCGTCCCTGGGACGGCGGGCCGGCCGGAGGGGCGGAGGTGGAGCGATGACGGCGTTGGCTGACGCGCCACCCGACGCCGAACGGCGGCAGGTCGCCTCGCGGGCGAGAACCCTCTTCGCCCTCTGGTGGGGGCTGGCGGCCCTGTTCCACCTGGCGGGCAACCCGCGCACGTCGATAGCGGAGCTCACGGCCGGGCACGCTGCCGTGCAGGTCGCCGTCGGGCTCACCGCGATCGCGGTGTGCCTGCGCCCGCGACGCCAGGCCCCGCTGCTGCTCCTGTGCTGCCTCGTTCCGGTGAGCGCCTGGCTGGAGGCGCCGACGGTCGGGAACCACTGGGTGCTGGCTGCGGCGGTCAGCCTCGTCTACGTCCTCGCCTGGTGCGTCGCACGGGGACGGCGGGGGGGCTCGGACCCCGTCACGGCGACGTGGGCCGCGTTCGCCCCCGCCGCCAGGGCGACCCTCCTGGCTGCCTACTCCTTCGCCGCGTTCGCCAAGCTCAACACCGGGTTCTTCGACCCGTCGACGAGCTGCGCCGTGTTCTTCCAGGACCAGATCGTCTCCTCCTGGGGGCTGAGCGGGCTGTCCGTCGGCGAGCGGCCGGCGCTCGGCCTGGCGACGGCGCTGCTGGCCGCCGCGGTGGAGCTGTCGGTGCCGGTCCTGCTGTTCCTCCGGCGCACCCGGCGGCTGGGGCTGCTGCTCGCCCTGGGTTTCCACTGGTCCCTGGCGCTGGACCTGCACCAGCACTTCTGGGACTTCTCCTCGGTGCTCTTCGCGACGTTCCTGCTCTTCGCCGACGAGGCGCAGGTGAACGCCGTCGCGGCACGCCTGGCGGCCCTGCGGGACCGTGTCCGCGAGTCCGTACGCTGGCTGCTGGTCACCCTCGGCTGCGCGGCCGCGGCCGTCGTCACCTGGGCCGCCGCCACCGGCGAGCTCGGCCCCCAGCACGCCGTGGCCGTGCTGCTGGGTCACGGTGCCTGGTTCCTCCTCGGCACCGGCACCCTGCTGCTCGTGCTGGCTGCCACCCTGCGGACGGCGTCACGCCCGGCCCGTCACGTCGTCCGGACCACGGCCCCGGTGCTCCTCCTCGTCCCCGTCGTCGTCGCCCTCAACGGCCTGACGCCGTACCTGGAGGTCAAGACCGGCTTCGGCTGGAACATGTACAGCAACCTGCGCACCGTGGCCGGCGAGACCAACCACCTGGTGGTCCCGCGGACCCTCGACCTGACGGGCCAGCAGCGCGATCAGGTGGAGATCCTCGCGACCTCGGACGGCGACCTCGACCGGTTGGTCGACTCCGGCTACGCCGTGGTGTGGAGCGAGTTCCTGGAGTACGCGGCGGACCACCCGCAGGAGTCCGTGACGTACCGCCGCGCCGGGGAGACGGTCGAGGTGCCGCGGATCGGCAAGGACCCGGCCCTCGCCGCCGACCCCAGTGCGGTCTCGACACGGGTGCAGTCGTTCAGGGTGGTGGACGTCTCCGGTGGCGAGCGGTGCCTGCCGGTGTACTCGCCAGCGCGCTGAGTGAGCGGTCCGAATCGCGGACCGCTGCTCAGCCGAACGGACAGTTCTGGCCGGACGGCGTGACCCGGACATCGCATGAACGCCACGCTGTCGTTCGTGACCACCACGGTGACAGGCGTTAGCCCGCCATCGACCACGACGTCGCAGAGGGTCCACGCTCGCCTCATCGGCGCGCTGTCGCTGGTGGCGCTGGCTCTTCTGTTCGCGTTTGTCACTCGGCTCGCAGCACGGCCGATCGACGACCCCGACACCTGGTGGCACCTTCGCCTCGGCGAGGAGTTCTCCACCGGGTGGTCGCTGACTGACCCCGGTCAGCTCACTCCCTTCGCGACCAGACCGTGGTTCGCCACCCAGTGGTTGCCGGAGGTCGTGGCCTGGCGGGTCGAGACCTGGCTCGGGCTCCCGGGCGTCGCATGGCTGCACGGCGTCG
>JBKHXE010000076.1:0-8137 GCA_046566185.1 Actinomycetes bacterium | reverse complement strand
AGCTGTCGTGCAGGACGTGGCAGACCGAGGCGCCGATGCGGATGCTGATGAACAACCTCGACCCCGACAACGCCGAGCGCCCCGACGACCTCGTGGTCTACGGCGGCACCGGCAAGGCGGCCCGGTCGTGGGAGGCCTACGACGCGATCGTCCGCACGCTGCAGACGCTCGAGCCCGACGAGACCCTGCTCGTCCAGTCCGGCAAGCCGGTCGGCGTGATGCGCACGCACGAGTGGGCGCCGCGCGTGCTGATCGCCAACTCCAACCTGGTGGGCGACTGGGCGAACTGGGAGGAGTTCCGGCGCCTCGAGCACCTCGGGCTGACGATGTACGGTCAGATGACCGCCGGATCCTGGATCTACATCGGGACCCAGGGCATCCTCCAGGGCACGTTCGAGACGTTCGCCGCGGTCGCCGACAAGCGGTTCGGGGGCACGCTCGCCGGCACGATCACCCTCACCGCCGGGCTCGGCGGGATGGGCGGCGCGCAGCCGCTCGCGGTCACCATGAACGACGGCGTCGCGATCTGCATCGAGTGCGACGAGTCGCGCATCGAGCGGCGCATCGAGCACCGGTACCTCGACGTCCGCGCCCACTCGCTGGACGAGGCGCTGGCGCTCGCCGTGCAAGCGCGCGACGAGCGCCGGCCGCTGTCGATCGGGGTGCTCGGCAACGCCGCCGACATGGTCCCGGCGCTGCTCGCGCAGGACGCGCCGATCGACATCGTCACCGACCAGACCTCCGCGCACGACCCGCTGTACTACCTGCCGCGCAACATCGCGTTCGCGGAGTGGGCCAAGCTGCGGGAGAAGGCGCCGGAGGAGCTGACCGAGAAGGCGCGCGACTCGATGGCCGCCCACGTCGCCGCGATGGTCGGCTTCCAGGACAAGGGCGCCGAGGTCTTCGACTACGGCAACTCGATCCGAGACGAGGCGCGCAAGGGCGGGTTCGCGCGGGCGTTCGAGTTCCCCGGCTTCGTCCCGGCCTACATCCGGCCGCTGTTCTGCGAGGGCAAGGGCCCCTTCCGGTGGGCGGCGCTGTCCGGCGACCCGGCCGACATCGCCGCGACGGACAAGGCGATCCTCGAGCTGTTCCCCGAGGACGAGAAGCTGCGCAAGTGGATCACCATGGCCGGCGAGCGGGTGCACTTCCAGGGCCTGCCGGCGCGGATCTGCTGGCTCGGCTACGGCGAACGGCATCGGGCCGGGCTGAAGTTCAACGAGATGGTGGCGTCGGGCGAGCTCAAGGGCCCGATCGCGATCGGTCGCGACCACCTCGACTGCGGCTCGGTCGCCTCGCCCTACCGGGAGACCGAGGCGATGGCCGACGGGTCCGACGCGATCGCCGACTGGCCGCTGCTCAACGCGCTGGTCAACGCCTCCTCCGGGGCCACCTGGGTATCGATCCACCACGGCGGTGGCGTCGGGATCGGCCGGTCGATCCACGCCGGTCAGGTCAGCGTCGCCGACGGGACGCCACTCGCCGCGCAGAAGCTCGAGCGGGTGCTGACGAACGACCCCGGCATGGGCGTGCTGCGGCACGTGGACGCCGGGTACCCGATCGCCGAGCGGGTGGCCGCCGAGCGCGGGGTGCGGGTGCCGATGCGGGAGCGCTCGTGAGGCTCAGGAGAGCTCGGTGACGTCGGCGACCTGCGCGCCCAGCGCCCGGACCAGCTCGTCGGCGTCCACCGACAGCGCCACGCCGTGGGCGCCACCGCCGATCGAGACGGTGCCGCCGAGCGAGGCGTCCGCGACGACCGGCCAGGCGCGGGTCGAGCCGAGCGGCGTGATGGTGCCACGCACGTACCCGGTGACGGCGCGGGCGGTGTCGGCGTCCGGCATCGACAGGCGGCTGACGCCGAGCAGAGCCCGCAGCTTCGGCCAGGAGATCTCACGGCCGCCGGGCACCAGGACGAAGAGGAAGTCGTCGTCCGCGCGCCGCACCACCAGCGTCTTGACGACGGCGGACGGCGCGACGCCGCGGGCCTCGGCGGCCTCCGCCAGCGAGCGGACGGGCCCGTGGCGGGTGACGTGGTAGGACAGTCCGAGGGCCTCGGCGGCGGCGAGGGCGCGGTCTTCGCTCATACCCCGGGAGGGTACTGGTGAGCTTCGTCGGCATGTGGCGGGAGATCGAGCTCGTCGGCCGCGACCCGCGCACCGGCGGGTACCGCCGCTTCGCCTGGACGCGCGAGGACGCCGCGCTGCGGGAGTGGTTCACCGCGCAGGCCGTGGCGCGGGGTCTGGATCTGACCACCGACCGCGCGGGCAACCTGTGGGCCTGGACGTCGGACCCGGACGCCGCGGTGGCCGCCGGCCGCCCCGGCGTCGTCCTGGGCTCGCACCTGGACTCGGTGCCCGACGGCGGCGCGTTCGACGGACCCCTGGGGGTGGTCGGCGCGTTCGCCGCGCTCGACGTGCTGGGCCGCCGCGGCTGGGCGCCGGACCGCCCGGTCGGCGTCGTCTGCTTCGCCGACGAGGAGGGGGCCCGGTTCGGCGTCGCGTGCGCCGGGTCGCGGATCCTCACCGGGGCGCTCGACCCGGACCGGGCCCGCGGCCTCACCGACGACGGCGGCACGGCGCTCGGCGAGGCCGCGCGCGCGGCCGGCGTGGACGTCGACACGCTCGGACGCGACGACGAGACCCTGCGCCGCGTCGGCACGTTCCTGGAGCTGCACATCGAGCAGGGGCGTGCGCTCGTCGACCTGCCCGACGCCCCGGTCGCCGTGGCGAGCGCCATCTGGCCGCACGGCCGCTGGCGACTCGACCTGCCGGGGCGTGCCGACCACGCCGGCACCACGCGGCTCGAGGACCGTGACGACCCGATGCTCCGCCTCGCCGACGTCGTCAGCGGCGCCCGCGTGGCCGCCTACCGGCACGGCGCGCTGGCGACGGTCGGGAAGGTCGACGTCCGGCCGAACGGGGTGAACGCCATCGCGGCGTCGGTGACGGCGTGGCTGGACGCCCGGGGGCCCGCCGAGGACGCCGTCCGCCGCGTCGTGGCGGACGTCGGCGCGGCAGCGGGTGTGGAGCCGGCCGAGGAGTCCTGGACGCCCGCCGTCGACTTCCCGGTCGGACTGCGCGACGAGCTGGCCGGCGTTCTGGGGGGCGTGATGGGCGGCGTGCCCGTCCTGCCGACCGGTGCCGGGCACGACGCCGGGATCCTCGCTGCGGCCGGGGTGCCGGCCGCGATGCTGTTCGTCCGCAACCCCACCGGGACGTCGCACTCGCCGTCCGAGCACGCCGACGAGGCGGACTGCCTGGCCGGCGTCGAGGCCCTCGCGGAGGTTGTGGCGCACCTGACCGGGGGCACGCGGGAATGAGATGGCGCCGTGCGGACTTGCGGTGGGAACGTGAGCACAGTGACGACGACAGCCCCCGCACCCGGCCTCGAGCGGCCCGCGCCGCTCTCCCGTCGTCGCTACGCCCAGCTGGTGCTCGTGCTCGGGTCGCTCATCGCGATCGGGCCCCTGACCATCGACATGTACCTGCCGGCGCTGCCGTCGCTGGCGACCGACCTGCGGGCCGGCGACGCCGCGGTCCAGGCGACCCTGACCGGGATGCTCGTCGGCCTGGGTCTCGGCCAGCTGATCGTCGGGCCGCTGTCGGACGCCGTGGGGCGCCGCAGGCCCCTGCTGCTCGGGCTGGTGGGCCACGGCGTGACGAGCCTGCTGGCCGCCGCGGCGCCGGACGTCGTGACGCTCGTCGGTGCCCGGGTGCTGCAGGGACTGGCGGGCGCCGCGATCTCCGTGGTGGCGATGGCGATCGTGCGCGACCTGTTCTCCGGCCTGGCCGCCGCGAAGCTGCTCTCTCGCCTCATGCTCGTCATGGGGGTCGCGCCGGTGCTCGCGCCGACGCTCGGCGGGCAGGTGCTGCGGCTGACCTCGTGGCGCGGGATCTTCGTCGTCCTCGCGGTGGCCGCGGTGCTCCTGGTCGCGGTGGCCGCCGTCGGCCTGCGGGAGACGCTGCCGCCGCAGCGGCGCCGCTCCGCCCGGCCACGAGCCACGCTCGCGACCTACCGCTCCCTGCTGCGCGACCGACCGTTCCTGGCGCTCGCCGGGGTCGGCGGGCTGATGTTCGCCGCGCTGTTCTCCTACATCTCCGGCTCACCGTTCGTGCTGCAGGCCCTCTACGGGCTGAGCGAGCAGGACTACGCCGTGGTCTTCGGTTCGATGGCGCTGGGCATCGTCGCGGCGACGCAGCTGAACCCGGTCGTGCTGCGCTGGTACCCGCCGCGGCAGGTGCTGACCGCAGCGGTGGGCGTCGCGACGCTGGCGGCCCTGGTGCTCGTGGCGCTGACCGCGACCGGCGTCGGCGGTCTGGCGGGCGTGCTCGCACCCCTCGGCGTCATCATCGCGACGTGCGGCTTCGCGTTCCCCAACACGCCGGCGCTGGCGCTGAGCCGACACGGCGAGGCGGCGGGCACGGCGGCGGCGATGCTCGGCGCCATGCAGTTCACGATCGGCGGTCTGGCGGCGCCGCTCGTCGGGGCGCTCGGCACCACCTCCGCCGTGCCGATGGCCGCCGTGATGCTCGGCGCCACCGCGTCGGCGCTCGCGCTGCTGGTGCTGGTCGTCCGCGACTGACGCGCCCGGGGGGCGCGGCGTGACCGGCTACTGGTGCGAGCACGCCTGGGTGGACGGCGCACCGCGGGCCGCGGTGCGCGTCCTCACCTCGTCAGGTCGCATCACCGGCGTGCACGCCGGGACGCCGCCGGCGCCGGACGACGTCCGGTTGCCAGGTCTCGTGCTGCCCGGCTTCGCGAACGCGCACAGCCACGCCTTCCACCGCGCTCTGCGCGGACGCACCCACGACGGCGGGGGGACGTTCTGGACCTGGCGGGACCGGATGTACTCCGTCGCGTCCCGGCTGGACCCCGACACCTACCTCGCGCTCGCCCGGGCCGCGTACGCCGAGATGGCGCTCGCCGGGGTGACCGCGGTGGGGGAGTTCCACTACCTCCACCACGCGCCGGGCGGCGTGCGCTACGACGACCAGAACGCGATGGCCGCGGCGCTGCGGCAGGCGGCGCTCGACGCCGGGGTGCGGCTCACGCTGCTCGACACCTGCTACCTCGCCGGCGGCCTCGACGCGAGCGGTCACCTACCGCTCGGCCCAGTGCAGCAACGGTTCTCGGACGGGGACGCCGCCGCGTGGGCCGAGCGCGTCGCCGGCCTGGCGCCGGACGACGCGTTCACCGTCGGCGCGGCGGTCCACTCGGTGCGGGCCGTGCCGGCCGACCAGCTCGCCGACGTGGTGGACGCCGCCCGCGGTCGCCCGCTGCACGTGCACCTGTCCGAGCAGCCGGCCGAGAACGAGGCATGCCTCGCGGTGCACGGGCGCACCCCCACCGCCCTGCTCGACGACGCCGGCGCGCTCGGCGCGGCGACCACCGCCGTCCACGCCACCCACCTGACGCCGGACGACGTCCGCCGCCTGGGGGCGACCGGCACCGCGGTGTGCCTCTGCCCGACCACCGAGGCCGACCTCGCCGACGGCATCGGCCCGGCGCTGGATCTCGCGCACGCGGGCTCGCCGCTGTGCCTCGGCAGTGACCAGCACGCGGCCGTCGACCTGCTGGAGGAGGCACGTCGGGTCGAGCAGTACGAGCGCCTCGCCACCGGACGCCGGGGCCGCTTCACGCCGTCCGAGCTCGTCGACGCCCTCACCCGGCGGGGGCACGCGGCGATCGGCCGGCCCGACGCCGGACGCCTGGCGGCCGGGCAGGTCGCCGACCTCGTCGCCGTCCGGCTCGACACGGTGCGGACGGCCGGCGCGAACCCGGCCCAGGTCGTCATGGCGGCGGGCGCGCCCGACGTCGACACGGTCGTCGTCGGCGGCCGCGTCGTCGTCGAGGGCGGCGTGCACCGCCTCGGTGACGTCGGCCGGCTGCTCGCCGGGGCCATCGACCCGTTGTGGGAGAACGTATGAGCACGCTCGTCACCGGCATCGCCGAGCTCGTCACGAACGACGCCGAGGTCGGCACGCTGACGGGCGCCGCCCTCGTCGTCGACGACGGTCGCGTCGCCTGGGTCGGCCCCGCGTCCACCGCGCCGGACGCCGACGAGCGGGTCGACGTCGCCGGGCGCGCCGTGGTGCCGGGGTTCGTCGACTCCCACGCGCACCTGGTGTTCGCGGGGGAGCGGTCGGCGGAGTTCGCCGCCCGGATGCGCGGCGAGCGCTACGACGGCGGCGGCATCGCGTCGACGGTGGCCGCCACCCGGGCCGCGCCGGACGACGTACTGCGGGCGCGACTCGCCTCGCTCGTCGCCGAGATGCGCGCGCAGGGCACCACCACGGTGGAGGTCAAGAGCGGCTACGGGCTGACCGTCGCCGACGAGGAGCGGGCGCTACGGCTCGCGCGCGAGGTGACGTCCGAGACGACGTTCCTCGGCGCGCACGTCGTCCCGCCCGAGTACGCCGGGCGCAGCGACGACTACGTCGGCCTCGTCACCGGCGCCATGCTCACCGCCTGCGCGCCGCACGCCCGGTGGGTCGACGTGTTCTGCGAGCCCGCCTCGCCGCACGCCTTCGACGCGGACGCCGCCCGCGCCGTCCTGCTCGCCGGCCGGGCCGCGGGCCTGGGACTGCGGGTGCACGGCAACCAGCTCGCCCCGGGCCCCGGCGTCGCCCTCGCCGTCGAGCTCGGCGCCGCCAGCGTCGACCACTGCACCCACCTCACCGACGCGGACGTCGACGCCCTCGCGTCGTCGTCCACCGTCGCGACGCTGCTGCCGGGCGTCGAGTTCTCCACCCGCTCGCCGTACCCGGACGCCCGCCGCCTCCTCGACGCCGGCGTCACCGTCGCGCTCGCGACCGACTGCAACCCCGGCACGTGCTTCTCGTCGTCCGTGCCGCTCTGCATCGCGCTCGCGGTGCGTGAGACGGGCATGACGCCGACCGAGGCGCTGTGGGCGGCGACCGCCGGGGGTGCCCGGGCGCTGCAGCGGGACGACGTCGGCCACCTCGGCGTGGGCGCCCGGGCCGACCTCGTCGTCCTCGACGCGCCCGACCACCTGCACCTCGCCTACCGCCCCGGCGTCCCCCTCGCCCGACCTATGGAGGGTTTGGGGGGTCTCAGCAGGCCCTGAGACCCCCCAAACCCTCCAGAGGTCGGGCCAGAGGTCGGGGCGGGGGCGTGGGAGGATGAGCGCCGTGGTCCTGAGAGCCCTGCGTCAGCCGCGCCGCGGTGAGCCGTCGCCGCTCGCGCGCGGGCTGGCCGCGCTCGTCGTCCTCGGGCTCGTGCTCGTCAGCGCGCCGGTGCTCATCCCGGTGCTGCGCTGGTTCCTGTCGCTGCTCTGAGCTACTGCACCTCTTCGAGCCCGCGCGGCAGGTGCCCGGTGGACTTGCGGTAGAAGTCGGCGGCCTTGCGGGCGGCGAGCATGCGGGCGAGACCGATCGCCGCGCCGGACGCCAGCGCCCACATCACCGCCTGGCCCCACGTCGTGTCCGGGGACTCCGGGTTGGCCGGCGGGTCGTCGCCGGTGCCCTTGCGCCACGCGGCGGTCAGCACCTTGCGGGCGGCGACCCCGGAGAGGATCGCCGAGCCGAACCCCAGGACCTTCCACACGAACGCTCCCACGGCGACCACGGTGCCGCAGGCCTGCCCGGCCGGCAACCGGGCGGTGTACCGTGATCGGGTACGACAGGGGAGCGCCAGCAGGGCGCTGAGAGTGCGGGCCACCGCAGACCCTCGAACCTGATCCGGTTAGCACCGGTGGAGGAAGTCGGGCATCTCGGACCCCCGTCGGACGACGCGATGCGCGCCGTCCGCCGGAGGTCTCCCCTCCTGTGACGCACGGGAGGCGCACCATGAGCACCACGCAGAACCAGCCCCAGAACCAGCCGGCCACCGACCGCCGGCTCACCCCCACCGCCACCGCGATCGCCGTCGCCGGCGTCGTCGTCGGCGCGGTCGTCTGGGCGGTCGGCCTGCCCGGCCGGCCGAGCCTGTTCGGGACGCCGCTGGCCGACCTGACGGTCCCCGCGGCCCTCCTGGCGGTCCTCGCCGGGTTGTGGGTGGCGGGCTGGACCTCGACCGCGCGGCCGCGCTGGCGGGTCGTCGACATCGTCGTCGCCAGCGTGCTCGGCGTCGCCGGCGGGTTCCTGTTCGTCGCGTGGAACGTCGGCTGGGAGCCGGT
>JBKHXE010000075.1:0-8832 GCA_046566185.1 Actinomycetes bacterium | reverse complement strand
ACCCGGTCGAGAACCCCTATCTGCTGGGCGGGGACGTGCTGCCGCCGGCGGGCGCCGCGTTCGCCGACCGGTCCCAGGACCGGCCCGGCATGCTGCGCGCCGGGTCGCCGGCGCTGCAGGCGTTCCTCGACGCCGGGTTCACCTGGGGCGGCCGGTGGCGGAACCCGGACTACCAGCACCTGCAGCGGTGACCGCGAGCGGTCCGGCCGCGTCGCCGAGCGCGTCGAGCGCAGCGGTGACCGCGGGCACGCGCTGCAGGTCGGGCGTCGTCACGGCGAGCACGCGTCGGGTCGACGTCGGCTGCAGCGGGACGAGGTCGACGTCCGGACGACGCGCGGTCCCGAGCACGAGTCCGGGCAGGACGGCCACGCCGAGACCCGCGGCCACCAGACCGAGGACGGCGACGTCGTCGTCGGTGGCGTAGGCGACCTGGGGCGAGAAGCCCTCGGCGGGTCGCGCAGCCGGGACGGGGTGCCCGGCCGGGGTGGCGAGCCACAGCGCGTCCTCGAGCAGCGGCCGGACGGCGAGACCCTCCAGGTCGTCGTCCGGCCCGCCCTCGTA
Source organism: Actinomycetes bacterium (assembly GCA_046566185.1). Classification (GTDB taxonomy): domain Bacteria; phylum Actinomycetota; class Actinomycetes; order Actinomycetales; family SCSIO-59966; genus SCSIO-59966. The sequence continues at coordinate 8,271 of JBKHXE010000075.1, read as the reverse complement.
GGTGAACGACACCGCGACGTCCGCCGGGCCGGCCCGCAGCTCGTCGAGGGCCTCGGGCGGCTCGGCCTCGGTGAGCTGCGCGGACGCCGGCGTGCCGGGAGCGGAGCAGGGCCAGGGCCCGTGGCACGAGCGTCGCGGACGACGAGGGGAACGCGACGAGACGCACCCGTCCGGCGCGCAGCCCGGTGAGCGCGGCGACCTCCTCGCTCGCGGCGTCCACGGCGGCCGTCACCGCCGCGCCGTGACGGGCCAGCACGGCGCCGGCCTCGGTGAGCCGGACGCTGCGACCCGCTCGCTCGAGCAGTGCGGTGCCGAGGCGGCGCTCCAGGCGCCGCACCTGCTGGCTGACGGCCGGCTGGCTGGTGCCCGGCAGGCGGGTGACTCCGGAGATGGTCCCGGCCTCGGCGACGGCGCGCATGGTGCGCAGTCGAGAACGGGAAACGTGGTTGTGTACTGGTTCGCGGGGCAAGCACGCTGGCCTCATGACGGCTCTCGACGACGCCCGCCGCCGCTTCGACCCGGTGCCGGGCTACCTCAACGCCGCCTCGTTGGGGCTGCCGCCCCGCGAGGTGGTGCAGGCGTTGCGGACGTCGCTCGACCAGTGGCAGCGCGGCCAGGCCGGCCCGGCGGCGTACGACGCGTCGGTCGCGGAGTCACGCCGGCTCTTCGCCGGGCTCGTGGGAGTGCCGGTCGAGCGGGTCGCGGTCGGCTCCCAGGTGTCGGTGCTGGCCGGCACGGTGGCCTCGTCGCTGCCGGACGGCGCGCGCGTCGTGTGCGTGGACGGCGACTTCTCGTCGATCGTCTTCCCGTTCCTCGTGCACGCGGACCGGGGCGTGACCGTGCGGCACGTGCCGCGCGAGGCGCTCGCCGACGAGGTGGTGCCCGGCACCGACCTGGTCGCGTTCTCGCTCGCGATGAGCGCCTGCGGGTCGGTGGTGGACGCCGACGCCGTCGCCGAGGCGGCCCGCCGGGTCGGCGCCACGACGCTGTGCGACCTCACCCAGGCGGCGGGGTGGATGCCTGTCGACGCGTCACGGTTCGACGTCACCGTCACCGCGGCCTACAAGTGGCTCTGCGCCCCGCGCGGCTCGGCGTTCATGACGATGACCCCGGACGTCGCCGCGCGGGTGCGTCCGACCAGCGCCGGGTGGTACGCCGGAGAGGACGTGTGGGCCTCGGTGTACGGACCCGGGATGCAGCTGGCGACCGACGCCCGCCGCTTCGACGTCTCCCCGGCGTGGCTGTGCTGGGTCGGCACCGTGCCCGCCCTGCAGCTGTTCGCCTCGCTGGACATCGCGGAGGTACGCGCTCACGACGCCGGGCTGGCCGACCGGCTCCGCGCCGAGCTCGGCGTCGATCCGGCCGGACAGCCCGTCGTCTCGCTGCCCGACCCCGACGGCTCGCGGCTCGCCCGCCTCCAGGCGGCGGGGGCGACGGTCGCTGCCAGGGCGGGCAGGGTGCGCATCGCCTTCCACCTCTGGAACGACGCGGACGACGTCAAGCTGGCCCTGGACGCGTTGCGATGAGCACGACCGACGTCGGCGGCGCGCTCGGCCGGCTGGCCGGCGAGCGGGACGAGGCCGCCCAGCGCGTGGCGTCCCTCAGCCGCGACCTCGAGCTGCTGGCCGGTTCCGCCAGCCTCGTCGCCACCGACGACGAGCACGACCCGGACGGGTCCGGGGGCGTCGCCGTCAGCCGGGCCCAGCTGCAGGCGCTGCTGGAGCAGGCGCGCGCCCACCTCGCCGACGTCGAGCAGGCGATGACGCGGGTGCGGGCCGGGACCTACGGCACCTGCGAGCGGTGCGGCGCGGCGATCGGGGCCGCCCGGCTGGCGGCCCGGCCCAGCGCCCGCACCTGCATCGCCTGCGCGGCGCGTCGCTGACGGCGACCTCGCGTCGTCCGGGGCGCGTGACCGCGGTGCGGCGCGCGGGATCAGACGCTGCGGAGGACCGCGACGACGCGACCGAGGATCGTGGCGTCGTCGCCGTCGATCGGCTCGTACGCCGCGTTGTGGGGCAGCAGCCAGACGTGCCCGTCGCGGCGCTTGAGGGTCTTCACCGTGGCCTCGCCGTCGATCATCGCGGCGACGATCTCGCCGTTCTCCGCGACGGGCTGCTGACGCACCACGACCCAGTCACCGTCGCAGATCGCCGCGTCCACCATCGAGTCGCCGGAGACCTTGAGCAGGAAGAGCTGGCCGTCCCCGACGAGCTGCCGGGGGAGCGGGAACACGTCCTCCACCGCCTGCTCGGCGAGGATCGGGCCGCCGGCGGCGATCCGGCCGACGACGGGCACGTAGGACGCCGCCGGGCGCTCGTCCCCGATGCCGGTCTCGTCGACGTCCGGCGCCGGCTGCTCGGCCGGTGCCGCGGGGCGGCGTCCGGCGTCCGGGGCGACGACCTCGATGGCGCGCGGCCGGTTCGGGTCGCGGCGCAGGTAGCCCTTGCGCTCGAGGGCGGCCAGCTGGTGCGCGACGCTGCTCGGGCTCGTCAGGCCCACGGCCTGGCCGATCTCCCGCATGCTCGGCGGGTACCCGCGCGACTCCACCGCGTGCCGGATGCACTCGAGGATCGTGCGCTGCCGCGCCGTGAGGCCGTCACCGCCGGCCGGGGTGTCGGGCATCTCGTGGACCGTCGCCCCGTCGTCCGTGCGCTTGCTCGCCACGCTGCACCCTCCTGTCGTGTGACCCGCCCGGCCGGGTCGTCGTGATCACGGTAGCCCTCCGGGTGCCGGTGTTCAAACAGGTGTTCGAGCGTGTCGCCCCCGCGATGCGCCCGGCGGTGGGCACGGGACGATCGCGGTCATGTCCCCTCGCCAGCTGCTCGTCCTGCTCAGCGGTGCCGTTGCCCTGCTCGGTCTCGCCGCCGGTGTCGGCGCCCTCGGTGGCCCACCGGTCGCGGGGGCGGCTGCCGGTGCCCTGGCGACCGAGGCGTCGCTCGTCGCGCCGGCCGGTCCCGCCGTCGCCGTCTGGACGCCGATCTCCGCGGGTCTCGCGGCGTTCGCGGTCTGGCAGGCCGGCGGGGCCCGTCGGCACGACGAGCGCGTGCGTCGCGTGGACGTGCCCCTCGCGGTGTCGATGGTCGCCGGCGCGGGCTGGGTCGTCGCCGCCCGGGCCGGGGTGCCGTGGCTGACCGCGGTGCTGATCGTGATGGTGCTCGTGTCCCTGGTGGTCGCCTACGGCCGGTTGCTCGCCGACGCGCCGCGGGGCCGCTGGGAGCGTGTGCTGCTCGACGGCACGACCGGCCTGTACCTCGGGTGGGTCAGCGTGGCGACGGTGGCGCACGTCGTCGCGCTCGGCGAGGCGTCGCCGCTGGCCGGCGCGCCGCCGGGCCGCACCGCGTGGTCGGTGCTGGTGGTGGCCCTGACCGGGGTGGTGGCCGAACGCGTGACCTGGCAGGGCCGGGGCCGGCTGGCCTTCCCGGCGGCCGTCGTCTGGGCGCTGGGCTGGGTCGCGGTCGCGCGGACGGCCGGCACGACGGAGTCGACCGCGGTGGCGCTGGCGGCGGTGCTGGCCGCCGTGACCGTGGCCGGCACCGCGGCGGTGGCCCGTCGCCGACGCTGACACCCTCGCCGGAGGGCGTTGTCGGTGGTGCCTGCTGAGGTGCTCTCAGCACGGAAGCGAACGGATGTACGGGTACAGGCGTTCGACCCGGGGTGGACAGGCCCCGCCCAGGACTGCTAGAAACCGTACAGGCGTTCGAATCGAACAGAGGTTCGAGACGTCCCGATGAGCGCCACGGAGGTGCCCGATGAGTGCAGTGACCGTCGACCACGTGACCGACCGACCCTTCGCCGGCCGCCGGCAGCGCGACGCCGTCGTGCTGGCCTTCCCGATCTCCCGCGTCCGGCCCGCGCTGGCGGGCCCGGCGGCACCCCTGCGGATCACGCGCCGGGGTCGGCTCGCGCTGACGCTGCTCGTCTCGACCGTCGCGGCGACCGTCGTCGGCGTTCTCGGCACGGGCCAGGCGACGGCGGGCGACGCGGTGCGCGACGCCGCCGCGGTGGAGGTCGTCGTCGTGCCGGGCGACACGCTGTGGGGGATCGCGTCGGAGTCCGCCTCGCCGGGCGAGGATGTGCGCGACGTGATCGCCGAGATCGTCGAGCTCAACGGGCTCCCGTCCTCCGGGGTCGTCGCCGGCCAGACCCTCGTCGTGCCGGCCGCCGACTGACCACGTCGCCGTGCCCGCCCGCACCGACCCGACCGGAGGCCGCCGTGCGCACCGCTGACGCCAGGCGACTCGCCCGCGACCTGATGGACCAGCACGGGCTGCACGAGTGGAAGCTCGTCCTCGACAACGCCCGTACCCGGGCGGGGGTCTGTCGCGCCGCCCGGCGCGAGATCGGCCTCAGCCGGGTGCTCACCGAGCTGCACGACGAGGCCGAGGTCCGCGACACCGTCCTGCACGAGATCGCCCACGCCCTCGTCGGCCCCGAGCACGGCCACGACGCCGTCTGGCGGGCCCAGGCGCTGCGCATCGGCTGCTCGGGGCAGAGGTGCCTGTCCAGCTCGACCCCCCGCCCGGACGCGCCGTGGGTCGGTACCTGCGCTGCCGGTCACGAGGTGCGGCGGTACCGCCGCCCGACGCGGGTGCAGGCCTGCGGCGTCTGCGCGCGGACGTTCGACCCGCGCCACGTCATCGCCTGGCGCTACCGGGGGCAGGTCGTGGCGATGCCGCCCGCGTACGTGGAAGAGCTCAGCCGCCTGCGCGCCGCTGGGGCCACGCCGCAGGTGGCCGCCCGCTCCGTCGAGGCGGCTCCGTCGCCGGTGTCGGCGGCCGCCGCCGGTCGGCTCCCCGTCGGGTCGATGGTCGTGCTCCTGGGTCGCGGTCGGTTCGCCGGCCTCCGCGGGGAGATCGTCAAGCGCGGACGCAGCCGGTACCACGTGCAGACCGACGAGGGCCTCGTCGCCGCCCCCTTCCCGCTGGTGCGGGGCGCGTAGCGGCCGGTCAGCCGCCGAACTCCCAGTGCCACGGCTCGGGCTTGCTGCCCCCCTGCTGCGCCCACGCCGGGTTGAACCAGCCGTACAGCGGCGCGTTGAGCTGCATCCACTGGTACTCGGCGGTGCCGAACCGCTGGATGCCGCCGCAGAGGTCGACCGCGGTGCCCCACCCGTGGTTGCTGGTGCCCGGGACAGCGGCCAGGTGCGGCTTCGCCGCGCGGAGCCGCACCTGCGCCTCGTAGGTGCGGTAGGAGTCCGTCACGCAGATGGGCTCGCCGAACGCCGAGGCGTAGGCCTCCGCGAGGCGGTCGAACGCGTACGCGGCGTCGGCGCGCAGCAGGTGCCCCGGCGCGCCCCACAGCGGGCAGAGCGCGGAGGCCGGGATCTGCCCGTTGGGGTAGCGCTCCACGCCGGTGCCGCGGCAGTCGCCGGTGGCGCCCGTGACGGTGTTGATGCCGTCGAGGTTCGTCGGCCGCGCGCTGCTCGTCTGTCCCCGCTCGACGGCGGCCCGCGCCTGCGCGAGGCGCTTCGCCTCGGCCTCGGCGTCGGCGGCGGCGCCCTGGCTCGCGGCGAGCAGCGCCTCGAGTCGGGCCACCTCCTCCCGCTGGGCTGCGACGAGCCGGTCGCTCTCGGCCTTGGCCGCGACGGCCGCCTCCGTCGCCTCGCGCACGGCCATCGACGTCTGCTCGGCCCGCAGTGCGGCGTCCGCCTGGCTCCTCGCCGCCTCGTCGGCCTCCTTCACGGTGCCGCCCTGCGAGCGGCCGACGACCTCGAGCATGACCATGCGCTCGCTGAGGTCCTCGGGGCTGCTCGCCTCGAGCAGCGTCATGAACCCCTCGTACGTGGAGGTGCCCGCGCCGTCTCGGTACGTCTGCGCGGCCCAGCGCCCGAGGTCGCCGCGCGTCGTGTCGAGGGCGGACCGGGCGAGGGACAGGCGCTCCGACTCCTCCCAGTGCGCGGCCTCGGCCGCGGCCTGCTGCTGCACCGCGACGGTGTAGCGCTCGAGGGCGGCGCCGGCGGCACTCGACAGCTCGGCGAGCCGGGTCTGGGCGGCCGCGACCTCACCCTCGTGGTCGTCGGCCTGCTCGCGCAGCCGGTCGGCCTCGGTGCGCTGCTCGGCGACCTCGGCGGCCGTGGGCGGCGCGGCGGTCGCCGTCGAGGCCAGCACCGGCGCGACCAGGGCAGCCGCCAGCAGCACGGCGGCAGCCGGACGACGCAGCGTGGATGGGCACGGCACGAGGCCGTTATCGGCGCCCCCCGGGGGGCGGTTGAGTGTCGTGCGGATCACGCCCCGGCACCCACCTGAACAGAGCAGCGTCACCGGTCGCTTGTCGTTTCCTGTGGACAACGTCGGCGGCCGCGAACGGTTTGTCCCTACGGTCGGGCCCCGTGACGACCCCGGCGCGGTTCGGCGTGGACCCGGCACTGCTGCTCGCAGCGGCGTCGGCCGCCGGTGACGTCGGGGCGGCCCTGATCGCGGCGCGGACGGCGCTGCGGTCCGTCTCGCGCCATGCCTGGGCGGCGGACCTCGAGCTGGCCGCCGCTGCCGGCCGCGCGGTGGCCGTGCTCGAGGCGGCAGCCGGGACCGCCGTGGCGCGCGCCACCGCCCTGGACGAAGCGCTACGCGTGGCCGCGGACTCCTACGCCCGCAGCGACGCCCGGTGGGTCCGATGACGGCGGCTGTCGGCGAGGCGATGCCGGTGCCGGCGGTCGACGTGAGCGCCGCGCGTGGCGACGCCGAGCGACTGCGGCGCGCGGCCGCGCTCGCGGACGAGGCGTCGGGAGCCGTCGGGACCACCCAGCCCGCCCAGTGGTACGGCGGGGCGGCGACCGCCGCCGACGTGGCTCGCGGCGAGCTGGCCCGCTGCGTGGACGACGTCCGACGGCTGGCCGCCGCGGCTGCGGACGCCGTGGCGTCGTACGCGGAGCGGGTGGCGCCGCTGCTGGTGCGGATGCGGTGGGCGGCCGCGGACCTCGAGGTCGCGCTGCGCGCCCAGGGTGCCGAGTACGGGTCGGAGCGCGCCGCGGCGCTGGTGCAGGCCGCGTGGGCCGACTACGAGGCGGTACAGGCGGCCTACCGCGCGGCCGTCCAGGACGCCGTCGCGGCGCTCGAGGCGGTCCACGCCGCGGCCGGGCCGCTCGCGCACGGACCGTCCCGGCACCTCGCGGCGGGGGTCTCGCGGTTCTGGCAGGACGCGGTGGCCGACCCCGTAGCGGGCGTCTGGTCGCTGACCGGCGCCTTCGTCACCGACCGGGAGGCGTGGGACGAGGCGGTCGCCGGGGTCGTCCCGGGGGTCCTCGCCATGGTCCGCCACCCGGTGCGGACGCTCGACGAGATGGTCGCCGGCCCGGACTGGCGGGCGGGGGAGTGGGGCGCGGCGGTCGGCGGCACGCTCGCGATGGCGGTGCCGATCGGCAAGCTGAGGCCGCTCACGCCGGAGGAGCGCCGCCGCCACGCCCGCAACATGGCCGACCCGGACGCCCCGCGACCGAGGCTGCAGGCGCTGGACGAGCTGTTCACCACGGTCGACCTGGACGCCAGCGAGCACTACGCGCTCGGGCACACCCTGCGCCGGCACGTCGACGTCGGCGACCGCTACCTGCGCGACCGCCTGGTCGAGGGGACCGTCTTCGACGAGGGCGTGTGGGGACCGGTGCCGAGGAGCGGCACGGCGTCCGCGTGGACGGACCGGGCCACGGCCGAGCAGTGGATCGCGGAGACGCTGCGCCGCCACGAGGCCGACGTCCGGCAGTGGGCCGCCGACGGAACAGGGGTGCTCACGCTGACGATGACCGTGCCCGAGGACGTCGGGCGGGTGCTGTGCCGGACCACCGACGGGTTCGAGACCCGCCCCCCGAGCGAGGTCGTCGTCGTCCTGGCCCGCGACGGCCGGTCCGTCTACATCCACACCGCCTACCCCGAGCTCAGCGAGAGAGGATGACGCCCGTGGCCGAGATCAGCCGGGACGGGATGCCGGAGCTGTCGCAGCTCCTCGGCTGCCACTGCATCCCGGACTGGGAGGAGCACTGCCTCGACCCGGTCGTGCAGCTCGACGACTTCATCTGGGCGAGCCTCGACGACGGGACGCTCCCGGCGCTGTGGAGCCAGGTGCAGGAGCTCGTCCGGCAGTCCCCCGACGAGGAGTCCGCCGAACGCCATCTCCTGGTGTGGTGCGGGCACTCCGGGTGGCTGGACGGCACGTCGTGGCTGGAGTTCCTCCACCTGGTCCGCGACCGTGTGCAGCGCGCCGTCGAGCACCCCGAGCTCCGAGAACGCTTCGAGCACTCCGACCGCCACTACACGCGCCGCCGGTTCTCGCGGTTCACCGACA
>JBKHXE010000074.1:0-11208 GCA_046566185.1 Actinomycetes bacterium | reverse complement strand
GGTGGCGCGCGAGCTCGGCGCCCCCCTGGACGTCGTCGTCGTCCGCAAGCTGGGGGTGCCCTGGCAGCCGGAGCTGGCCTTCGGGGCGGTCGGCGAGGGCGGCGTGCGGGTGCTCAACCCGGAGATCGCGCGGCTGGTGCCGACACCGGACGTCGAGGCGCTCACCGCTCGCGCCACCGACGAGGTGGCGCGCCGGGTCGCCACCTGGCGCGGGGCCGCGGAGGGGCACGAGGTCGCCGGCCGGACCGTGGTGCTGGTCGACGACGGCATCGCCACCGGCGCCACCGTGCGCGCCGCGGTGGCGGTGCTGCGGGCGCGTGACGCGGCGCGCGTGGTGCTCGCGGTGCCGGTCGCGGCGCGTGACGTCGTGGGGCGGTTGCAGTCGATCGTCGACGACCTCGTGTGCCTCAGCGAGCCCGACGAGCTGTACGCCGTCGGCGCCTGGTACGAGGACTTCCGGCAGGTCGCCGACGCCGAGGTGCGTGCTCTGCTGCAGCAGGCGCGGCTGCCCGGCGACGCGGACACCGTGGAACGACGCGTGCCGACTCCCGCCGGGGGCCTGCCGGCCCTGGTCACCGTGCCCACCGACGCCACGGGCCTCGTGGTCTTCGCCCACGGCTCGGGCAGCAGCCGCCTCAGCCCCCGCAACGCGGCCGTCGCCGAGCACCTGCACGGTGCGGGCCTGGGGACCGTGCTGATGGACCTCCTCACCGAGGACGAGGCCCGGGACCGTGCCCGGGTCTTCGACATCGACCTGCTCGCCTCCCGCCTGCTCGACGCCACCCGGTGGACCGGCACGCAGGAGGGGCTGCGTGACCTGCCGCTCGGGTACTTCGGTGCCAGCACGGGCGCCGCCGCGGCGCTGTGGGCGGCCGCGGACCAGCCGCACCGGCTGCGCGCGGTCGTCTCCCGCGGTGGTCGGCCCGACCTGGCAGCCGCGCGCCTGCCCGAGGTGCTCGCGCCGACCCTGCTCGTCGTCGGCGAACGCGACACGCAGGTGCTGGCCCTCAACCGCGACGCGCAGCGCCGGCTGCGCTGCGAGAACCGGCTCGACGTCGTCCCCGGCGCCACCCACCTCTTCGAGGAGCCCGGGACGCTGGACGCCGTCGCCGAGCTCGCGACGGCCTGGTTCCGCGAGCACCTCAGCCTCTGAGGGAACTGACGTGGCGGCGGTGCTCGCCCTGGCCGGCGACACCATGCTCGGCAGGGGCGTCGCGGACCGGCTGGGCCGGGACCCGCCGGCCTCGCTGGTGTCGAGCCGCCTCCGAGCGGTCCTGCAGGAGGCCGACGCGACGGTCCTCAACCTCGAGTGCTGCCTCTCCGACCGCGGCGACCCCTGGCCGGCTCCCGGCAAGCGGTTCCACTTCCGGGCGCCGCCCACCGCCACCGACCTGCTGCTCGCGCTCGGCACGGTGGCGGTCACGCTGGCGAACAACCACGCCCTCGACTACGGCGTCGACGCGCTGTCGGACACCCTCGAGCACCTGGAGAAGGCCGGCATCGCGGTCGTCGGTGCCGGGCGGGACGTCGGGGAGGCCCGCCGGCCGGCCGTGGTGCGGGTCGGCCACGAGCACCTCGCGCTGGTCGGCCTCACCGACCACCCCGAAGACTTCGCGGCCGGTCCGGGCACGCCGGGGGTGGCCTTCGCCGACCTCTCACGCGGCCTCCCGCCGTGGGTCGTCGCAGCCGTTCACGCCGCCCGTCAGCGCGCGCCCGTGCTCGTCACGCCGCACTGGGGGCCCAACATGGTGCGGGACCCGGTTCCCCACGTCCGCCGGGCGGCAGACGAGCTGGGTGACCTGCGGCCGGCGCTGGTCGCGGGCCACTCGGCGCACGTCTTCCACGGCGTGTCGGGCCGCGTGCTGTTCGACCTCGGCGACTTCGTCGACGACTACGCCGTCCACCCGGCGCTGCGCAACGACCTCGGCCTGCTGTGGCTGCTCACCCTCGACGGCGGGGTGTTCACGCGCCTGGACGCCGTCCCGCTGCGTCTGCGCTACGCCTTCACCGACCTCGCCGACGGCGACGACCAGGAGTGGGTACGGCGCCGGTTCCGCGCGGCGTGCGCCGCTCTCGGCACCGACGTGGCGGACGACGACGGGCGGCTGGTGGTCGACCTGCGCTGAACGTCAACGACGTCCGGCGGGGGTGATGACGCCGTAGTGGCCGTCGCGGCGGCGGTACGCGACGTGCCCCCGCCGCGTCTCGAGATCGGTGTAGAAGACGAACGGCTCACCGCCGTCGTCCAGCCGGTGGCGGGCGCCCGTCTCGTTCAGCGTCGCGGGCCCCGGCTCGTGGACGACGCCGGGCGGCAGCCGCACGCCCTCCGCCAGCCCGATGACGCCGTAGGCGCCGTCGTCGCGGCGGTGCAGCAGGACGTCGCGACCGCTGGCGTCGTCGACGAACAGGAAGAAGTCGTGCCCCAGGGCCTCCATGTCGAACGCCGCCTCGTCGAGCGTCTCCCGGCCGACCGCGAACGACTTGCGGCGCACCACCTCCCGCTCCTCGGCGGGCCGGGGGACGGTCGCCGGCCGCTCGGAGGGCCGCGTGCCGTGCCGCCAGCGGCCGGTGTGGGGCAGGCCGAGCCAGCGCGACCGCTGCTGCCACCGGTCGCCGACGGCCACCACCTGCCGCTCCAGCCGCTCGACGACGACGTCGATCGCCTCCCGGGGCCGAGCGCCGTCCGCCACCGCGCGCACCAGCCGCCGGGCGACGTCCATCGTCACCTCGACGCGGAACGGTTCGGCCAGCGCCGGGTCGGCGTGGTGGGTGACGACGACGTGCGCGGTCCGAACCGGTCGTCTGGACAGGCGCGAGACGTGGGCGACCTTCTCCGCGGCGTACTCGTGGACGCCGAGCGGCATGTCGCCGCGCAGCACGACGTCGACGTCCTCCGGGCGGAGCCGGCCGGTGACGGGTTGGACCGACATGTCGACCCTCCTGACTGGCGGACGACCCCACTGTCGTCGCGAGTCCGCCGACAGCGGAGGGCCGAAGGTCACCCGGAGGTCCGCCTCGGTCTCGGCCGACCCGACCGCCGGCCGGCTCGGCGACGGGACCAAAGGCCCTGGGGACGCCGCGGGCGCCGGCGCACGGTGGAGTCGAGCCTGCGAGGCGACGACGTCGGTCTCGCGGGCTGACCACGGAGGGGGTGGCGCCATGGTCCGCATCGCCAGACCGCTGGTCGCGGCGGCCGCGGCCGCCGCCGGCCTGGCCCTGGCGCGGAGCCCCGAGCTGCGGCACCGGCTGCAGCACTGGGGCGACCTCGGGGCCCGGAAGATGCAGTACTACGCGGGCGACTGGCAGGGCGTGCGGTACCGCCTCGCGGGCCACCGGCCCGACCCGGACGTCGACGACGCCACGCTCGCCGACCGCGTGCGCTCGACCATCGGCCCGCTCCTGAAGCGGCTCGACGTGCCGCACGTGCACGTGATGTGCGAGGACCACGTGGTGCTGCTGCACGGTGACGTCAGGACCGCCGTGGACGCCGCGACCGTCGAGGACGCCGTCCGGAGGGTCTCGGGTGTCGCGGGGGTCGAGTCGTACCTGCACATCGGCCTGCTGGCGAGCGACACCCCTCCCTCGCAGGGACGGCGCGAGGCGTCCGAGCAGCGTCGGCGGCTGCTCGAGGCGGCACGGCGGGCCGGGACGGACCGTGAGCACGCTCCGGAGGTGGTGAGAGCGGTGCTGGCCGCCTTCGCGGACGTCGTGCCGGCCGGTGAGCGGCAGCACCTGCTGGCCCACCTGTCCCCCGACGTCCGTGCCCTCGCGTCCCCGCCCCGCCGCCACGGTCGGCGGGGACGCCCCCGCACCGTCGGCGAGCTGGTCGACGCCATCGGCGCCGGGGTCGACGGCCTGACCGGGCCCGCGGCCCTCGCCGCCGCGCGGAGCGTGCTCGGCGAGCTGCGGTCGATGGTGCCCGAGGAGCGGCGCGACGTCTCCGCCGTGCTGCCCGCAGACCTGCGGCGGCTGTGGGAGGGTGCCGCATGAGCAACCACACGTACCGCGTCACCGAGATCGTGGGCTCGTCGCCCGACGGCACCGACGAGGCCATCCGCAACGGCATCGAGAGGGCGTCGCAGACCATCCGCAACCTCGACTGGTTCGAGGTGACCGAGGTGCGCGGCCACCTCGAGGGCGGCCGCATCGCGCACTACCAGGTCGGTCTCAGGGTCGGCTTCCGTCTCGAGGACGGCGAGTAGGTCACACCCCGCCGAGCAGCACCGCCGGCGCCTCGACGCAGTCGGCGACGTAGCGGACGAAGCCGCCCGCCACGCCGCCGTCGCACACCCGGTGGTCGAACGTCAGGCTGAGCTGGGCGACCTTGCGGACGGCGAGCTGCCCGTCGACCGCCCACGGCTTGCCGACGATGCGGCCGACGCCGACCATCGCCGCCTCCGGGTGGTTGATGATCGGGGTCGACCCGTCGACGCCGAACACGCCGTAGTTGTTCAGCGTGAAGGTGCCACCGGTGAGCCGGTCGGGCGTCAGCGTCCCGGCGCGGGCCGCCTCCGTCGTCGTCCGCAGCGCGTCCGCGAGCTCGATCGTCGTCAGCGCGTGGGCGTCGCGGACCACCGGGACGACGAGCCCGCGGTCGGTCTGCGCCGCGAAGCCGAGGTGCACGGCCGAGGACTGCACGATCTCGTCACCCTCCACCCGCGCGTTGAGCTCGGGGAAGCGCCGCAGCCCGGCCAGGCAGATCCGGGCGACGAGGGCCAGCACGCTGACCTTGTGGTCGGGGTAGGCGGCGCTCAGCGCCCGCCGCGCGTCCAGCAGGCCGGTGGCGTCGACGTCCACCCAGATCGTGACGTCGGGGATCTCGCGGCGTGACCGCGACACCGTGTCGGCGACGACCCGTCGGACGCCGCGCAACGGGATGCGGGTCTCGCCGGCCGTCCGCGGCGCGTGGTCGGCCGCCACCGCCTCGACGTCGGCCCGGCGCACGACGCCGCCGGGGCCGGACGGCGTGAGCGCCGTGAGGTCGACGCCGCGCTCGGCCGCCAGCCGGCGGACGATCGGCGAGATGACCCGGACGGCGTGGGACCCGTTGCCGGACGGCGTCTCCACCACGGCGGTCGCCGGGTCGCGGGCGGGCGTCGCCGCGTCACGGGCGGGCCGGGGGCGGGCCACGCGGCGGCGGCGACCGCGCGCCGCCCCGTGCCCGGTGCCGTAGCCGATGAGGACGTTGCCGGAGCCGGCGCGCTCCTCCTCGCGGTGGGTCGCGTGCGCCGACGGCTCGGCGCCGACGGGCTCCACCGTGATGAGCGGCTGACCGACCGGCAGCACGGTGCCCGGCTCGGCGTGCAGTGCCGTCACGGTGCCCGCGTGCGGGCAGGGCACCTCGACCGCCGCCTTCGCGGTCTCGACCTCCACGACGACCTGGTCGGTCTGCACGGTGTCGCCGACGCCGACGCGCCAGGCGATGATCTCCGCCTCGGTCAGGCCCTCGCCGAGGTCGGGCAGGGTGAAGACCGCGCTCATGCGGCACCGCCCACGCCGGCGTCCAGCCAGCGCGTGTCGGGCTCGTCGTCCCACTGCAGTCGGGCGACGGCGTCCAGCACGCGGTCGACCCCCGGCAGGTGCACGTGCTCGAGCTTCGGCGCCGGGTAGGGGATGTCGAACCCAGTGACCCGCAGCACCGGCGCGTGCAGGGAGTGGAACGCCCGCTCCTGCACGCGCGCGGCGACCTCGGCCGCGACGCCGGCGAACCCCTGCGCCTCCGACAGGACGACGCACCGGCCGGTGCGCCGGACGGACTCGACCACGGTCTCGTCGTCGAACGGGACGACGGTGCGCAGGTCGACCACCTCGAGGTCCCAGCCCTCCTCACGGGCCGCCTCGGCCGCCTCGAGTGCCACCGGGACGGTGGGCCCGTACGCGACGAGGGTCGCGTCGCTGCCCTGCCGCCGCACGGCCGCCCGCCCGAAGCCCGCCGTCTGCGAGGGGATCTCGACGTCGGCGGAGGAGAAGTACAGCTTCTTCGGCTCCATGAAGACGACCGGGTCGTCGTCCGCGACGGCCTCGCGCAGCAGCGAGTAGGCGTCGTCCACGGTCGCCGGCGTGACGACCTTGAGGCCCGGCGTGTGCGCGTAGTAGCCCTCGCTGGAGTCGCAGTGGTGCTCGACCCCGCCGATGCCGCCGGCGTAGGGCACCCGGATGACGACCGGCATGGCCACCCGGCCGCGCGTACGGTTGCGCAGCTTCGCGACGTGCGAGGTGATCTGCTCGAAGGCGGGGTAGGCGAAGGCGTCGAACTGCATCTCGACGACCGGGCGCATCCCCGACATCGCCAGCCCGACGGCGAACCCGACGATGCCCGCCTCGGCGAGCGGGGTGTCGAAGCAGCGCTTCTCGCCGAACTCGGCCATCAGCCCGTCGGTGACGCGGAACACGCCGCCGAGCTGGCCGACGTCCTCACCGAAGACGAGCACGCGCTCGTCCTCGCGCATCGCGTCGCGCATCGCGGCGCCCAGCGCCTTGGCGAAGGTGGTGGTGGTCATGCCAGAGCCTCCTCCGCCGGGGCATCGGCCTCTGCGGCCAGCTCGGCGCGCACCAGCTCGCGCTGCTCGACGAGCTGCGGGGTCGGCGTGGCGTAGACGTGCTCGAAGATCTCGAGCGGGTCGACCTCGGGGTCGGCGTTCATCCTCCTGCGCAGGTCGGCGGCGAACGCCTCGGCCTCCGCGGAGATCCGCGCCGCCGTGTCGTCGTCCAGGACGCCCGCCTGGCGCAGGTAGGCCTCCAGCCGCGACAGCGGGTCGCGGCCGGCCCACGCGTCGACCTCGGCCGCGTCGCGGTAGCGCGTCGGGTCGTCGGCGTTGGTGTGGGCGTCCATCCGGTAGGTGTGGGCCTCGACGAGGAACGGGCCGTGACCGGTGCGGGCGTGCCCGACCGCCGCCCGCAGCACCGCGAGCATCGCGACGGGGTCGTTGCCGTCCACCTGCTCCGACGCGACGCCGTACCCGATGCCCTTGTACGCCAGCGAGGGTGCGGCGGTCTGCTTCGAGAGGGGCACGCTGATCGCGTAGCGGTTGTTCTGCACGAGGAACACGACCGGCGCCTTGAAGACCGCGGCGAAGTTCATCGCCTCGTGGAAGTCGCCCTCGCTCGTTGCGCCGTCGCCGAGGTAGGCGAGCGCGACCGTGTCGCGGCCCTGGAGCGCCTCGCCGTGGGCGAGGCCGGCCGCGTGCACCGTCTGCGTCGCGAGCGGCGTGCACGCCGGCGCCGTCCGCGTCGCCCGCGGGTCGTAGCCGCAGTGCCAGTCGCCGCGCAGCAGGGTGAGCACCTCGACGGGGTCCAGGCCGCGGGCGACCATCGCCATCGACTCGCGGTAGGTCGGGAACACCCAGTCGGTGTCGCGCACCGCCATCACCCCGGCGACCTGGCAGGCCTCCTGGCCGCGGGCCGAGGGGTAGACCGCGAGCCGACCCTGCTTGGTCAGGGCGGTCGACTGCTGGTCGAAGCGGCGGCCCACCACCATCCGCCGGTACATCTCGAGCAGGTCGGCGTCGTCGGGCGCGGGGTAGCGGTCGTCGTCGCCGACGCGGCGCCCGGTCTCGTCGAGCAGCCGGACGGGGTCGCCGCTCGGCAGCAGTCGGGCGGCCCCACGGGTGCTCAGGGCCGTCTCGTGCGCGGTGGTCATGGGTCGGACCTCCTGGACGGATTGTCCGCCCATCGTGGGCCACCGCGCCAGGCGGCTCAAGCAGGACGGAGAGTGCGGGACACTTGGCCCGTGAGCGACGACGATGAGGAGCAGGTGTCCCAGATCACGCCCGTCGGGCGCGGCACGGAAGGACGAACGGCTCGGCCCCTCGACGAGGTGGACCGGCGCATCGTCGACCTCCTCGTCGACGACGCGAGGACGTCGATCCGCACGGTCGCCGAGCGCGTCCACATCTCGCGCACGAACGCCTACGCCCGGGTCGAGCGCCTGGTCCGCGAAGGGGTGATCACGTCGTTCCGCGCCCAGCTCGACCACGAGCGCGCCGGCTTCGGCACGTCCGCGTACGTGAGCATCGCCATCACCCAGAACACGTGGCGCGAGGTGTCCGCAGCCCTGCGGACCATCCCCTACGTGGTCCACGCCGCCCTCATCGCCGGTGACCACGACGTCCTGGCGCTCGTCCGGGCTCCGGACAACGCCGCGCTGCGCCGCCTGGTGCTCGACGAGGTGCAGTCGATCCCGGGCGTGCTGTCGACCCGCACCTGGCTCGTCTTCGAGGAGTTCGACTCCCCCCACCCCACCTGGCCACCCCTCCCCACCCGTGATCAAGGACGATAGGCGTGATCAAGGACGATAGGCGTGATCAAGGAAACCGGGCTCGGGACGACCGGGCCCGGTTTCCTTGATCACGCTCGGTTTCCTTGATCACGCTCGGGTGGGCTGGGGGCGGGGGTGTCGGGTGCCGGGGAGTGCGAGGATGCGGCGATGACCGAGGACCGCCTGCCGCCGCTCACCCCGGACCTCCTGGACGACGCGCAGCGCGCGCTGTACGAGCGCATCACCGGCGGGCCGCGGGGGTCGGCGCCGCAGGGGGGAGGCTCGCTCGTCGAGGCGGACGGTCGCCTGGCCGGGCCGTTCGGGCCGATGCTGCTCGACCCGCCGATCGGCGACGCCCTGCAGGAGCTCGGCGCCGCGCTGCGCTACCGCGGCGTCCTGCCGGCCTCCGCGCGTGAGCTCGTGATCTGCTGCGTCGCCGCGCACCACGGCAGCGAGTTCGAGTGGCGGGTGCACGCCCCGCTGGCCCGGGACGCCGGTGTCGCCGAGGACGACCTCGACCGGGTCCGCACCGGCGGCAGTCCCGCGGGCGGCTCGGCGGCGGACCGCGAGGCCGCCCGCGCCGCACTGGCCCTGATGACCCACGGCGACCTCGAGGACGACGAGTTCGAGGCGGCGCGGGCCGCGATCGGCGAGGCCGGCATCTTCGAGGTCACCGCACTCGTCGGGTACTACACGACGCTGTCGCTGCAGCTGCGGCTCTTCCGACGTGACGCGCGCGACACAGAGGGTCACGGTCGTCATCACGACCCGTGACCCCCCGCGGGTGACCCGCGCGTTTGTCTGCCACGATGTCGGCAGTGTCCCGTCATGGCCCTGACGCAGCGTCGCTCACGCTGCCGGGTGAACCGGCGAGCGTCACCTCGGCGCGCCACCATCTCGCCACCTTCCTCGACCAGCGCGGCGTCGACGGCGACCTCCGGGACACCGCGGAGCTGCTGGTCACCGAGGTCGTCACCAACGCCGTCCTGCACGCCCAGAGCGAGGTGACGGTCCGCTGGTCGTTCACTGCCGCGTCGCTGCTCGTCGAGGTCACGGACCTCAGCCCCCTCATGCCGACCCGCCGCGAGCACGACACGGACGCCGTCTCCGGCCGGGGCCTCGAGCTGGTCGAGATGCTCGCCGAGGGGTACGGCGTCCGGGCCGGGGAGGGCGGCAAGACCGTGTGGTTCACGGTCGGCACGCCGCCGGACGACGTGGCGTCCGGGTGGCTGGACCCGGCGGACGACGACACTCGGGTCGTGCGCCTGCGCGAGGTTCCGTACGCCCTCTACGACGTCCTCAGCCAGCACAACGAGGCCCTGCTGAAGGAGTACGAGCTCTTACTCATCGCCCAGGGGGCGTCCGCGGCGCAGCGTCAGGAGCTCTCCGAGGCCGCTCGGGCCCGCGCGCTGCTGGCCTCGTCGATCCGGCAGGCGAGCGGGGACCTCGTGGAGCTCAAGGTGCCGCAGGACATGGTGCCGGGCTTCCGCGCGCTGCCGCTGGTGCTGAACGCCGCCGAGCAGGCTGCGGCCGCCGGGCAGCTGCTCACCCGCCCGGCGCTGCCCGAGCTGCTGGAGTTCCGTCACTGGCTGTACCGCCAGATCGCCGCGCAGCTCGGCGGTGACCCGACGGTCAGCTGGGCCGTCGACGTGCGGCCGCGGACAGGGACGGGGCCGGCCGGCGTGGACCTGGCGTGGGTCGCCACGGTGCCGGACGCCGTCGTCGTCGCCGACGACCTCAACCACGTGGTGGCGGCGTCCCCCGCGGTCGAGGCGCTGCTCGGGTGGCCGCCGGCCGACCTCGTCGGGGAGCGGATCACCGCGCTGGTACCGCCCGAGCTCCGGCTCGAGCACGTCACCGGGTTCACCCGCCACCTCGTCAGCGGGACGACGACGATCATGGGACGCGACGTCGTCGTCAGCGCCCTGCACCGCAGCGGTCGACAGGTGCCGGTGAGGCTGCGGCTCGAGCAGGCCGGTGTCGGCGGCACGACGCTGTTCGTCGCGCGGCTCGCCGCGGCCGACTGAGCTGCGGCGTCAGATCTCCGCGCCGTTGCTCCGCACGATCTCGGCGTAGACGCGGCCGCTGTCCTTCACCGTGCGCCGCTGGGTGTCGTAGTCGACGCGGACGAGCCCGAAGCGCTTGGCGTAACCCTCGGCCCACTCGAAGTTGTCCAGCAGCGACCAGGCGAAGTAGCCGCGCAGCGGCACGCCGTCGGCCAGGGCGTCGCGGCAGGCGGCGAGGTGCTCGCGCAGGTAGGCGACGCGGCGCGGGTCGTGCACCTCGCCGTCGGGCGAGACCTCGTCGTGCCAGGCGGACCCGTTCTCGGTGATGACGACCGGGACGCCGGGGTACTCGCGGTGCAGCCGTCGCAGCAGCGAGGTCAGCCCGGCGGCCTCGACCTCCCATCCCATCGCCGTCCGCGGCTTGCCCCGGTCGACGAACGTGACCTCCGGGGCGGTCGGGTAGGCCGGGCCGACCGGGGTGCCGGCGGCTCCGGCGCGGGCCACCTCGAAGCCGAAGTAGTAGTTCACGCCGAGCAGGTCCACCGGGGTCGCGACGACGTCGAGGTCGCCGTCCCGCAACGCGTCGAGCGGGCCGATCTCGGCCAGGTCGTCGAGGACGTCGGCGGGGTAGGCGCCGCGCAGCACCGGGTCGAGGTAGAGGCGGTTCTGGGTGCCGTCCACGCGGCGGGCCGCCTCGACGTCGGCCGGGTCGTCGCTCGCGGCGGTGATGTCGGAGAGGTTGAGGGTCACCGCGACCTGCGCCTCCGGCGACGTCTCGCGGACGGCGCGCACGGCGAGGCCGTGGCCGAGCAGCAGGTGGTGGGTCGTCGGGAAGGCGAGGGCCGGGTCCCGGCGGCCCGGGGCGTGGACGCCGGCGACGTAGCCGAGCATCGACGACACCCAGGGCTCGTTGAGCGTGATCCAGTGCCGGACCCGGTCGCCGAG
>JBKHXE010000073.1:0-5523 GCA_046566185.1 Actinomycetes bacterium | reverse complement strand
CGCCGAGCTCACCCTGCCCGGCTTCCGGCACGACGTCTGCTCCTCGGTGCACCCGCTCGGCATCGCCTCGCCGTTCTTCCGGGCCTTCGACCTGGCCTCCCGCGGCGTGGACCTGCTGCAGCCGGACGTGCCGTTCGCCCAGCCGCTGGACGGCGGACGCGCCGGGCTCGCCTACCGCGAGCTGGACAAGACCGCCGAGTCGCTGGACGCCGACGGGCCCGCGTGGCGGTCGCTGCTGGGGCCCCTGGTCGAGGGCTGGCAGGAGCTCGTCGACCTCATGATGTCCGACTACCGCAGCGTGCCCCGCGACCCGCTGCTCGCCCTGCGCTTCGGGCTGCGCATCCTCGAGCAGGGCTCGTACGCCTGGAACGCGCGATTCTCCGGCGACGTCGCCCCCGCGATGCTCACCGGCGTCAGCACCCACGCCATCGCGCCGTCCCGCTCCCTCGGCCCGGCCGGTGCCGGACTGCTCCTGACGACCATGGCGCACGGCGTCGGGTGGCCGCTCGTGCGCGGCGGCAGCCAGCGGATGGTCGACGCGATGGTCGAGGTCGTCGAGGGCCTGGGCGGCCGCTTCGTCACCGGCCACCGCGTCACGTCGCTGGACGAGCTGCCCCGCGCCCGCGCCGTCCTGCTGAACCTCGGCCCGGCCGGCGTGCTGGACGTCGCCGGCGACCGCCTGCCGTCCCTGTACCGGCGCTGGCTGCAGGCCTACCGGTACGGCAGCGCCGTCTGCAAGGTGGACTTCGCCCTGTCGGGCCCGGTGCCGTGGACGGCGCCCGGTCTGGACGCCGCGGGCACGCTGCACCTCGGCGGCACGCGGGAGGAGATGCTCGCGGTCGAGCAGGACGTCGCGCGCGGCCGCCACCCGGAGCGGCCGTACGTCATCGCCGTCCAGGCCGACGTGGTCGACCCCGGGCGGAACCCGGACGGGCGACGGCAGCTGTGGTCCTACGCCCACGTGCCGCACGGCTCGACGGTCGACATGGGGGACGCCGTCCAGGCGCAGGTCGAGCGCTTCGCTCCCGGGTTCGGCGACCTCGTGCTGCACCGGTCGGTGATGACCGCCGCGGACGAGCAGCGCTACAACGCCAACTACGTCGGCGGCGACATCTCCACCGGCGCCACGACGCCGTGGCAGATGCTGGCCCGCCCGGTGCCGCGCCCGGACCCCTTCACGACACCGCTCAACGGCGTCTACCTCTGCTCGGCCGCCACGCCGCCGGGCCCGGCCGTGCACGGCATGGCAGGGGTACACGCCGCGAAAAGGGCTCTGCGGCAACGGTTCGGCATCGACGCCGATCCGCTGGAGCTGGTGCGCTCTACGCGTCCGGCCCGGGGCTGACGCACGGGCCGCCGGCCCACCACTCCCCCAGCGCGTCGAGCGCCTCGTCGCCGAACGGGTTGACTCCGCGGCCCGCGGCCAGCGCGTGGGCGACGAGCACGTGCAGGCACTTGACGCGGGTCGGCATGCCGCCCGCCGACACGCCCTCGATCTCGGGCACGTCACCGAGGGCGGCGCGACCGCGCAGGTAGTCCTCGTGGGCGGCGCGGTAGCGCGCGGCGAGCTCCTCGTCGTGGGTCAGCCGCTCCGTCATCTCGCGCATCAGGCCGCTCGCCTCGAGCGTGCTCACCGCGCTCGTCGCGCGCGGGCACGTCAGGTAGAACGTCGTGGGGAACGGCGTCCCGTCGTCCAGGCGCGGAGCGGTCTCGACGACGTCCGGCAGGCCGCACGGGCACCGGTGGGCCACGCCGACGACACCACGGGCCGGGCGTCCGAGCTGGCGACCGACGGCCTCGACGTCGGACGGGTCGACCGCCGTCACGGCGTCGTCGGGGGCACGCTCGGCGCCGGTGCCGGCTCCGGCTCCTCACCCACGTCGGGCGCGGGCCGGGTCGCCGGGACGTCCACGCCGGCCAGCTCCACGGACTCCCACAGCGTGCCGAACCAGGGCCGCTCGGTCCCCGAGGCCTCGGCCGCCTGGGCTGCCGCCTCCGCCGCCTCGGGCCGGTCGTCGGGGGCAGGCGGGTCGAGCACGACGTAGCCGGTCTCGCCGGGCATCACCATGTACAGCCGCTCTCGCGCGCGGGCGGCGACGAACGCCGGGTCCTCCCAGCGCTCCAGCTGTGCCTCGAGGTCGGCGACGTCCCGCTCGCGCTGGGCCACCTCGGCCTCGAGCGCGGCGAGAGTCGCCTGCTGCTCGCTGAGGGTGCGCAGGTAGGGCGCGAGGACGACGGCCGCCGCCAGCACGAGCACCGCGAACACGGCGGCCCGGCGCGTGAGGCCACGCGGCGTCTCGGGTACCTCGGGCGCCGGGGTGCTGCGGGGACGTGCCGCGGGCGCCGGACGGCGCGAGCCCTCCTGCCGCGGCGCACCGGACGCCGAGCCGCCCCCGCGGCGAGGGCCGCGGGGGGCGGTGGGACGTCGTCCGGCCACGAGTCTCTCCGGGTGCCTCAGGCGCGAGCGCGCGGGAAGGCCGAGCGGCCGGCGTACCGCGCGGCGTCGTCCAGCTCCTCCTCGATCCGCAGCAGCTGGTTGTACTTGGCGACGCGCTCCGAGCGCGCCGGCGCGCCGGTCTTGATCTGGCCGCAGTCGGTGGCCACCGCGAGGTCCGCGATCGTCGTGTCCTCGGTCTCGCCCGAGCGATGGCTCATCATGCAGCGGTAGCCGTTGCGGTGCGCCAGGGAGACGGCGTCGAGCGTCTCGGTGAGCGTGCCGATCTGGTTCACCTTGACGAGCAGCGCGTTCGCGGCGCCGCCGTCGATGCCGCGCTGCAGCCGCTGCGGGTTGGTGACGAACAGGTCGTCGCCGACGATCTGGACGCGGTCACCGAGCGAGCCGGTCATCGCCGTCCAGCCGTCCCAGTCGTCCTCGGAGAGCGGGTCCTCGATGCTCACGAGCGGGTAGGAGCCGACGAGCTCGGCGTAGTACTCGACCATCTGCTCGGCGGTGCGCTGCTGCTTCTCGAAGGTGTAGGCGCCGTCGCCGTGGAACTCGGTCGCCGCGACGTCCAGCGCGAGGGCGATGTCGTCCCCGAGGCCGTACCCGGCCTTCTCGACGGCCCGAGCGATGAGGTCGAGGGCGTGGCGGTTGCTCGGCAGGTCCGGCGCGAACCCGCCCTCGTCGCCGAGACCGGTCGCCAGCCCCTCGCTCTTCAGCACGGACTTGAGCGCGTGGTACACCTCGGCACCCCAGCGCAGCGCCTCGCGGAACGAATCGGCGCCCACCGGCGCGATCATGAACTCCTGGACGTCGACCCCGGTGTCGGCGTGCGCCCCGCCGTTGAGGATGTTCATCATCGGGACCGGCAGCACGTGCGCGTTCGGCCCGCCGACGTAGCGGAACAGCGGCAGACCTGCCGACTCGGCGGCGGCGCGGGCGACCGCCAGGGAGACGCCGAGGATCGCGTTGGCGCCGAGCTCGCCCTTGGTGTCCGTCGCGTCCAGGTCCAGCATCGCCTGGTCGACCAGCCGCTGCTCGGAGGCGTCGAAGCCGACGAGCTCGGGGCCGATGCGGTCGAGGACGGCGTCGACCGCCTTCTGCACGCCCTTGCCGAGGTAGCGCGCGTCGTCCCCGTCGCGCAGCTCGACCGCCTCGAACGCGCCGGTCGAGGCGCCGGACGGCACCGCGGCGCGTGCGACGGTCCCGTCGTCGAGGGCCACCTCCACCTCGACGGTGGGGTTGCCTCGGGAGTCGAGGATCTCGCGGGCGCCGACGGCCTCGATGCTGGCCACAGGGACTCCTAGGTCTCGGGGAGACACGGACGGCCCGAGCCTAGCCGTGGAGCCCCACCCCGGGCCGCTGCCACTCCGCCACGTGAGACGACGCTGCCGGCGCCGTTGAACCGAGGACGCCCCTGCTCCGTCCTCACGGGTATGCGAACCAGACGAACATCCGCCGCTGTCGGAACGGCTCTGCTCCTCGTGGTGCTCGGCGCCGGCTCCGCCTCCGCCCACGTGCACCTCATCAACCCGTTGCGGTGCACGCCGGCACCCGCCAACGCGGGCGCCAACCAGACGAACGAGACGCCTGCCGCGGCCGCGAACGGCGGCCCGATCAGCGGGGTGATCCCCCTGACCGCCGGTGGCGCCGTCGAGCCTCGCGACCCGTCCCAGTTCGGCGTCTGCCGTTGAGCGGTGCGCCGCCGGTCTGGCGGCGCCTGCGCTGGCTGGCGGGCTCCGTCGCGCTGGCGTGGGTGCTGGCCGGCTGCCCTGGCGGCGACGGAGGCAACGGCGGCGTCGGGGGCTACTGAGGCACCCGCGCGTCAGCCCCGTTGCGCCTCCGCCTCGCGCAGCCGGGTCTCCAGGCGCCGCAGGGCCTCCCGCAGCGCCCCCTCGGGCTCGACGCCGGCCGCACGGGCCGCAGCGACGACCGCGAGCAGATGCTCGCCCACGTCGTCGCCGACGTCGGTCGGCTCGGGCAGTGGCAGGCCGGCGCCACCGGCGCGGGACATCACCTTCGCGGCGCGTGCGAGGGCCGGCAGCCCCGGTGGGATGCCGTCGAGCGCCGACTCCCGGCCCTTCTCGGCGGCCTTGAGCCGTTCCCAGTTCGCCTCGACGTGCTCCGCGGTCGGCGCGTGGACGTCCGCGAACACGTGCGGGTGCCGGCGCACGAGCTTGTCGACGATGCCCGCGGCGACGTCGTCCACGGTGAACGGCTCGGCGTCGTGCTCGGCGGCGATGCGCGCGTGGAAGACCACCTGGAGCAGCAGGTCGCCCAGCTCCTCCCGCAGGTGGGCCCGGTCACCGGTCTCGACCGCCTCGACGGTCTCGTAGGCCTCCTCGACGAGGTACTGCAGCAGCGTCTCGTGCGTCTGCTGGGCGTCCCAGGGGCACCCGCCGGGTGACCGGAGCCGGTCCATCACCGTCACCAGGTCGAGCACGCCCGACCCCGGCAGGTCGTAGGAGCCCATCACGACCTCGAGCTCGATGTCTTGTACCACAGCCCCTTTGGCGAGAGCCGTCACCAGCTCGTCGTCGTCCCCGGCGGCGTCGAACCAGGTGCCCTCGACCTCGCGCACGTCGTCGACCTCGACGAGACGGACGCCGGCACCCTCCAGAGCAGTGGCCCAGGCGGGGTCGAGCCGGCGGACGCGCACGACGTGGGCGGCGCGCAGTGCCTCCCATGCCGGCCACGTGAGCGCGCCGGGCGCGCTGCGCGGCGAGACCTGCACGAGGACGGCGTGGCTCACGAGCGCGTCCCGGCCGCTGCCGTCGCGCCCGCGGCGATGTCGTCGAGCAGCACCGCCTCGATGAGTCCCCGGGCCCAGTCGAGCACCTCACGGTCGCGCAGCGGGCGCCCACCGACGCGGGCGGTGGTGGGCCGCGGCACCAGCACCGTGCGCACCGCCGGCTTGACCAGCGTGCCCGGGTAGAGCCGCTTGAGCCGCAGCTGCTGCGACTCGCGCAGCTCGACGGGTGCGAAGCGGACGTGGTTGCCCTGGACGGTGATCTCCGTGAGCCCGGCGGACCGGGCGAGCACCCGGAACCGCGCCACCGCGAGCAGGTTCTCCACCGGCTCGG
>JBKHXE010000072.1:0-14193 GCA_046566185.1 Actinomycetes bacterium | reverse complement strand
CTCGCCACGGCCAGCTGCTCGACACCGGCCTCCTGCGCCGGCACCACGTTCATCACGACGCTGCTCGGGTAGACCGCCTGCCCGCCGGGCACGTAGAGGCCGACCCGCTCGACCGGCACCCAGCGCTCGGTGACCGTGCCGCCGTCCACCACCTGCGTGGTCGTGTCGGTGCGCCGCTGGTCGCGGTGCACGAGCCGCGCCCGGCGGATCGACTCCTCCAGGGCGGCCCGCACCGCGGGGTCGAGCCCGCCCATGGCGTCGCTGAGGGCGGACGCCGGGACGCGCAGCTGCTCGACGCGGACGCCGTCGAACCGCTCGCCGAGCTCGCGGAGAGCCTCGGCCCCCCGCCGCCGCACGTCGTCGCAGATCGGCCGCACCGCCTCCACGGCCGCGGCAACGTCCAGCGCGGCCCGTGGGACGACGCCCCGCAGCTCCCGCGCGTCCAGCCGCTGCCCTCGCAGATCCATCCGGCGCATCACCCTCCCAGGGTAAGCCGGGTGCCGATCGGCTATACCGGGCGCATGCCCGAGCCCCTGGTGCGCCTCACCGACGGACCCGTCCCCCCGTACGAGCAGATCCGCTCGCAGATCGCGCGGGCGGCCGCCGACGGCGCGGTCGTGGCCGGCACCCGGCTGCCGCCGGTGCGCGCGCTGGCCGCCGACCTCGGCGTCGCCGTCGCGACCGTGGCCCGCGCCTACCGGGAGCTGGAGGGGGCCGGCATCGTGCAGACCCGGGGCCGTGGCGGCACGGTCGTGACCGGCGGCGGTGACCGCGCCCGCGACCGCGTCGCCCGGCTCGCCGCCGAGTACGTCGAGGCGGCGCTGGGTCTGGGGCTGACCGGTGAGGAGGCCGTCGCGTTCGTGGCGGCCGCGGCCCGGCAGCCGGACCGGCCCCCGACGTAGGCTTCGCGCGTGCAGCGGCTGCCCCTGTTCCCCCTCGGCACCGTGCTCGTGCCCGGACTGGTGCTGCCCCTGCACGTGTTCGAGCCCCGCTACCGCGAGCTGGTCGCCGACCTGCAGGGCCGCCCGGACGACGAGCAGGCCTTCGGCGTCGTGGCGATCAAGGAAGGTCACGAGGTCGGCCGTGACGGCGCCCGCGCCCTGTACGACGTGGGCTGCACCGCGTCGCTGCAGAGCGCGACACCGTACGAGGACGGTCGCTACGACCTCGTCACGACGGGCACCGCCCGGTTCCGGCTCGAGGGCCTCGACGCCGACGCGGGCACGCCCTACCTCACCGGCTGGGTGACGCCGCTCCCGGAGTCGGACGGCGACGACGTCGACGTCACCGGCCTGGCGCGCGAGGTGGGCCTGGCGTTCGCGGCCTACCGGGCACGGACCGGCTCGCCGCAGACCGGGCTACCGACGTCCCCGCGGGTGCTGTCGTACCTCGTGGCGGCGGCCATGGCGCTCGACCTGTCGGACCGCCAGGCGCTGCTCGAGCAGCCCGACACCGCCCGCCGCCTGGTCGCCGAACGGTCCCTGCTGCACCGCGAGCGGGTGCTGCTCGACGTGCTGCGCGCGCTGCCCGCGCCGCACCTCCTGCGGGCGGGGGCGACCCCCAACTGAGCCGTCGTCGCGGCGGCCCGCCGTCCTCGACCCCGGCCGTGGCGGCCCTCGCCGCGGCCGGCGTCGCGCACACCCTGCGCGCCTACGACCACGACCCGGCGGCCGTCGCGGCCGGCCTGGGCTACGGCGCCGAGGCGGCCCGGGCGCTCGGGGTCGATCCCGCGCGCGTGTACAAGACGCTGCTGGCCACCGTCGACGGCAGCCCCACGGTGGCCGTGGTGCCGGTGGGGGCCCGCCTCGACCTCAAGGCGCTGGCCGCCGCGGTCGGCGGCAAGCGGGCGGAGATGGCCGAGGCGGTCGCCGCCGAGCGCCTCACCGGCTACGTCGTCGGCGGCATCAGCCCGCTCGGGCAGCGCCGCCGGCTGCGCACCGTCGTCGACGCCTCGGCGACGTCACATCCGACGGTGCTGGTCAGCGCCGGGCGGCGTGGGCTGGACGTCGAGCTGGCCCCCGCCGACCTGGTGCGGCTGACCGAGGCGGTCGTGGCGGACGTCGCCCGCACCTGACATGCCCGTGCGCAGCGCCGTCGCGAGGTGGGCGGCGAACAGGACGGCCGCGACGGTCGCGGGCCAGATGCCGAGCACCCCGTAGGCGTGCAGCGTCAGCGGGGCCCGCAGGACGGCGTCCGTCTGCGCCTCCGGTGCGGGCGGGCCGAGAAGCGCGCCCAGCTGCCAGGCCAACGGGCTCGCCACCGCCGCCGCGGCGACCGCCGCGATCGCCGCCCGTGGGGTGCCCGCCCGGCCGGCGGCGAGCAGCACCAGAGCGTGGACGACGCCCGCGGCGAGGCCGAGCAGCGCGAACGACGCGTCCTGGGCCGCCGAGAACTCCTCCACGGTCGACGACACCAGCACGTCGCCGGCCCGCTCGACCACCGGTGTGGGGGCCACCGCCTCCCAGCCGATGGCGACGGCCAGGGTCAGGGCGGCGGCCGTCGCGACGCCGACGGCGGCGGGACGGCCGCGCGACGGCTTCTCAGACAAGGCAGCTCGGGCCGAGCAGTGCCTTGAGGTCGCCGAACAGCGCGGGCGACGGGGTGACCCGCAGCCCGTCGTCCAGCCGCATCAGCGTCGAGCGGCCGGTCTGCTCGAGGCGCAGGTGCACCTCGGTGACGCCGGGGTGGGTGGCGAGCACGTCCTTGAGCTGCCCGACGACCGGTGGGGTGCAGCGGGTCGCGGGCAGGGCGATGACGACCGGGCCGCTCGGACCCTCGGTGACGTCGGGCAGCGTCAGCTCGGCCGCGTAGACGGTCGGCACGTCGTCCCGGCGGTTGAGGCGGCCCTTGACGACGCACACGGTGTCAGGCTGGAGCATCGTCGCCACCGTCGTGTAGGCCTGCGGGAAGAACAGCACCTCGATGGCTCCCTCGAGGTCCTCGACCGTGGCGATGGCCCACGGGTTGCCGTTCTTCGTGAGCTTGCGCGTCACGCCGGTGATGAGCCCGGCGATCGTCACCGTCGAGCCGTCGGGACGGCTGTCGTCGGTGAGCAGCGAGGCGATGCCGCAGTCCGCGGACTGGGCGAGCACGTGCTCCACGCCGAAGAGCGGGTGGTCCGAGACGTACAGTCCGAGCATCTCCCGCTCGTAGGCCAGCCGCTCGCGCTTGTCCCACTCCGGGACGTCGGGCAGCACCACCTGCAACCCGCCCGCGGCGCCACCGTCGTCGTCCCCGCCGAGGCCGAAGAGGTCGTACTGGCCGATCGCCTCGTTCCGCTTGAGGTCGATGACCGCGTCGACGGCGTCCTCGTGCCGCATGACGAGCTGGCGGCGCGTGTGCCCGAGGGAGTCGAAGGCGCCGGCCTTGATGAGTGACTCGATGGTGCGCTTGTTGCAGACGATGGCGGGCACCTTCTCGAGGAAGTCCTGGAACGAGGTGAAGGCGCCCTTCTCCTCGCGCGCCGCGACGATCGCCTCCACGACGTTGACGCCGACGTTGCGGATCGCCGCGAGCCCGAACCGGATGTCGTCCCCGACCGCGGCGTAGGTGGCCACCGAGGAGTTGACGTCCGGCGGCAGCACGGTGATCTTCATGCGGCGGCACTCGTTGAGGTACAGCGCCGACTTGTCCTTGTCGTCGCGCACGCTGGTGAGCAGCGCCGCCATGTACTCGGCGGGGAAGTTCGCCTTGAGGTACGCCGTCCAGTAGGAGACCAGGCCGTACGCCGCCGAGTGGGCCTTGTTGAACGCGTAGTCCGAGAAGGGGACCAGGACGTCCCACAGCGCCTTGATGGACTGGGGGCTGAAGCCGCGCTCCTTCATCCCGGCCTCGAAGCCGACGTACTCGGCGTCCAGCACCTCCCGCTTCTTCTTGCCCATCGCGCGGCGCAGCAGGTCCGCCTTGCCGAGCGTGTACCCGGCGAGCTGCTGGGCGATCGCCATCACCTGCTCCTGGTAGACGATCAAGCCGAACGTCGTCCCGAGGATCGGCTCGAGCGCCTCCGCGAGCTCCGGGTGCGGGTAGGAGACCTCCTGCTGCTTGTTCTTGCGCAGCGCGTAGTTCGTGTGGGAGTTCGCGCCCATCGGCCCGGGGCGGTAGAGGGCGCCGACGGCCGAGATGTCCTCGAAGTTGTCGGGCTTCATCAGCCGCAGCAACGACCGCATCGGGCCGCCGTCGAACTGGAAGACCCCGAGCGTGTCGCCCCGGCCGAGGAGGTCGTAGGTGGCGGGGTCGGTCGGGTCCTTGCTCAGCGCGTCGAGGTCGACCTCGATGCCCCGGTTGGCCTCGACGTTCTTCAGGGCGTCGTCGAGGATCGTGAGGTTGCGCAGGCCCAGGAAGTCCATCTTCACCAGGCCGAGCGCCTCACAGCTCGGGTAGTCGAACTGCGTGATCACCTGGCCGTCCTGCTCCCGGCGCATGATCGGCACGAGGTCGAGCAGCGGCTCGCTCGACATGATGACGCCCGCCGCGTGGACGCCCCACTGCCGCTTGAGACCCTCGAGGCCCCGCGCGGTGGAGACCACCTTCTGGGCGTCGGGGTCCTGCTCGTGCAGGGCCCGGAACTCGCCGGCCTCGGCGTACCGCTTGTGCTCGGGGTCGAAGATGCCGGCCAGCGGGATGTCCTTGCCCATCACGGACGGCGGCATCGCCTTGGTGAGCCGCTCCCCCATCGAGAACGGGTAGCCGAGCACGCGCGAGGCGTCCTTGAGCGCCTGCTTGGCCTTGATGGTGCCGTAGGTGACGATCTGCGCGACGCGGTCGTCGCCGTACTTGTCGGTGACGTACCGGATGACCTCGCCCCGCCGGCGCTCGTCGAAGTCGACGTCGAAGTCCGGCATCGACATGCGCTCGGGGTTGAGGAACCGCTCGAAGATCAGCCCGTGCTGCAGCGGGTCGAGGTCGGTGATGCGCATGGCGTAGGCGCACATCGAGCCGGCGCCGGACCCGCGGCCGGGGCCGACCCGGATGCCGTGCTCCTTCGCCCAGTTGATGAAGTCCGCGACGACGAGGAAGTAGCCGGCGTACCCCTTCGAGACGATGACCTCGATCTCGTACTCGGCCTGCCGGCGGACGTCGTCCGGCACGCCCGCGGGGTACCGCGCGTGCAGGCCCCGCTCGACCTCCTTGACGAACCAGGACTGCTCGCTCTCGCCCTCCGGGCAGGGAAAGCGCGGCATGTACCGGCCCTCGCCCTCGGTGAACTCCACCTCGCACCGCTCGGCGACGAGCAGGGTGTTGTCGCAGGCCTCGGGCAGCTCGCGCCACAGGTGCCGCATCTCGGCGGGCGACTTGAGGTAGAAGTCGTCGGCGTCGAACTTGAAGCGGTTCGGGTCGGCGAGCGTCGAGCCGGACTGCACGCACAGCAGGGCGGCGTGCGCCGTCGCGTCCTCCGCGCGCGTGTAGTGCAGGTCGTTGGTCGCGATCAGCGGCAGGTCGAGCTGCTGCGCGATGCGCAGCAGCTCCTTCTGCACCCGCCGCTCGATCTCCAGGCCGTGGTCCATCAGCTCGACGAAGTAGTTGCCCCGGCCGAACAGGTCTCGGAACTCGGCGGCCGCGGCGAGGGCCTTGTCGAACTGGCCCAGCCGGATGCGGGTCTGCACCTCGCCGGACGGGCAGCCGGTGGTCGCGATGAGCCCCTCGGAGTACTGGGAGAGCAGCTCGCGGTCCATCCGCGGCTTGTAGAAGTGGCCCTCGAGGCTGGCGCGGGACGCCAGCCGGAACAGGTTGTGCATGCCCCGCGTGCTCTCGGCCAGCAGCGTCATGTGGGTGAAGGCCCCGCCC
Organism: Actinomycetes bacterium; assembly: GCA_046566185.1. Lineage (GTDB taxonomy): Bacteria > Actinomycetota > Actinomycetes > Actinomycetales > SCSIO-59966 > SCSIO-59966. The sequence continues at coordinate 8,409 of JBKHXE010000072.1, read as the reverse complement.
CCGGAGACGTCGTCCCGGCTGCCGTCCCCCCACTTCACCCGGGTGCGGTCGCCACGGTGCGTACCGGGCGTGACGTAGGCCTCGACGCCGATGATCGGCTTCACGCCGTGCCGCTTGCCCGCCTTCCAGAACTCGTAGGCCCCGAAGACGAAGCCGTGGTCGGTCGTCGCGACCGCCGGCATCCCCATCCGCGCGGCCTCGGCGAACAGGTCGTCGATCCTCGCGGCACCGTCGAGCATCGAGTACTCGGTGTGCACGTGCAGGTGGACGAACTGGTCGCTGCTGCCCGACGGCATGAAGGGCGCCCTCCTCGCAGGGTCCGGTGCGGACGGCGGACGACCGGGGAAGGGGACGACGGCACCTGCCGGTGGGCCGTCCTGGTCGTGCGCGTGGAGTCTAGGCGCCCGGACCGACAACAGGGTCGAGGGTCGTCGGCGGTCCAGGCCGGACGGCGTGTCGGCGGGCCGCGGGCGGGCGCCGCCGGTCTGCCACCATGGACGGCGTGGTGGAGATCGGGGGCGCCGTCGTCTGCCTGGTCGGCGGCGCGGTCTTCCTGCTGGTCTCCTTCGGCATCCGCCAGGGAGAGCGGGACCGCCGGAGCCGCGGCGTCGTCGTCCCGGGTCGAGTCGTCGGCTCGCGCACGGTGTGGACCCGGAACGGTTCCTGGTACGAGGCGCCGGTCGTGGAGTTCCGCGACTCCACCGGCGTGGTCAGGCAGTTCCAGCAGCCGAGCGGGACGTCCGCGACGCCGGTGCCGGGCACCGTCGTGCCGGTCTGGCACGACCCGCTGCGCCCGGAGGACCCGCCGGTGGTCCACCGCGACCGCGTGACGCGCCTGATGTCCGTCGTCTTCGGGGTCGTCGGCGCGGGCTCCCTCGTCGTCGGCTCGGCGCTCCTCGGCGGCGTGCTCGGACCGTGGTGAGACGCCGGGCGCGCGTCAGCCCTCGGCCGCGAGGCGATCGAGCGCGGTGGCGAGGTCGTCGGGGTACTCGCTGGAGAACTCCACCCACTCGTCGGTGGCCGGGTGGTGGAACCCGAGACGGACGGCGTGGAGCCACTGCCGGGTGAGCCCGAGCCGCTTCGCCAGCACGGGGTCGGCGCCGTAGGTGAGGTCACCGACGCACGGGTGCCGGAGCGCCGCGAAGTGCACGCGGATCTGGTGGGTGCGCCCGGTCTCCAGGTGGACCTCGACGAGGGACGCCGCGCGGAACGCCTCGACCACCTCGTAGTGCGTGACGCTCGGCTTGCCCGCTGCGGTGACCGCCCACCTCCAGTCGTGCTGCGGGTGGCGCCCGATCGGGGCGTCGATGGTGCCCTCGAGCGGGTCCGGGTGCCCCTGCACCAGCGCGTGGTAGACCTTGTCGACGGTGCGCTCCTTGAACGCCCGCTTGAGCCGCGAGTAGGCGACCTCGCTCTTGGCCACGACCATCAGGCCCGACGTCCCGACGTCCAGCCGGTGGACGACGCCCTGCCGCTCCGCGGCGCCGGACGTGGCGATCGTGTAGCCGGCAGCGGCGAGCCCGCCGACCACCGTCGTCCCGGACCACCCCGGGCTCGAGTGCGCGGCGACGCCGACCGGCTTGTCGACCACCACGATGTCCTCGTCGTCGTGCACCACGGTCATGCCCGGCACGGGCTCGGCCACGAGCGCGACGGCGGACGGCGCATCGGGGATCTCGACCTCCAGCAACGACCCGCTGCGCAGCCGGTCGGACTTGCCGGCCGTCGCGCCGTCCACCCGGATGCCGCCGGACGCCGCGATCTCGGCCACCCGGGAGCGGGACAGCCCCAGCATGCGCGCCAGCCCGGCGTCCAGGCGCTCGCCGTCCAGGCCGTCGGGGACGGGAAGGGCTCGCAGCTCAGGCACCGGATGCCTCGCCGTCCGCGCCGCGCCGGTGCTCGCGGACGCCGTCCACCCCGATGCCCCGCAGCCCGAGCAGCGCGATGAGCGCGGCCGCGACGACGATGGCGACGTCGGCCACGTTGCCCACGAACCAGTCCCAGTACGCGATGAAGTCGACGACGTGGCCGCGGCCGGGCCCCGGGGGCCTGGTGAGGCGGTCGACGAGGTTCCCGACGGCACCGCCGAGCAGCAGACCCAGCGCGACCGCCCAGCCGCGACTGCCGAGCCGGCGCGCCACGCGGACCACCACGACGACCACCACGACGGCGACGACGCTGAGCACCCACGTCATCCCGGTGGCCAGCGAGAACGCCGCGCCGGGGTTGAACAGCAGCCTCAGCCCCAGGTACTCACCGAGCAACGGAACCGACTCGCCCTCGTCGAGCGAGCGCAGCGCGACGGCCTTGGTGGCCTGGTCGACCGCGAGCACGACGACCGCGACGCTCCAGAGGACGGCCAGCAGGTGGCGGCGTGCCGTCGTGGGCGGAGCAGCGCCGGTGGTGGAGTCGAGGTCCATGACGCGGGACAGCCTCCCACGCCGGTTGCCTCGACCCGGACCTGCGGTCAGTGACGCTCCTGCCGCTGCTTGCAGGCCAGGCACAGTGTCGCCCGCGGGAACGCCTGCAGGCGGCGCTTGCCGATCGGGTTGCCGCAGTTCTCGCACGTGCCGTACGTGCCCTTCGCGATGCGCTGCAGCGCGTGCTCGTTCTGGGCGAGTGCGTCCCGCACGTTGGTCGCGAGCGTCATCTCGTGCTCGCGCTCGTAGGCCTTCGAGCCGGTGTCGACCTGGTCGTCACCTCCGCCCTCGCCGGAATCACGCAGCAGCTCGGCGATCTGGAGGTCGGCGGACGCGATCTCCTCCCGAAGACGCTCCACCTCGGCCTGCAGGTCGTCACGAACGGCCGCGAGCTCGGCCTGCGTCCACGGCGACTCGTCGTCCCGGACCGCCAGGGCCGCCGGCGGCGCCGTCGCCGGCGGGGCCTTCTTGGCGGGCACCGCCGTCTTGGCCGGCGCCGCCTTCTTGGCCGGCGCCGCCTTCCTCGCCGTCGCCGCCTTCCTCGCCGTCGCCGGGGCCTTCTTCGCCGGGGCCTTCTTCGCCGGGGCCTTCTTCGCCGGGGCCTTCTTCGCCGGGGCCTTGACCGGCGCCGCCTTCTTCGCCGGAGCCTTCTTCGCCGGGGCCTTGGCCGGCGCCGCCTTCTTCGCCGGAGCCTTCTTCGCCGGGGCCTTCTTCGGAGTCGCCTTGGCCGGCGCCGCCTTCGTGGCCGAGTTCTTCTTCGCCGCGGTGGTCTTGCCGGCACCGGTGGTGGCGGACTTCGCGACCGGCCCCGTGGCGCGACCCCGCACCGCCTTGACGGCTCCGCGGACGGCGGACCGCGCGGCGCCCGTGAGACCGCGGCCACGTTCGGCCATGCTGCTGCACCTCCCCCGCCCAGCCCCCTGCAGGCCGCGACGTGCCGCGAGGATAGGTGCGTGACCGACCGTGCTCAATGGGCCACGCCGAAATGCCGCCTCAAGATCGCCGGGCGGGGAGGAGGGGCACCCCCTGCGGCCGGTTCGAGACCGGCAGCGGAGCGCTGCTCCTCCCGGCGTGGCGATCACCGCAGACAGCAGACGGGCCGGGACCCGAAGGTCCCGGCCCGCCCCGCGCACTCGTGGGGGTCAGCTGGCGCCGCCGCCGCTCCCGCCGAAGGCGTAGCCGCCCTCCTGACCGCCCTGCTGGCCGGTCGGGACGACGCTGCCGCGGTTCTCGAGCTCACGCAGCTGGCTCTCCAGGTACGCCTTGAGGCGGCTGCGGTACTCGCGCTCGTAGGCGCGCAGCTGGTCGATCTTGCGCTCGAGCAGGGAGCGCTCCTGCTCGAGCGAGCCGAGGGTCTGCCGCTGCTTCTCCTCGGCCTCGCTGACGAGGCGGGCGGCGTGCGCCTTCGCCTCGCTGATGATCTTGTCGCGCTGCTCCTCGCCGGCCCGCACGTAGTCGTCGTGCAGCTTCTGGGCGAGGGCCAGCATGCCGGCAGCCGCCTCGGGCCCCTGAGCGGCGGACGCCATCGCGGCGGCCGGAGCCTGAGCGGGGGCGGGAGCCGGGGCCGGAGCCGGGGCGGGAGCCGGGACGACCGGCTGAGGCCGGGTCTCCGCGGCCTTGTCCGCCGGCTCCTCGCGGGCGCCGGCACGGGTGAGCTCACCCACGCGCCGCTCGCAGGCGGCCAGCTTCTGCCGCAGCTCGTCGTTCTCCGCGTTCAGCCGCCGGAGCTCGTTGACGACCTCGTCGAGGAAGTCGTCGACCTCGTCCTGGTCGTATCCCTCACGGAACTTGGTCGGCTGGAAGCGCTTGTTGACTACTTCCTCGGGCGTCAACGCCATCTGGTCACCTCGTGCAAGTGTCGAGTGCGCAGGTGCCTCGCGGTTCCGAGATCACCATCGGTCACGGTAGCGGACGACGGACTGGTTCGCCGCCCTGGTCGTCGGTCACGCCGCGGCGGCCGCCGCGGCGCTGAGCACGTTCATGAGGATCACCGTCAGCAGGAACAGCACCATGAACGCGAGATCGAGCTGGATGGAGCCCAGCCGGATCGGCTTGATCACCCGTCGCAGGGCCCGCAGGGGCGGGTCCGTCACGGAGTACACCGCCTCGGCCACGACGAGCACCGGCCCGCGCGGCCGCCAGTCCCGGGAGAACACCTGGATCCAGTCCAGGACGAGACGCCCGAGCAGGACGAGGAAGAACACCCAGACCACGAAGGAGAGGACGCTGAAGATCAGACCCACGGGACCAGTCTCGCAGGCGGGGGGACCACGGGCTGCAGGCGCTGTCGACGGCGCGGTCAGGACTGGTTGAACAGCCCCGACGGCGAGGTGCCGGCACGGTCACCGCCGTCCACCTCCACGTTCGCCGGGGACAGCAGGAAGACCTTGTTCGTCACCCGCTCGATCGTGCCGTGCAGACCGAACACCAGGCCGGCGGAGAAGTCGACGAGCCGCTTGGCGTCCGCGTCCTCCATGTCGGTCAGGTTCATGATCACCGGGATGCCCTCGCGGAAGCTCTCACCGATCGTCTTGGCGTCGTTGTAGGTCCTCGGGTGGATCGTGGTGATCCGCCGCAGGTCCGACACCGGCTCGGCCACGACCCGGGCGACCTGGCGGTCGCGGGTGATCGGCGTCACCTGGGCCCGGCGGTCGGAGCGCTCCGAGCGCTCAGCCGGACGCTCCTCGCGCGACTCGTGCACCTCGGCCTCCTCGTCGTAGCCGTCGTAGGTGTCGTAGCGCTCGTCCTCCTCGGCGAGCCCGAGGTAGACCATCGTCTTGCGCAGCGCCCCTGCCATCGCCTGCTCCTCGTCCCCGACGTCCACGGTCCGCGACCTGCGTGCCGGGTCCCTGGCACGGGCCCGACGCCCGGGACGCTACCGCGCCAGCGGCCTCGAACCGAGGACCGCGCTGCCGACACGCAGGTGTGTCGCGCCCGCGGCCACCGCCTGCTCCAGGTCCGCGCTCATGCCCGCCGAGACGGCGGTGGCCCCGGGGTGCTCCGCCCTCAGCCGCGCCGACAGCGCCGCGAGCGTGTCGAAGGCCGGCCGGGGGTCACCCTCGCGGGGCGCCACCCCCATCACCCCGCGCAGGCGCAGCCCGCCCGCGCCGGCCACCTCCTCGGCGAGCGTGAGGAGGTCGGCGGGCGCCACCCCGCCGCGCCGCGCCGCCTCGTCGGGGTCGGTGTCCAGGCAGACCTGCACGAGGACGTCGAGCTCCCGGTCGGCCGCGACGGCCCCCCGGGACAGGGCCGGCACCAGCCGGGGGCGGTCCACCGAGTGCACCCACGCCGCGTACCGTGCGACCGAGCCGGCCTTGTTGCGCTGCAGCCGCCCGACGAAGTGCCAGCGCAGCGGAAGGTCGGAGCACTCCTCGGCCTTCGCCGACGCCTCCTGGTCGCGGCTCTCGCCGACGTCGGTGACGCCGAGCCCGGCGAGCAGGCGCACGTCGCTCGCAGGGAACGTCTTGGTGACGACGACGACCGAGACGTCCTGCCGCGGGCGCCCCGCGGCGGCGCAGGCGGCCGTCACCCGCCGCTCGACGGCGTCCAGCCCGGCGCGCAGCTCGTCCGCGCGCCCGGGTGCCGCCTCGGCGCTCACGCAGGGCCCTCCCGCCAGGCCAGACCCGCGAAGCGGCCCGTGGTGCCGTCGCGGCGGTAGGAGTACCAGCCGGGGCCCTCGGCCGTGCACCCCGGTAGCCGGCGCACCTCCACCTGCTCGGCGGCGAGCTGGGCCAGGACCCCGGCCGCGACGTCCAGCGCCGGGCCGCCGGCCCAGGTGACGGACGCCGCCGCGGGGGCCGCGGCCGCGACCTCGTCGCGCAGCGAGGCCGGCACCTCGTAGCAGCGTCCGCAGATCGACGGCCCGACGGTGGCGAGCAGGCGCCCGGCGCCGAGCCGCCGCATCGCGTCCACCGTGGCCGGCACCACGCCCGCTGCCATGCCGCGGCGTCCGGCGTGGGCCACCGCGACGACGCCCTCGTCGGGCGCGACGAGCATCACCGGCACGCAGTCGGCCACCAGCACCGCCAGCACGAGCCCCGGCTCCCGGCTGACGAGCGCGTCCGCCTCCGCCGGCTCGGCCGGCCACGGGCCGTCGACGACCGCCACCTGTCGCCCGTGCACCTGCCGCGCCACGACGAGCCGCTCGGGGTCCACGCCGACCCGCGCCGCGACGGCCCGGCGGTTCGCCGCCACGCTCTGCGGTGCGTCGCCGACGTGGTCGCCGAGGTTGAGCCCGTCGTACGGCGGTGCGCTGACCCCACCGGCACGGCCGGTCAGGGCGCGCACCACCGCCCCGGCCGGTGTCTCGACGCGCTCGCTCCAGACCAGCACGCGCCCCAGCCTGTCAGAGGCGGACGCGGCCGGGACGACGCGTCACCGCAGGAAGTCGGGGACGTCCAGGTCGTCGTCCTCGAAGGCCCGCCCGTGGCGGGCGCGCGCCGGCTCGGCGTCCACGACGTGCGGCACCGGGACCGGCTCGCGCACGTCCAACGGCTCGGGGCGCCGGTCGGCGTCCCGGGCGGGGTCGGCGTGCTCGGCCACCGGTACCGGGGCGTCCACCGGCTCCGGACGGCGCGCCGGCTCGGCGGGGCTGCCCGCCGACCGCTCGGCCGTGGCCGGCGCGCCGGCCCCGTAGTGCTGGCCGCCGTAGCCGCCGCTGGTCGACCGGCCGGAGACCTGCCCGAGGGCGCGGTCGTCGCGGCGGCGGTTCGGCGTCCCGCCGTCGAAGCCGGCCGCGATGACGGTGACGCGGACCTCGTCGCCGAGGGCGTCGTCGATGACCGCGCCGAAGATGATGTTGGCCTCGGGGTGCGCCGCCTCCTGCACCAGTCGCGCCGCCTCGTTGATCTCGAAGAGACCGAGGTCGGAGCCGCCCTGGATGGACAGCAGCACACCGTGGGCGCCGTCGATGCTGGCCTCGAGCAGCGGCGAGCTGATCGCCAGCTCGGCGGCCTGCACCGCGCGGTCCTCACCGCGCGCGGAGCCGATGCCCATCAGCGCGCTGCCGGCGTTGGACATCACGGACTTGACGTCGGCGAAGTCGAGGTTGATCAGGCCCGGCGTGGTGATGAGGTCGGTGATGCCCTGGACACCGGAGAGCAGCACCTGGTCGGCAGACTTGAACGCGTCCAGCACGCTGACCTGGCGGTCGCTGATCGACAGCAGACGGTCGTTGGGGATCACGATCAGGGTGTCGACCTCCTCGCGGAGCTCGGCGATGCCGGTCTCGGCGCTGTTGGCGCGCCGGCGGCCCTCGAAGGTGAACGGCCGCGTCACGACGCCGATCGTCAGCGCCCCGAGCTGCCGTGCGATACGCGCCACGACCGGCGCGCCGCCGGTGCCGGTGCCGCCGCCCTCGCCGGCGGTGACGAAGACCCTGTCCGATCCCTTGATGACCTCCTCGATGGTCTCGCGCGCTTCCTCGACCGCCTTCTGTCCCATCTCCGGGTTGGAGCCGGCGCCGAGCCCGCGGGTTACCTCACGACCGATGTCGAGCTTGAGATCCGCGTCGGACATCAGCAGCGCCTGCGCGTCGGTGTTCACCGCGATGAACTCGACGCCCTTCAGGCCCTCCTCGATCATGCGGTTGACGGCGTTGACCCCGCCGCCTCCGATGCCGACCACCTTGATGACCGCAAGGCAGTTCTGCGGTGCGCTGACCATTCTCACGTCCCCCTTCCGCCGGCCGGCTTCGTTCGGCCGGCGACTGTCGCTCGAGGGCTCGCGGGACGTTCCCGCGAGCCCGATCTCCAGTGCTTCGGCGCGGTCCGTTCACGGGTGAAGTTCCGGTTGAGGGTGGTTCAACCATCCCTTCAAACCTTCATCCGTGCTCGGCTGGGGAAGCCGCGCCGAAGCCGGAACTGTCTAAAACCCCTAGTCACTGGCCTTGCTATACCTTCACTTCAAGTTGAATGTTATGTAAACCTCCAGTGACGGTCCAGACAGTAACCGAGCCCTCTAGTTGTAGTCAAGACAAAATCATTGGAAC
>JBKHXE010000071.1:0-37840 GCA_046566185.1 Actinomycetes bacterium | reverse complement strand
GCGCTCGTCGGCATCACCGAGCGGCCGGCGCCGGCGGCGGAGGCCGTCCGGCACCGCGCCGGCGACCGGGACGCCGACGGCTGGCTGCGCGTGGAGATGCGGCCGCACGTCGACGCCCTCGAGCTCGACGCGCCCACCGCCCTGGCCGCCGGCGACACGGCCGCCGTGCGCGCCACCGTCGTCCAGGACGGGCGCGGGGTGCCGGTCGCCTACCCGGTGTCGGCGGACTGGGAGGGTTCCGGCGCGCTGCACGTCGGGTCGCCGGACGACGCGCCCCCGGGTGCCGTCGCCGCGTTCGACCCGGCGTCCGGCCGGCTCGTCGGCCTGCGCGCCGGGCAGGCGGACCTGTCGGTGACCGTGAACGGTGTCACGCGGACGGTGCGGGTGACGGTGGGCTGACGCGGCGTGGGGTGGCGCGCCCGACCCGTTCCGGATGCGCCACCCCCGCGGCGGTACCGTCGTCCCCGGCGGTCGTGCCCTCGCGTACGCCCGCGGGCCCCCGTAGCTCAGTGGATAGAGCAGCGGACTTCTAATCCGACGGCCGGAGGTTCGAATCCTCTCGGGGGCACCGTCCGCCGGCCCCGTGGCAGGCACCGCCGAGCGGAGTCTCCACAAGCCCACCCGGAATGACTATGGCGCTGGGGACCACCCGTGCCCAGACTCGGCGATCAGCACCGACGAAGGGTGGGCTCATGCTTCGCAAGGCTCTCGTCGCCGCGGCGGTCCTGGTCGTGGCGACCGCGGCACCGGTTGCGGCGGACCCCGACAACGACAACACGCTGACGCGGACCCTGGTCTGCGACGACGGCAGCACCGTGACGACGGTCTTCGCCGGCGAGAGCGGCAGCAACTTCAACGCCACCGACGGCCAGAGCGTGTTCGTCTACAAGCGCCTCGTCGTCGACCGGCTGCCGTACGGACCCAGTGACAACGACACGGACGACGTGCGCGGCCTCCAGGGTCTGGACGGCCAGGACCTGGTCACCTGCGGCTACGTGACGCCGTCCGGCAACCGCGTGACCGTCATCGGCTTCTTCACGCCGCGAGCCTGACGACGCCACCGGTCAGCGCGGGATGAGCGGCCGCTCGGCGCGCGCCCTCAGCTGCTGCACCGCCCAGCCGTTGCCGTCGGGGTCGCTGAAGCCGAACAGCGTGCCGCCGTCGCGCGGGTCGACGACGGTGATCTCGCTGCACTCGACGCCGCGGCCGACCAGCTCGGCACGGGCCGCCTCGGCGTCCGGTACCACGAGCTGCAGGCCCTTGAGCGACCCGGGCGCCATCTCGCGCGCCGGTGGCAGGTCGCCGAGCACGATCGAGCAACCCGAGCCGGGCGGGGTGAGCTGGACGACGCGCAGGTCCGGCGTCCGCGTGTCGTGGTCGAGGTGGAACCCCACCTGGTCGCGGTAGAAGGCGACCGCCCGTTCGACGTCGCTGACCGGCAGCACCACCACTTCCAGCGTCCAGTCCATCCGGTCCTCCTCAGGCGACCCGCTGCGGCAGGAACCGGGACCGCAGGTGCCACAGCGTCTGCAGCATCCGCACCTCGGTGTCGGCCGCGTCGTCCGGCGCGGTGCCGTGGCTCATCCGCTCCCGCAGGAACGCGAGCTCGGTCGCGACCTCCTGGAAGTCGCGCATCGCGTCGTGCGCGTCGTGGCCCAGGGTGCGCCGCGCCCAGCTGCGCGCCGACGCGCGCTCGGGCAGCGACGCCATCATCCGGACCTCAGCCGTGGTCAGCCAGCCGCTGTGGGCGTAGACCGCGAGGTGCCGCGCCACCAGCCGGCCCTCCCGGCGACGGGCGATCACGGCCAGCACCACGGCGGCGACGAACAGCGGCACCTGGACGACGACGTAGACGAGCAGGAACCCGCTGAGGGACGCCACCGCCGCGACGTTCCAGAGGGCGTGCAGCAGCACCGCGACGACCCAGCCGAGCGCCGGGGCCCACAGCCAGGTCCGGGCGCGGTGCCGCCTGGCGGCGAGGCCGATGCCGATGCCGATCGCCATCGTGAACAGAGGGTGCGCGAACGGCGAGAACATCGCGCGGACGACGAAGACCGCGGCCGCGCCGGCGCTGCCTCCCTCGAGGAACGCGCGCCCCAGGTACAGGACGTTCTCGACGAAGGCGAACCCGATGCCGACGAGCCCGGCGTAGACGATGCCGTCGACGATCCCGTCGAACTCACGGCGGCGGGCCAGGAAGATCGCGAGGACGGCGAGGCCCTTGGCGGTCTCCTCGACGACGGGGGCGACGAGGACCGCGGTGGCCGAGGGGTCCCCTCCGGTGGCGGCAATGGCCTCCATCGACGCGGTGTTGACCACCAGCGACACGAGCGTCGCCACCGCGGCCCCCCAGCCGAACGCGAAGAGCAGCAGGGCCGGCGGCTCCGTCTCGTAGCGGTCGAGCCACAGGAAGGCCGCGACGACCGGCACCACGGGCAGCACCGCGAGAACGAGCCCGACGACGAGTCCGCGCAGCCCGGTCGCGGTGCTGATGGCCAGCACCGTCAGCACCCCGGACACCGCGAACAGCAGCACGACCGCGACGCGCACCGCCCAGCGGGCCAGGACCGGCTTCCTCGGCCTGACGGGGCGGTCGGGGACGGGCGGCCGGAAGGGCTCGGGTGTGGTCTGCGGCTCCGGCGCGGACGACGTCATGGACGCCGAGCCTAACGACGTCCCACGTTCGGCGGCCGAGCCCGCATACCCTGTCCCCGGGCCGCCACCCGAGTCGCCGGCGGCTCCGAGAGGGAGGGACGACGTGGGGCGCCACGCCGCGCCGGCTCGGCGGACCGGCCACCCCGGACGCGGTCAGGAGGTCGTGGCCTGGGGAGCGTTCACCGTTCCCCTCACCGTCGTCGTGCTGTTCGTCGTCGGTGTGGACTGGCCGGTCATGGCGGGGGTCGCGGTCCTCGGCGTCGTGTCGTTCGGCCTCGTCTGGGCGGCGACCCGGCTGGTGGGCGGCAGCACCGCACCGGACGGCGACGAGCCCTCCGACGGCTCCTCTGCGTAGATTGACGCCCGTGCCTCCCGCCGCGCCCAACGACCGCATCGTCTGGATCGACTGCGAGATGACGGGCCTCGACCTGCTGCACGACGCGCTCATCGAGGTCGCCGCCCTCGTCACCGACTCCGAGCTGACCGTCCTCGGCGAGGGCGTGGACGTCGTGATCCGCCCGCCCGAGGAGGCGCTCGTGCAGATGCGGGACGTCGTCCGGGAGATGCACACGTCGTCCGGTCTGCTCACCCAGCTCGAGAACGGCGTCACCCTGGCCGAGGCTCAGGAGCGGGTGATGGCCTACGTGCGGCAGTGGGTGCCCGAGGCCGGGAAGGCGCCGCTGGCGGGCAACTCGATCGCCACCGACCGGGGGTTCATCGCGCGCGACATGCCCGAGCTCGACGCCTATCTGCACTACCGGATGATCGACGTCTCCTCCGTCAAGGAGCTCGCGCGGCGCTGGTACCCCCGCGCCTACTTCGCGGCGCCGGCCAAGGCCGGGGGCCACCGGGCGCTGGCGGACATCCTCGAGAGCATCGCCGAGCTCCGGTACTACCGGGAGGCGGTGTTCGTGCCGCAGCCGGGCCCCGACACCGACACGGCCCGCGCGATCGCGGCGCGGGTGATCGGCCCGGCGAGCTGAGCACCGCGGCTGGGCGGGTATGCTTCTGCCGCTGCCCGGTGGCCTCGCCGCGCGGGCCGTGGTGGGTGTAGCTCAGCTGGTAGAGCACCTGGTTGTGGTCCAGGATGTCGCGGGTTCAAGTCCCGTCACTCACCCCACAAGGGCACGCCTCGGGCTTGGAGTCGCGCGGTTCACCGCGTAGGAGCCGTCGGGCCGGAGCCCCCGGCCTCGGGCAGGTGGTCCACGACGCTCTCTGCCAGCAGCTCCATGATCCGGGTGGTGCGCTGGTCGAGGCGGCGTGAGCGGGTGCTGGCGGCGCACAGGGTGCCGACGGTTGCCCCTTCGCGGTCCCGGACGGGGACCCCTGCGTAGCTCATCAGGTCAAGGTCCGCAGCGGCGGAAGCCTGCGGGTAGTCCACCGGAACCTGGGCGGTCAACCGCGGGCCACCCTCGAGCATCGCCTGGCACAGGGTCTCCGACAGCTCGAACCGGCCACCCTCCGCGATGGTGAGCTCACCGGTGTTGCGGGAGTAGAGGATCTCCTGCACTCGGGCGTCCCAGTCGATCCGGGTCAGGTACGTGGACTCGAACCCGGTGAGGGTCGCCAGATCGTGCAGGATCCGTCGGATCCCGGCGTCCGTCTCGAGACCTGCGGACGGCGCTTCCGGCCGACGACCTGCGCCGGCCAGGCGACGTCGGTCGGCCAGCATCCTTCCGAGCTCGCTGGCGGCGACAGGCCGCCCGAGCAGGTATCCCTGGGCACGTTCGCAGCCATGTGCCACCAGGAAGTCGTACTGTTCCTGGGTCTCGACACCTTCGGCCACCACCTCCAGACCCAGCCCGTGGGCGAGGGCGATGATGCTCGTCACGAGCGGAGCGCTGGACCCCTGTGAGCCGACTCCGTCGACGAAGGACTTGTCCACCTTCAACTCGGTGATGGGGAACGTCTGGAGCCGGTTGAGCGAGGAGTAGCCCGTACCGAAGTCGTCCACGGACAGGGCGATCCCGCGCGCCGCCAGCTCGTGCAGGCAGGCCATGGCCTGCGGGTCGTCCTCGGCGAGCATGCTCTCGGTGATCTCCAGCATGAGCCACGTCGGGTCGAACCCCGTCTCGGCCAGCACGGTTGCCACCTCGTCGGGGAAGCCGGGTGACAGCTGCGCTGCGGAGACGTTGACCGACAGCCGCAGGGGCTCGCCGCCGTGCTCGCGGTTCCAGGCCCGGACCTGCCCGCATGCGGTACGCAGCACCCAGGCACCGAGTGCGGCGATGGTACCGGTGGCCTCGGCGACCGGGATGAACTCGTCCGGCCTGATCAGCCCGCGCTGTGGGTGGTCCCACCGGACCAGGGCCTCGACGCCGGTGACGACGCCGCTGCGGGCGTCGACCAGCGGCTGGTAGTGCAGCGTGAACTCCTCGTCCGTGACGGCCCGACGAATCGCCTCGGTGAGCTCGATCCGGGCCAGGGCGACAGAGTGCATGGCCGGCTCGAAGTACTGGAAGCGGTCCTTGCCCGACGACTTGGCGTCGTACATGGCGAGATCCGCGTCGCGCAGCAGCTCCTCAGCCGTCTCGTGACCGGCGTACACGGCGATGCCGATGCTGGCCGTCACCTGCACCACGACGTCCGAGTGCGACGGAAGCCGCACCGGCGCCCGGAGCGCCTCGAGTGCGCGGCTGGCGATCCCGACCGCCTGGCGAGCATCGTCCGACGAGGCCGGCCACTCGACGAGCACGGCGAACTCGTCGCCGCCGAGCCGGGCCAGGGTGTCCCTGGATCGTGCAGTCCTGCGCAGTCGTTGTGCGACGACCTTGAGCAGCTCGTCGCCCGCCGAGTGTCCGAGGCTGTCGTTGACCGCCTTGAAGCCGTCCAGGTCCAGCATCAGGACCATCAGGTTCGAGGCGCCGGGGGGTCGTTCCGCGATCGCCTTCTCGAGTCGGTCGAGGAACTGCATGCGGTTGGGCAGCCCGGTCAGGAGGTCGTGGTAGGCGAGGTGGGTCAGCTCCTGGGTCTTGTCGTGCAGCTGACCGGCCAGCGTTGCCGCCTCGGTGAGCGAGGCAGCCTGGCTCTGCAGGAGCAGGACGAAGTCGACGACGGGGTCGGAGACGGCGAAGTCGTTGAGCGACAGCCCCAAGGCCGCGAACGAGGCCGTGTCCGTCACCCACGGAGACCCGATGAAGAAGAGAACGCCCTCGGACTCGCTGTGGAGCACCTGGCCCCGCAGCCGAACGGCCTGGTTCGCCCGATGGCGGAGCTGGAAGACGGCGCGAGGCTGGCTGCGGAGCCCGGCGAACGTCGCCGGCACCTTGGGCGTGACGAGCTCGAAGGAGGCGTCGAGGGACCCACCGACTCGGACTGTCGGGCACAACCGGCGCAGAGAGGTGCCGACCTGCCGGATGCACAGGTCCTCGTCCAGGACGAGGTGGAACGGGAACGCGACGTCCAACGCCTTCGCGTCGAGGCCCCAGCCGGGCCCGCTCACCCCTGAGTCACCCGGCCGATGCCGCCACCGCCAGCCACAGCCCGCCGCGGGAGGTAGTGGACGACGAACTCGTCGTGGTCGTGACCAGCGAGCCGGGACACGTCGTGCACCACGGTGACCTCGAGCTCGAACAGGTCTCCCAAGCCCTCCAGCAGGCCGACGACCATGGGGGCAAGGCCTTCGCGCTCGGACCAGTACTGCAGCCTGATCTGCTCCTCGCCCTCCTGCTGGCAGACGAACGACGGGGGACGCAGCTCCGGCATGCTGAGGCTGAGCCGGGCATGCATGGCGTCGAGGTTCAACAGGAACTCCGGCAGGGTGCGACCCATGGTCTCGAAGACGGCGCCGTAGCCCTTGCGACCCGTGTAGAGGATCCAGTGCCGACCGAAGGCGCGCAGGACCTCCTCGGCGGGCAGGCGGAAGACGTCGCTGGCCGCCTCCACCAGTCGGTAGGTGACGTCGTCGGGGTAGACGTCCATGCTCACCAGCGACTCGACGTCCACCCCGGCTCGGCTCTTGATCTCGGCCCAGGCCTGCCCGCCGCCCAGATGGACGGCAAGGTCCTGGATCGCCCGATTGACCAACCCGTACATGCCCTCCCCGTCTCAGTTGCTCAGGCCCCGATCGTCCCGTTCGTATCGGTCGATGCAGCGAGGGACTTGACACCCCGCGAGCCGGAGACGTGCGGCAGGGCTCAGGCGGCGTGGTCGGTGAGCGGGGCGAACCGCCGCAACCGCAGGCTGTTCGTCACGACGAAAACCGACGAGAAGGCCATCGCGGCACCCGCGATGAGCGGGTTGAGCAGCCCGGCCGCGGCGAGCGGCAGCGCCGCCACGTTGTACGCGAACGCCCAGAACAGGTTTCCCTTGATGGTCGCCAGCGTGTGGCGGGACAGGCGGATGGCGTCGGCCGCCGCCCGCAGGTCGCCTCGGACCAGCGTGAGGTCGGAGGCCTCGATCGCGACGTCCGACCCGGTGCCCATGCTCAGGCCGAGGTCGGCCTGGGCGAGCGCCGCGGCGTCGTTCACGCCGTCGCCGGCCATCGCCACGACGCGGCCCTCACCCTGCAGCCGCTTGACGACGTCCACCTTGTCGGCCGGCAGCACCTCGGCGATGACGTCGGCGGCGTCGATGCCGACCTGCGCGGCCACCGCGGCCGCGGCCCGGGCGTTGTCGCCGGTGAGCAGCACCGGCCGCAGCCCGAGCTCGCGGAACTGCGCGACCGCCTGCGCCGACGTCGGCTTGACGGTGTCGGCGACGACGACGAGACCGCGGAGCGCGCCGTCCCAGCCGACCCACACCGGGGTCTGCCCGAGGTCCTCGGCCGCCCCCGCGGCGTCCAGCAGGGCAGCAGGCGCCTCCTGCGCCCACTCGTCGGCGAGCCAGCTGCGCCGCCCGACGACCACCGCGTGGCCGTCCACGACACCGGCGACGCCCCGCCCCTCGGCGTTCGTGAAGCCCTCGACCGGCGGCAGCTCACCCACCCGCTCGCGGGCGCCGTCCGCGACGGCCTTGGCGATGGGGTGCTCCGAGGCGTCCTCGAGCGCGCCGGCCAGTCGCAGGACCATGGCGGCGTCCTCGCCGTCCGCGGCCACCACGTCGACCAGGCTCATCCGGCCGGAGGTCACCGTCCCGGTCTTGTCGAGCACGATCGTGTCGACGCGACGGGTGGACTCCAGCACCTCGGGTCCCTTGATGAGGATGCCGAGCTGCGCCCCGCGCCCGGTGCCGACCATCAGCGCGGTCGGCGTGGCCAGGCCCAGGGCGCACGGGCAGGCGATGATGAGGACGGCGACGGCCGCGGTGAAGGCGACCTCGGCCCGGAAGCCGTTGCCCAGCCAGAACCCCAGCGTCGCCGCGGACAGCGCGATGACGATCGGGACGAACACGGCCGAGACGCGGTCGGCGAGCCGCTGCACGGCCGCCTTGCCGTTCTGCGCGTCCTCCACGAGCTTGGCCATCTGGGCGAGCTGGGTGTCCGAGCCGACCCGGGTGGCCCGGACGACGAGACGCCCGCCGGCGTTGACGGTCGCGCCGACCACGGCGTCCCCGGGGCCCACCTCGACCGGCACCGACTCGCCCGTGAGCATGGACGCGTCCACCGCCGACGTGCCGGACACGACCACCCCGTCGGTGGCGAGCTTCTCCCCCGGCCGGACGACGAACTCGTCGCCGACCGACAGCTGCTCGACAGGGATGCGCACCTCGGCGCCGTCGCGGAGCACCGCGACGTCCTTGGCACCCATCTCCAGCAAGGCGCGCAGGGCCGCGCCCGACTGCCGCTTCGCGCGCGCCTCGAGGTAGCGGCCCGCGAGGATGAAGGTGGTCACCGCCGCGGCCACCTCGAGGTAGATCTCCGCGGACCCGTGGCCGCCGCGCGACGGGATGAGCGTGAAGGGCATGACCATGCCGGTGACGCCGGCGCCACCGAGGAACAGCGCGTACAGCGACCACCCGAAGGCCGCGAGGACGCCGAGGCTGATGAGGGTGTCCATCGTCGCCGCGGCGTGCCGCAGGTTGGTCCAGGCGGCCTTGTGGAACGGCCACGCGCCCCACGTCACCACCGGCGCGGCGAGCGTCAGCGACAGCCACTGCCAGTAGTCGAACTGGAGAGCGGGCACCATCGCCAGGGCGACGACCGGCGCCGTGAGGATCGCGCTGGTGACCAGGCGTCGGCGCAGCGGCGCCACCTCGTGGTCGACGTCCTCCGCCGAGCGGTCGGCAGCGGTGGCGCGTGGCCCGTCCGGCTCGACGAGCGACGCGGTGTAACCGGTCTTCTCGACGGTCGCGATGAGGTCGTCGACCGTCACCCCCTCGTCGACGGTCACCCTCGCCTTCTCGGTGGCGAAGTTGACGGTGGCGACGACGCCGTCCATCCGGTTGAGCTTCTTCTCCACCCGGGCCTGGCACGAGGCGCACGTCATGCCGCCGATGGCGAGCTCGATCGTCCGCCCGGTGGTCGGGCTCTGCGGGGTCTGGGTGGTCACGGGAGCCTCTCTCGCGCTCAGTGGTCGGGCTGGGTGGAGTCGTGGCCCGCGGTGGGCTGCGGCGCGGCCGGCCCCGCCCCGGGGAGCACCTCGACGGTGAGCTCGGCAGTGCGTACCTGGCCGGCGTGCCGGAAGTCCAGGAACAGCCGGTACGCGCCGGCGGTGGGGAACTCGGTCGCGAACTCGACCGCCGGACCGCCCTGCTCCCCGCTGCGGGCCTCCTGCGACGGGTGCGTGTGCAGGTAGGCCAGGTCACCGGCGCGCAGCGCCACCAGGTGCCCGAAGGCGCCGAGGTACGGCTCGAGGTCGGTCACCTCCTCGCCGTCCTTGCGCACGGTGAACGTCAGCTCCGTCTCCTGCCCCGCCGCCGCCACGCCGTCCAGTGTCACCTCGTACCCCTCGACCGTCGCGGTGTCGGACGGCGCGGGCAGGGCCTGGGGCGTGTAGTCGCCGCCGACGAAGACGTCCGTGCCGAGCGTCACCCCTCGGCCGAGGCCTGTCGGCACGAAGTCCGCGAACACCCGGTAGGTGCCCGCGGCCGACAGGTCCAGCGGCACGCTCCACGTGCCCGCGTCGTCGCGGGTCGGGTGCACGTGCTGGAAGCCGGCCAGGTCCCGCCGGACCACGACGAGGTGCAGTTCCTTCTCGTGCTCCTCGAGGTAGTCGGTCACGACGTCGCCCTCGGGGCCGGTGACCGTGAAGGCGAACGGCACGGCCGTCCCCGCCGGGAGCGTCGCGGACCCCGGGACGAGGGTGAAGCCGTCCTGCGACACGGCAAGGCCGGCCGGCGCGACGGTGGGCCCCGCCATCATGGCGTCGTGCTGGGCAGGCTGCTCCGCGTCCGCGCCCTGCCGGGACGACGCCGCCGGGGTCGCCTCGCCCTGGTCGACGACCGGCTGCAGCGAGCCGCCGACCGCGAACGCGGTGGCGAAGGCACCCGCCAGGCCGATCGCGTAGGCGGCGAGTCGGGCCGGGGCCGTGAGGTTCATCGGACGCCGCCGAGCCGGCAGCCGCTCACGGCGATGCATCGGGTGGTGGTCGACATGGCTACCTCCTCCGCACGAGGATACCCCGTGTGGGTATCCACGGCCGCCCAACATACCCCTCGGGGGTATCGCTGGCAAGGCGTCCGGCTCTGCGAGGATGGGCGGCCGTGGCAGCCCACCCCCGCCCCGCGCCCGACGTGGTGGCCGTGATCGCCGCCGGCGGGGCGCTCGGCGGCCTCGCCAGGCACGCCGTCAGCGTCGCCGTCCCGACGGCGGACGACGGGCTGCCGTGGGCGACGCTGGCGGCGAACGTCTCCGGGAGCCTCCTGCTCGGCGTCCTGATGGTCGTGCTGCTCGAACGCTCCCGCCCACGCCGCTACCTCCGCCCCTTCCTGGGGGTCGGGGTGCTCGGCGGGTACACGACCTTCTCGACGTACGCCGTCGAGGCCGTCGTCCTGCTGGACCAGGGGCGCGTCGCGGCCGCGGCCGCCTACGTCGTCGGCACGCTCATGGCGTGCCTGCTGGCCACGTGGTGCGGCATGGTGGCCGCGAGATCACTCCTCGGGAGGCGCACATGACCCTCGACGGACCCGCCGTCCGTCTCACCGTCTACGTCGGCGAGGCGGACACCTGGCACCACCACCCCGTGTCCACGGAGGTCGTCCACCGGGCTCACCGCGCCGGCCTTGCCGGCGCCACGGTGCTCCGGGGCGTCGAGGGCTTCGGCGCCGGCTCGCGGATCCACACCACCCGGTTGCTGAGCCTGAGCCAGGACCTGCCGGTGCTCGTCGTCCTCGTCGACACCGCGGAGAAGGTCCAGAACTTCCTCCCCATGCTGGCCGAGCTGCCGACGTCCCTCGTCACCCTCGAGCCGCTGGCCGTCGTCCGCCTCCCCGAGCCGACGACGTGACCGCGCTCCTCGTCGTCGCCGGCGCCGCCGTCGGCGCCCCGTGCCGCTACCTGGTCGACCGCGCCGTCCAGGCCCGGGTCGACGCGGTCCTGCCGTGGGGCACCCTGGCCGTCAACGTCGCCGGCTCGCTGCTCCTGGGCCTCCTGCTCGCAGCCCACGTCCACGGACCGGTGACGGCGGCGGCGGTCGCGCTCGCCGGAGCGGGCTTCGCCGGCGCCTTCACGACCTACAGCACCTTCGCCTACGAGACCGTCCGGCTCGTGGAGGAGGGTGCGGTCCTGCACGCCGTGGCGAACGTCGCCCTCAACGTCACGGCCGGACTGCTCGCAGCGGGCGCCGGATGGGGGCTCGGCCGGCTGGCCTGGGCCTGACCCGCGCCTGTGGACGGTCCACTCCTGAGCCCTGCGGATCGCTACCCTCCGGGAACTCAAGGACCGCCCGGTTCGTACCGATGCTCAGACGATCCGCCAACCCAGCGGCTCACCCGGCCCCGAGGCCGGGGAAGGAGGCCACCATGAACGCCGAGGCGACACCGCAGGACCGGGACGTCCCGATCGACGACCAGGCCGATGCGGCCGTGATGGGGCTGCTGTCCGAGAAGGTTCCGCTGTCCCTGCTCATGGACCTCAGCGCGCCTGCCGGCCCGGACTCCGAGGCCATCCTCGACGAGGAGGGCGAGCCGGAAGAGGCCTGGTGGGAGCAGCCCTGACGGGCGATTTCGCCGACCCCGGACGCCGTTGCTAGAGTCTGGTCCGCATCGCGCGCCATTAGCTCAATTGGCAGAGCAGCTGACTCTTAATCAGCGGGTTCGGGGTTCGAGTCCCTGATGGCGCACCACTCCCGGGGCCGGCGCCCTTCACGTAAGGCTGCCGGCCCTTCCCGTGTCAGCGGCGGCTGAACACCGGCCGGCAGATGTGCGCCACTCCCGCCCGGACGACGACGTCCGGGGCGTCGGGGCAGCTCACCTCGAACTCCCAGCCCGCGAAGCTCGACGAGGCGTCCGGGCGAGCCACCAGCCGCACCTCGGTCCCGACCGGGAAGAAGACGTTGCTGCACGCGCCGGAGGTGCTGTCCGGCGTCACGGTGCAGCTGACCCCGGGCGGCTCGGACGTCACCGTCCCACCCCCGCACGGACCGACGCAGCCGCGGGCCAGGGAGATGCTCCCGCGCTCGTCCACCGACCGGGGGACGACCGTGAGCGTGGCCGACCTCGTCGCACCGCCCGCCGTCGCGGTGACGGTGACGGACTGCGTGTCGGTCACCGCGGTCGTGCTCACCGTGAACGAGGCGCTGCTGGTGCCGGCCGGCACGGTCACGCTCGGTGGGACGGTGGCGACCGACGGGCTGCTGCTGGACAGCGCCACCACGACACCCGCGGACGGCGCCGCGGCCGTCAGCGAGACCGTCCCGGTCAGCGAGGTGCCGCCCACCACGGTCGTCTGGCTCAGCGACACCGCGGACAGCGTGGCCCCCTCGGGCGGCGCGCTCACCGTGCAGCCGGCCAGCCGGGCCGTCACCGGCGCCGCGGAGCCGTCGTCGACGTCCACCGTGCAGTCGGCGGGAGCGGTGAAGCCGCTCCGCTCGACCCTGAACTGACCGGCACCGTTGCTGGTGCCCATCGCCACGCCGTCCACGGTGATCGTCCTGTTGGCCGCGGCGGTGCCCTCGATCCGCAGGCGGTCCCCGCTCAGCTCGGCGCGTGACACGGAGGCCACCGCGTAGCTGACACCCGGCCAGGTCAGCGCGGCCACGGCCGCCAGCACCACCATCGCGACCACCACCCGTGGCCGCCGTGACCCGCCTCGCCGTTCCGAGTTCCCGGTGTCGTTCATGGTTCCCTCCGGCGGGAACTCGAGTACCGTCCACCGCCTCGGCCCAGCATGACCCCAACTCCCCCGGGTGACCAGAGCGCGCCGGTCAGCGCCGGTCGGGCAGGAAGGTCTCGTTGAGGACCCGTCCTTCGCTGGCGGCGGGTGGTTCGGCGCCCAGGAGGGACGCGACGGTGGGTGCGACGTCCACGTGCCGGGGACCGTCCGGCACGACGCCCGGCCGGATCTGGGCGCCGGAGAGGAGGAACGTGACGGCGAGCTCCTGGCTGGTGCCGTGGCGGCCGCGCGTGAACGGCGCGTCGGCGGCGAACATCGCCCAGCCGGGCGCGGGTTCGACGACGAGGTCGCCGTACTGGGGTGCCATCCGCCAGGCGGCCTGCTGCGCCTTGTCGGCGACC
Organism: Actinomycetes bacterium; assembly: GCA_046566185.1. Lineage (GTDB taxonomy): Bacteria > Actinomycetota > Actinomycetes > Actinomycetales > SCSIO-59966 > SCSIO-59966. The sequence goes on along the minus strand of JBKHXE010000071.1, from coordinate 24,634 downwards.
CGATCGATGCCCTCCACGCTCTCGATGGCCCGCCGCACGACGTCCAGCGCCGCTGGGTCGCCGGCGGCATCGCCCACGAGGTGCACGGAGGTCAGGCCCGCCCCGGCGAGCACCACGTCGGTGCCGGGAGCCGGGCGGCGGTTCGTGCTCACCCACTGCGCCTCGTAGCCGGTGGCGTCGATCGCGGCCTCGGTCTGCGGGCCGTTCACGGCGTCGTAGGACGTCATGCCGTGGTCGCCGAGCAGCACGAAGGTGGTCTGGTCGTAGGTGCCGGCCCTCCGGGTCGCCTGGACCACCCGACCCACCTGCTCGTCGACGCGGGCCAGCGCCCGCTCGATCTCGGGGCTGGTGTCCCCGGTGGGGTGGCCCACGGCGTCCAGGTCGTCGCAGTACACCGCCAGCAGGTCCGGGACGCCCGACGCGGCCACCTGACTGCCGCCGGAGTCCACCGGGCGGCCCTCCAGGATCGCGACGGCGTCGTCCCCGCGGCGCGTGCAGTCGCCGCCGGGCTGGGTGTACAGGCCGTCCGGGTCGCCGTAGCTGACGCCCTTGTTCTGCAGGATGAACCACTGCACGGAGGCGATCGTGCGCCCCTGCCGGCGCAGTGCCTCCCCCAGGCCCTCCACCGCGCTGGCCCGGGTCTGACCACGGACGACGCCCGCGTCCTCGTCGTAGTAGTAGGCCGCGTTCAGGGTGGTCTCGGGGTACGCACCGGTGGACACGGACGTCCAGGACTGGTTGGTCATCGTCGACATCACCCCGGTGCCGGTGGTCACCGCGCCGCGGCGCGCCAGCCCCTCGATGTTCGGCAACGGCACCCGGCCGTCGAGGTAGTCGGCGTCGAAGCCGTCGATGGCGAACAGCACCACCTTGGGCTCCGGAACGACCGCCGGAGCGGCAGTCGCCGGCGCCACGGTCGACGCCGCCGCGACGGCGGCCGTCGAGAGCGCGCCGAGAAGTCTGGAACGGGCCACGAGATCCTCCCCGAGTGCGAGACGCGCAGCGCGAGCCTCGTGTCTGGTTTGTCCCGTCGAGGGTGTCGGTACGTGCCGGCGGGAGCCACCCCCGCACCGAGAGCGCGAGGAGAACTCCTCGTGAACCTCCGCCCGCCGCACGCCGGTCCGTCCCACCCGGCGACACCGGCCATGATCACCGCGGCGAACCGCGTCAGCGCCGGGGCGCCACGCGCAGCGGCAGCCCGCCGTGGGGGCGCAACGTCACCAGGGCGTCGACGCGGGGCTCCCCGCCGGGGCCCGGCCGCACCTCGACGTCCCGCAGCAGCGCCGCCAGCAGCAGGACCGCCTCGACCAGCGCGAAGTCGCGCCCGATGCACAGCCGGGGGCCGGCCCCGAACGGCAGGTAGGCCCCGCGCGGGAGGGCGCGTGCGGCCTCGCCGAGGAACCGCTCGGGGCGGAACTCCTCGGGGTGCTCGAAGACGTCGGCGCGCCGGTGCAGCAGCCAGGTGCTGACGATGACGAGCGTGCCGGCGGGCACCGGGACGCCGTCGACCTCGTCGTCCGCGACCGCCCGGCGCGTCACCACCCACGCCGGCGGGTACAGGCGCAGCGCCTCGTCCACCGCGGCGCGGGTCCACGCCAGGGAGCGCAGGTCGTCCCAGCGCGGCGAGCGGCCGGCGAGGACGCCGTCCAGCTCGGCGTGCAGTCGCGCCTGGGCACCCGGGTGGGTCGCCAGCAGGTGCAGGGTCCACGTGAGCGCGGAGGCCACCGTCTCGTGGCCGGCGATGACCATCGTGACGAGCTCGTCGCGCACCTCGGGCGGCGTGAGGTCGCCGGCGTCGGCGGCGCGCAGCAGCAGCGAGAGCAGGTCACGGTCGGTGTCGGCCAGCCCCGCGGCCCGGCGGTGGGCGACGACGGCGGACGACGCGTCGTCCAGGGTCGAGACCGCCCGCCGCAGCCGCCGGTTGCCGGGCGTGGGGGCCCACTGCGGCACCGGCAGCGGCGTGCGGGCGCGGGCGACGACCACGTCGAGCGCAGACAGCACGGCGGCCACCACGCGCTCGCCGTCCGCCGCCACCGAGCCCCCGAACAGCGTGCGTCCGACGACCTCGAGCGTGGCCCGTAGCGCCGCGTGGTCGACGTCCACGACGCCGCCGGACCGCGGTATCGCCGAGCGCAACCGCTCGGCCGCGGCCACGGACTCGGCCGCGACGCCGTCCAGCGAGGAGTGGTGGAACGCGGGCTGGTCGATGCGTCGCCGGCGGCGCCACTCGTCGCCGTCCGCCGTGAGCAGGCCGACGCCGGTGACCAGGGAGAGCGCGCCGTACTGCACCGTCTGCTTGGTGTACGCGCCGTGGTTCTCGACCAGCACCCGCCGCGCGCCCGCCACCGTGTTGACGAGCAGCACCGGGCTGCGCGGCATCGGGAAGGCGACGAGGTCACCCCACCGGTCGACCACGGAGGCCAAGTACGCCAACGGGTCTCGCCGGATCGCGGGGACGGCCCGCACCATGTCGGCCGGCAGCGGACCGTCGACGTCGAGCGGCGTGTAGCGGGCGTTGCGTCGCCTCAGAGGTAGAGCCCGGTCTGTCCGTCGTCCACCCGCGGCGCGGCCACGGCGTGGATGTCGCGCTCGCGCAGCAGCACGTAGTCCTTGCCGTGCAGCTCGACCTCGGCGCGGTCCTCGGGGTCGAACAGCACCCGGTCGTCGATCTGCACCTGGCGCACGTGCTGGCCCGTCGCCACCACCGTCGCCCACGAGAGGCGCTTGCCCATCACGGCGGTGGCGGGGATGACGATCCCGGCGCCCGACCGCCGCTCGCCCGCGTCCCGGTCGATGCTGACCAGGACGCGGTCGTGCAGCATCCGGATCGGCAGCCGGCTGTCCGGTGCGGTGCTCGCGTCAGTCACGAGGTGGACCGTACTTCACCCGCCCAGGCCCCGTGGCGGGTCGGTACGCGGCCGCCAGGTCATCGGCGGGTGCGCCGCCAGACGAGCAGACCGAGCACCGCCGCGACGGCGACCCCCAGCGCGGCGAGACGCTCGACGCGCAGCGAACCGTCCTCGGCGCGGACGGCGGAGTCGACCCGCGCCTGGACGCCGGCCGCCGAGCGGCGGGCCATGTCCTTCGGCGTGAGCCGCGTCGTCAGCTCGTCGACCGTCGCCGCCAGGTGCGCCTGCCGCAGCGCGATCTGGCGCTCGAGCTCGGCCGGGTCGCTCGGCAGGGCGGGCTTCGGGGTCGTCTGCGGCGAGGCCGGTCCCGTGGTGCTCATGGGGCGTGACGCTACCGCCGACGCCTCACGCCTGCGCCCCGGGAACCGACAGCGGGTCGAACCCGTACGGCAGCTCGAGGCGGTGCGCGGCCATCAGGTCGTGGTCGGCGAGCAGGTCGCGCGTCGTGCCGTCAGCGACCACGCGGCCCTCGTCGAGCAGCGCGGCCCGAGGGCACAGCTGGAGGGCGTACGGCAGGTCGTGGGTGACCATCAGCAGCGTCACGTCGAGACCGGTGAGGATGTCGGCCAGCTCCCGCCGGCTCGCCGGGTCGAGGTTGCTGGAGGGTTCGTCGAGCACCAGCACGTCCGGCCGCATCGCCAGCACGGTGGCCACCGCGACACGCCGGCGCTGGCCGAAGGACAGGTGGTGCGGCGGGCGGTCAGCGTGGTCGGCCATCCCCACCTGCTCGAGCGCCTCGACGACGCGGCGGTCGAGCTCCGGCCCGCGCAGGCCGAAGTTCGCCGGGCCGAACGCCACGTCGTCCCGCACCGTCGGCATGAACAGCTGGTCGTCGGGGTCCTGGAACACCAGCCCCACGCGCCGGCGCACCTCGGTGAGGTGCCCGCGGTCGACGTCCACCCCGGCGATGCGCACGGAGCCGGTCCCGGTCCCGCCGGCGACGGCGCCGAGCGTGCCGTTGAGGTGCAGCACCAGCGTGGTCTTGCCCGCGCCGTTCGGCCCGAGCAGCGCCACCCGCTCGCCCCGCTGGACGACCAGGTCGACGCCGAACAGCGCCTGCCGGCCGTCGGGGTAGGCGAACGCGAGGCCCCGGACGTCCACCGCGGGGTCGGTCACGGCAGGGTCCGGGCGAGGACGGCGAGCAGCGCCGCGGCCAGCGGCAGCGTCGCCACGGTCGCCCACTCGCGTGCCGTGGCCGGGGAGCCGGCGAGCAGCGTCGAGCCGCCGCTCCAGCCGCGCGCCAGCATCGCCTGGTGCACACGCTCACCCCGCTCGTAGGTGCGGACGAACAGGGCGCCGACCCCGCTCGCCACGGCCCGCAGCTGGCCCCGCCACCCGGGCGGCGCGCCCCGCGACTCCCGGGCGATCCGCATCCGGTGCAGGTCGTCGACGACGACCGACAGGTAGCGCAGCATGAAGGCGACGATCTGCACGAGGGCCGGCGGCAGGCGCAGCCGCTCCAGCCCGGCGACGAGGTCTCGCGGCGTGGTGGTCGCCGCCAGGACGATCGCCGCCACGACGCCGATCGTCGCCTTCGCCAGCAGGTTCCACGCGCCGACCAGACCGTCGGCGGCGAGCGGGACGCCGAGCACCTCCACGCGCGGGCCGGTCGCGAGGAGCGGCAGCAGCAGCGCGAAGACGACGAAGGGCGTCTCGACGACCATGCGGCGCAGCACGGTCCGCCCCGGCAGCCGCGCCGCGCGCACCACCAGCGCGATGACGGAGCCCGCGGCCAGCAGCGCCCACCACTGCCGCGGCGGGAGGAGGACGACGAGCGCCACGAAGGCGACGAGCGCGACGAGCTTGGCGTGCGCGGGCAGCCGGTGGACCGGGCTGTCGACCCGGACGAGGAGGCCGTCGACCGCTGCCGACACGCCTCAGACCCGGGCCCGGTCGTCGGCGTCCCGGCGCCCGGCGGCCCGCCGCGCGAGGCGAGCGGCCACCAGCCCGACTAGGAGGGTGACGGCGACCCCCACGACCCCGGCCACGACCGTGCCCCCGACCGGCCCGAGGCCGTCGGTGCCGTAGTCGGCGAACGGACCGCCGGCGACGGCGGAGTCCTGCGCGGCGCCGGCGAAGCCGAGGCGCTCGCCGACGTACTCGAGCCCGTCGGGGTTGCCGCTCGCGAGCAGGCTGAGCCCGCCTGCGACCAGCAGGCTCACCGCGAACAGAGTCGCGAGCGGCCGCGTCGCGGGCGGGGTGGTGGTGGGCGGCGGGATGGACGCGACCGCCGTCCGACGCCCCTCGCCGTCGACGAGCACGAGCTCGGGCCGTAGCCGACGGGCCACGTGGACGAGGTCGGGCCGGGTGGCCACGACGGCACCCACGACCGAGGCGGTGATGAGCGCCTCTCCCACGCCGATGAGCGTGTGCCACCCGAGCATCGCGGTCGCCAGCGTGCCGAGCGGGATGCTCACGGTGCCGCCGACCGCGTAGAGCCCGGTGAAGACCAGGGCGGCGGCGGGCACCGAGACGAACGCCCCGAGGGCGGCCGCGGGGACGACGCTGCCCGGGCGGCGCGGCAGCACGGCCAGCGCCGCGCGCATGACGACGAAGCCGACGACCACCGTGACGACGCCGATCAGCGTGACGTTGGTGCCGAGCGCGGTCAGCCCGCCGTCCGCGAAGAGCAGGGCCTGGACGACGAGCACCACCGCGACCGCGAGCACCCCCGTCCACGGGCCCACCAGCGCGGCGGCGAGGGCTCCGCCCATGAGGTGGCCGCTCGTGCCCGGGCCGACGGGGAAGTTGACCATCTGGGTGGCGAACACGAACACGGCCGTGAGTCCGGCCAGCGGGGCCCCCAGCTCGCGGATCTCGCGGTCGGCGCGCTGCAGCGCCAGACCCACCGCCCCGGCCGCCACGGCGGCGGTCGCCACCGAGGTCGGGACGTCGAGGAACCCGTCGGGAACGTGCACGATCCCATCGTGGCCTTGTTGCGAAGAGTTCGCAACAAGGCCCGCCGTAGGCTGGGGTCATGAGCGAGCGACTCTCGGTCGGTGACCCCGCCCCCGACTTCTCCCTGCCCACCGCCGACGGCGGCACGTTCACGCTGTCGGACCACCGCGGCCAGCACGTCGTCGTGTACTTCTACCCCGCGGCGATGACGCCCGGCTGCACGACACAGGCCTGCGACTTCCGCGACAACCTGGCGTCACTGCACGACGCCGGCTACCAGGTGGTCGGCATCTCCCCGGACAGCCCGGAGAAGCTGGCCAGGTTCGTCGACAAGGAGTCCCTCACGTTCCCGCTCGCCGCCGACCCGGACAAGGCGGTCCTGACCGAGTGGGGCGCCTACGGGGAGAAGAGCATGTACGGCAAGACCGTGACCGGCGTGATCCGCTCGACCGTCGTCGTCGACCCCGACGGCAAGGTCGAGCTGGCCCAGTACAACGTCAAGGCCACGGGCCACGTCGCGAAGCTCCGCAGGGACCTGGGCATCGACTGACGCACCTCGTGCCGGGGGTTCGCTCACGCAGTGGTGGTGTTCGGCGTCTGACGAGGCGCCACCAGCAGCCACGACGTCAGCGAACCCCCGGCGGGGTGGCCTACCATCGCGGCCACGCGGGAGTGGTGTAACAGGCAGCCACGCGACGCTTAGGACGTCGTGCCTTCGGGCGTGCGGGTTCGAGTCCCGCCTCCCGCACCGGACGGCACGGCCGCACCGCCGACGCCGACAGCGCCGCCCCCCACCGGGGGCGGCGCTGTCGGCGTCGGCGGGGCCGTGTCACATGGAGGGCATCAGCACGCTGTCGATGAGGTAGACGGTCGCGTTCTGCGTCATGACGCCGCCGCAGATGACGTTGGCGTCGTTGACCGTCAGCTCGTCACCGGAACCGGCGACCTCGACCGTTCCCCCCTGGACGGTGGTCTGCTCGCCCACGACCTCGTCAGGGCTGAGCTGCCCGGGGACGACGTGGTAGGTGAGGATCGTCGAGAGCAGGTCGGCGTCGGTCTTCAGCGTCTCGATGGTCGCGGCGTCGATCTGCGCGAACGCGTCGTCCACCGGGGCGAAGACGGTGAACTCGTCGCTGTTGAGCGTGTCGACGAGGTCGACCTCCGGGTTCAGCTCACCCGAGACCGCCGAGACCAGCGTGGTGAGCAGCGGGTTGTTCGAGGCGGCCACGGCGACCGGGTCCTGCGCCATCCCCTCGACGGAGCCGGCGCCGTCCGGCACCTGCGAGGCGTAGTCGGCGCAGCCCGGGCCGACGAGGTTGGCGGCGGGGTCCATCTCGCCGGACTCCATGTCGTCCATGCCCTCGGACTCGGTGCCCTCGGAGGTCATCGAGTCGGAGGCGGCGGTGTCCTCGGCGGTGGCCGTCTCCTCGCCGCCGCCACCGCAGGCGGCGGTCGCGAGCGTGACGGAGGCCAGGACGGCGGTGAGAGCGATACGGCGCTTCATGTCGGGGTCCTTCCGATGTGGTGCGGTCGGGGTACATCTGCTCTTCGCAGCGGACCGCGCCGTGGATTGGCCGAGGATCAGGCGACCTGGACGACGACGTTGTGCCAGCCGGAGGCGCCGTCCGGGATCGGGTCGGCGCGCTCGGAGGTCTGCACCTCGCCGGTGCCGTCGGTGGCGCGCACCTGCAGGGTGTGGCTCCCGGACGTGGCGTCCCACTCGAGTCGCCACTGCCGCCAGGTGTCGACGTCGGCCTGCTCGGCGAGCTGCGCCTCCTGCCAGTCACCGTCGTCCACGCGTACCTCGACCCGCTCGATGCCCCGGGTCTGCGCCCACGCGACACCGGCCACGACCACCGGCCCGGGGTCCAGGCGCGCGAACGGTCGCGGGACGTCGATGCGCGAGGCGGTCTTGATCGGCGCGCGCTCGGACCACCCGCGGTCGGTCCAGTACGCCGTCGCGTCGGCGAAGCGGGTGACCTCGAGGTCGACGACCCACTTGGTGGCCGACACGAAGCCGTACAGGCCGGGCACCACCATCCGCACCGGGTACCCGTGCTCGAGGGGCAGCGGCTCGCCGTTCATGCCGACGGCGAGCAGCGCCTCCGGGGAGTCCTGCAGGACGTCCAGCGGGGTGGACGCCGTGAAGCCGTCGACGCTGGTGGAGAGCACCATGTCGGCGCCGTCCCGCGGCCGTGCCCTCGCCAGCAGGTCGCGCAGCGGATAGCCGAGCCAGAGCGCGTTGCCGGCCAGGTCCCCGCCCACCGGGTTCGAGACGCAGGTCAGCGTCACCCACGCCTCGACGAGGTCCTCGGCGAGCAGGTCGTCGAACGTGATCTCGACCTCCTGCTCGACGAGGCCGTGCACCCGCAGCCGCCAGTCCCGCGGGTCGACCCTCGGCACGGACAGGGCGGTGTCGATCCGGTAGAAGTCCGGGTTGGGCGTCTGCCAGGGGGTGATGCCGTCGACGTCGAGGTCGACCGCCGCGGGCGGCGCGGGGGCCGGACGGGCCGGCGCCGGCAGGTCGAGCGCGGCGCGGCCGGCGCTGACGTCGCGCGCCGAGCGGCCGACCAGCCGGCCGGCGACACCGACGGCGGCCGACCCCAGCGCCGTCAGACCGACCGCGGAGAGGAACGTGCGGCGGGCGGCGCCGGTCGTGGTCCCGGCGGCGTGCGCCTTGTCGGGCACGACGGACCGCTCGAGGCGGTCCACCAGCGCCACCAGCGCGAAGGCCCCGGCGGCGACACCGGCCAGGCTCGGCAGCACGTCCAGCGGACCGGCACCGGCGCGGGTGCCCGCCGCCGCGGCCGCGACGACGCCCAGCAGGCCGACGAGGGCCACTCCCCACCAGCGTCGGACCAGGGCGACCACCCCCGCGACAGCCGCCAGGCCGGTGACGACCAGCCCCATCCCGACGAACAGCGCCAGCTTGTCGTTCGTGCCGAAGGTCGCGATGGCGAAGTCCTTGAGCCACGGCGGTGTCAGGTCGACGAACGCCGAACCGACCGCGAGGAGCGGCGCCGCGGCCGGCGACACGACCGCCGCCAGCACCTCGGCCACCGCGAGCGTCAGCGCTCCGGCGGCGACTCCGGCGAGGGCGGCCAGGAGTCGGGGGCTGCGTGTGCGTCTGGTCATGTCGGTGGTTCGGCTCCGCGGCGGACGGGGATTGCCGCACGGACCCATCCTCCCGCCGTCCGGCCACGAAGACCGGGTGGAGCCGCGGCCGGCACCCCTCCCGCGGGCCGCGGCTCCCGCGCGCGCTCAGCCCAGCAGCCGGGCGACGTGGGGCACGAGGGCCCGGAACGCCTGACCTCGGTGGCTGATGGCGTTCTTCTCCTCGGGCTCCAGCTCGGCGCACGTCCGGTGGTAGCCGAACGGCGTGAGGACGGGGTCGTAGCCGAAGCCGCCGGTGCCGCGGGGTGACCTCTCCAGGCTGCCCGCCAGGCGCCCGTGCTCGACGTGCTCGTGACCCTCCGGCGTGACGAGGGCCGCCGCGCAGACGAACGCGGCGCCGCGGTGCTCGTCCGGGACGTCGGCCAGCTGGGCGAGCAGCAGGCGCAGGTTGGCCTCGTCGTCGCCGTGTCGTCCCGACCACCGTGCCGAGAAGACGCCCGGGGCCCCGCCGAGGACGTCGACCGCGAGGCCCGAGTCGTCGGCGATCGCGACCAGGCCCGTCTCGTGCGCGGCGAAACGGGCCTTGAGCAGGGCGTTCTCCGCGAACGTCACGCCCGACTCGACGACGTCCGGCAGGTCGAGCTCCTCGACGCCGACGACGTCACGCTCGACGTCGACGTGCGGCAGTCGGTCGGCGAACGCCTCGGTGAGGATGGCGCGCAGCTCGACGACCTTGCCCTGGTTGCGGGTGGCGAGCACGAGGCGCGCCATCAGTCCCCCTGCAGCGCGGCGGCCTGCAGCGTCGCCAGCTCACCGCACCCGGCGACGGCGAGGTCGAGCAGCGCGTCGAGCTCGCGCCGGTCGAACGGCGCCGCCTCGGCCGTGCCCTGCACCTCGACGAACAGGCCCCGGCCGGTGACGACGACGTTCATGTCGGTCTCGGCCCGCACGTCCTCGTGGTAGCTGAGGTCGACGACCGGGGTGCCGCTCACGATGCCGACGCTGACGGCTGCGACGGAGTCGAGCAGCGGGTCACGCTTGAGGACGCCCTTCGACTGCGCCCAGGCACAGGCGTCGGCGAGCGCCACGTAGGCGCCGGTGATGGCCGCCGTGCGCGTGCCGCCGTCAGCCTGCAGGACGTCGCAGTCGAGCACGATCGTGTTCTCTCCCAACACCTTCGTGTCGACGACGGCGCGCAGCGACCGGCCGACGAGCCTGGAGATCTCGTGCGTGCGCCCCCCGATCCGGCCCTTCACCGACTCGCGGTCGCTGCGGGTGTTGGTCGAGCGCGGCAGCATCGCGTACTCGGCGGTGACCCACCCCTGACCCGAGCCCTTGCGCCAGCGCGGCACGCCCTCGGTGAACGACGCGGCGCACAGCACCCGCGTGGCGCCGAACTCGACGAGGACGCTGCCCTCGGCGTGGTCCAGCCACTTGCGGGTGATGCGGACGTCGCGCAGGGCGTGCGGCTCTCGGCCGTCGGGTCGCGTCATGGCGCCCGAGCCTAACCAGCGGACTCAGACGTCCAGGACGGCGTCCTGCCGGGCCAGCTCGAGCGGGCCGTCGTAGGCCTCCCGGGCCTCCGCGAGCGTGCGGTCGGCGTCGTTCCAGGGGGGCAGGTGCGTGAGGACCAGGCGGCGTGCCCGCGCCCGGGTGGCGACCTCACCGGCGCGACGCCCGGTCAGGTGGATGCCGCGGACGTCGTCCCGCCCCTCGTGGAACGCGGCCTCCGCCAGGAGCAGGTCGGCGTCCGCCGCCAGCTCGTCCAGCGCGGGACAGTCGTCGGTGTCACCGGTGTACGTCAGCACCCGCCGCCCGCCGTCCCGCGCGGGGCCCTCGACGCGGAACCCGTACGCCTCGACCGGGTGCAGCACCCGGCGCGGGGTCACCGTGAACGGGCCGACCCGCACCGCCTCACCGTCGACCCACGCGTGGCAGGCCAGCTGGGCGCCCATGCCGGCACCCTCGGGACGGCCGTAGGCCTCGGCCAGCCGCGACGCCGTCCCGCGCGGGCCCCACACCGGCATCCGGCGCGACACCTGGCCGTCCGGGTCGTAGCGCAGGGCGACGTACAGACCGCAGAGGTCGATGAAGTGGTCCGGGTGCAGGTGCGAGACGAGCACGGCGTCGACGTCCGTGGGGCGGGTGTGCCGCTGGAGCGGACCGAGCGCCCCGCTGCCGAGGTCGAGGACGACGCGCCAGGTGCGGCCCGCCCCGTCGTCGGCGGTCAGCAGGTACGACGACGCCGGCGACTGCGGACCCGGGAAGGACCCGGAGCACCCGACCACGGTGAGCCTCACGCCGGCACCCCCACCGTCCGCGCCACCGCCCCGACCTCCGGGCCGAGGAAGCGCCGGGCCAGCGCCGAGAACACCGCCGGGTCGCCGGTGGTGAGGAAGGAGTGCTCGGGTGGCGGCAGGTGCTCCGGCCGAGTGACGCCGTCGGCGACGAGGCGCCGGTACACCTCCTGCGCGGTCTCCTCCGCGCTGCTCACCAGCGAGACGCCCTCCCCCATCACGTAGGAGATCACCCCGGTGAGCAGCGGGTAGTGCGTGCAGCCGAGGACGAGCGTGTCGACGCCCGCGGCCCGCACCGGGTCGAGGTAGTCGCGGGCCACGGCGAGCACCTCCGGGCCGGTCGTCGTCCCCGCCTCGACGAGCTCCACGAACCGCGGGCAGGCCCGCGTCACGACGCTGACGTCGGGCGCCGCCGCGAACGCGTCCTCGTACGCGCCGGAGGTCACGGTGGCGCGCGTCGCGATGACGCCGACCCGGCCGCTGCGGGTCGCGGCCGCGGCCCGCCGCACCGCGGGGCGGATCACCTCCACGACGGGCACCGGGTAGCGCTCGCGCGCGTCGTGCAGCACCGCGGCGCTCGCCGAGTTGCACGCGATGACGAGGAGCTTCACACCGCGCCCGACGAGCTCGTCGAGGCACTCGAGCGCGAAGGCCCGCACCTCGGCGATCGGGCGTGGCCCGTACGGCTGCCGCGCCGTGTCCCCGAGGTAGAGCACCGGCTCGTGCGGCAGCTGGTCGAGGACGGCGCGCGCGACCGTCAGGCCACCGAAGCCGGAGTCGAAGATCCCGATGGGAGCGTCCGCCACGCCGGAGAGCGTAGGCGCACCCGCTGACCTCACCCCAGTGAGCACGCCGAGGGCTTGCTCACACGTCGTCCGGCCCGGCGTCCGCGGCGGCGTCCGGCAGGCCCTCGGCCAGGACGCCGACGAGCGACTCCTGCATCCACGTGAGGAAGTCGTAGACGGCCGCCAGCCAGGTGCGGGGCTCGTCGTCCCCGGCGGTCAGCAGCAGCACGTGCAGGGTCTCGGCGTCCTCGTCCGTGCGCAGCTCGAGACGCTCGGCCAGCACGAGCCGGACGTCGGTCAGCGCGGTCAGCCACGCCTGCGCCTCGGCGTCGGAGAGTCGCAGGGTCCCGCGCCGCGACAGGGTGCCGCGCGCCGTCCGCAGCGACGCCTGCTTGCGTGCCCGCAGTCCCCGCTCGGTGAAGCGCCGGAACTCCCCCGCCGCCTCCTCGTCGTCCCGCGACGCGTCCGGCAGCAGGCGCAGCAGCGCCGGGTCGTCCGGCCGCGTCGCGTACTCGGAGATGCCCACGAGCTCGGCGAGCGGGTCCGCCAACGGCGAGGACCCGTCGTCCAGGAGGTCGTCGACGTCGGCGAAGAGGCGGTCGAGCAGCTCGCGCTCGGCGTCGTCCAGACGCGTCTCGACGCCCTGCCGGGTGCGCCGGAAGCGGTGGGCCATCAGGACGTCGGCCCGTCCTGGGTGAACGTCGCCCACAACCCGTAGCTGTGCATGGCCTCGGTGTCGCGCTCCATCTCCTCGCGCGTGCCGCTGGACACCACGGCGCGCCCCTTCTCGTGCACGTCCATCATCAGCCGCTCGGCCTTCGCCCGGTCGTAGCCGAAGTAGCTCTGGAAGACGTAGGTCACGTAGCTCATGAGGTTGACCGGGTCGTTCCAGACGATCGTCACCCACGGGACGTCGGGACGCGTCGCGACCCCCGTCTCGGGCTGCTCGAGCTCGACGGGAGCGACAGAGCACGAAGCGCCGGTCACGCCGATCAACAATAGATTGGACACGTGACGAGGGACCACAGCACCGCCCTGCTCACCGACCGGTACGAGCTCACGATGGTGCAGGCCGCGCTGCGCTCCGGCCGGGCGGACCGGCACTGCGTCTTCGAGGCCTTCGCGCGCCGGCTGCCCGACACCCGCCGGTTCGGTGTCGTTGCCGGCACCGGCCGGCTCCTCGACGCGCTCGAGGACTTCCGCTTCGGTGACGAGGAGATCGCCGCGCTGAAGGCCGACGCGGTGGTGGACGACGAGACCCTGGAGTGGCTGCGGCGTTTCGAGTTCTCCGGCGACGTCGACGGCTACCGCGAGGGAGAGGTCTACTACCCGGGCTCCCCGGTGCTCACCGTGAGCGGCACCTTCGCCGAGTGCGTGCTGCTGGAGACCCTCGTCCTGTCGGTGCTCAACCACGACAGCGCGGTGGCGGCGGCAGCTGCGCGGATGGTCATCGCCGCCGGCGACCGCCCGCTCATCGAGATGGGGTCGCGGCGCACGCACGAGGAGTCGGCCGTCGCCTCCGCGCGCGCCGCGTACGTCGCGGGCTTCGCTTCCACGTCGAACCTCGCGGCCGGCGCCCGCTACGGCGTCCCCACGGCGGGCACGACCGCTCACGCGTTCGTGCTGCTCCACGACGACGAGGTCGAGGCGTTCCGCGCCGCCGTCGCGGCGCACGGGCCGTCGACCACGCTGCTGGTCGACACCTACGACACTCGCGAGGGCATCCGACGGGCCGTCGAGGTCGCCGGCACCGGTCTCGGCGCGGTGCGCATCGACTCCGGCGACCTGGCCGTCGTGGCCAGGGAGGCGCGCGACCTGCTGGACTCGATCGGCGCGCACCGCACCCGCATCGTCGTGTCGGGGGACCTGGACGAGCACGCCATCGCCGCGCTCGCCGCCGCACCCGTCGACGCCTACGGCGCCGGGACGTCGGTGGTCACCGGCTCCGGCGTCCCGACGGCCGGCATGGTCTACAAGCTCGTCGAGGTGGACGGGCGCTCGGTCGCCAAGAGCTCGGTGAGCAAGGCGACCCGAGGCGGCCGCAAGACCGCGCTTCGACGGCACCGCCCGAGCGGCACGTCCACCGAGGAGGTCGTGGCCTCGCAGTGCGTGCCGGAGTCGCGCGCGGGAGACCGGGCGCTGCAGGTGCCGCTCGTCCGGCACGGCAAGCGCGTGGACGACGGGCTGGACCTGGCGGCCGCGCGCGAGCACCACCGTCTCGCGCGGACCGGCGTCCCCTGGTCGGGCACCAGCCTGTCGCGCGGCGAGCCGGCCATCCCGACGACGTTCCTGGCGAGCCCGAGCTGCGAGGAGGACGCGTGATCGTGCAGTACGACCCCCGGACGGCGTTGGTCGTCGTCGACGTCCAGCACGACTTCGGTGACCCGTCGGGCAGCCTGTACGTCCGGGGCGGCGAGCAGGTCGTGCCGTACGTCAACGAGCAGGTGCGCGCGGCGCGGGAGGCCGGCGCCTTCGTCGCCTACACGCAGGACTGGCACCCGCCGGTGACGCCGCACTTCGCCGACCACGGTGGCATCTGGCCCGTGCACTGCGTGCAGGGCACCCCGGGAGCAGAGCTGTTGCCGGACCTCGTCGTCGACGGGCCGGTGGTGCGCAAGGGCTCGGGCGGCGAGGACGGGTACTCCGGGTTCTCCGTGCGCGACCCGCTGTCGGGCGACACCAGGGCGACCGAGCTGGCCTCGTGGCTCGCCGAGCGGGGTGTCGAGCGAGTGGTCGTGGTCGGCCTGGCAGGCGACTACTGCGTCAAGGAGACCGCGCTCGACGCCCGCCGCCTCGGGTACGACGTCGTGGTGCCCCTGGAGGGGACGCGTTTCGTCGAGCTGTCGCCCGGGGACGACGACCGAGCCGTCGCGGAGATGGAGGCGGCCGGCGCGCTCGTGGTGCGGTGATCGTCACGGGGGTCTAGCGTGCGAGTGCTCATCCGATCGAGTGATCGGTGACGTACAACCCCGGGAGGGACACATGAGCACTCGCGCCATCGCGATCGTCGCCCTGATCATCGCCGTGATCGTCCTGCTCTTCCTCGTGCTCTGAGCCCGCACCAGAACGTCGAAGGCCGCCGGGAGCCCCGTCTCCCAGCGGCCTTCGGACGTTCTGCGGTGCTAGACCCTGCTGCGGGAGCGACCCGTGAACGACAGGATCAACCCCACGACGAGGATCGCGACGCCGATCCAGATGAGGAGCTCGCCGACGCCGACGAAGCCGAGGACGGCCAGGACGACGCCCGCGATGATGAGGAGCAGCCAGAGCGACATGGTTTCCCTCCCGATGTCTGCGATGTGACACCGCGAGCCTGGCACCGGTTGCCCGGCAACGCATCCCGAAGGGGTCACGCTCGGTGCCCGTTCAGTGACCCGGCCCGCGCCCCGACCAGGTCCACGCGTACTGCCCGTCGTCGGCCGCCGTGCCGCCCTCGCCGAGCTCCAGAGGCTTGAACGTGTCGACCATGACGGCGAGCTCGTCGAAGTACTCCTTGCCGAGCGACTTCTCGACAGCGCCCGGTTGCGGGCCGTGGCTGTGACCGCCGGGGTGCAGCGAGATGGAGCCCTGGCCGATCCCCGAGCCCTTGCGGGCCTCGTAGTCGCCGCCGCAGTAGAACATCACCTCGTCGCTGTCCACGTTCGAGTGGTAGTACGGCACGGGAACGGCGAGCGGGTGGTAGTCGACCTTGCGGGGCACGAAGTTGCAGACGACGAAGTTCCAGCCCTCGAAGACCTGGTGCACCGGCGGCGGCTGGTGCACGCGGCCGGTGATGGGCTCGAAGTCCTCGACGTTGAACGTGTACGGGTACAGGCAGCCGTCCCAGCCGATGACGTCGAACGGGTGCTCGGGATGGACGACGACACTGCCGACCACGCCGGACGGCCCCTGGCCGCGGTGCTTGGTGTAGACCTCGACGTCGGCCCCCTCGACGACCAGCGGCTCGCTCGGCCCGCGCAGGTCGCGCTCGCAGTACGGCGAGTGCTCGAGGAACTGGCCGAAGCGCGAGAGGTACCGCTTGGGCGGGGTGATGTGGCTGTTCGCCTCGATTGCGTACAGCCGCAACGGTTCTCCCCCGGTCGGCACCCAGCGGTGCACGGTCGCCCGCGGCAGCACCACGTAGTCGCCCTGCCGGGCCTCGAGCACGCCGAACATCGTCTCGACGGTCGCGCTGCCCGACTCGACGTAGACGCACTCGTCGCCGATCGCGTTGCGGTACAGGGGGCTCGCGTCGCGGGCGACGACGTAGGAGATGCGCACGTCGCTGTTGCCGAGCACGAGCCGGCGGCCCTGCACCGCGTCGACGCCCTCGCCCGGCTTCTCCCCGGGGAACAGCTCGTGCAGCCTGAGATGCCGCGGCTTGAGGGGGTGGTTCGGGGTCGTCGCGAGGTCCGGCAGGTGCCAGACCCGGGCGTCGACCATGGCCGAGGGAATGCCGCGGTGGTAGAGCAGGCTCGAGTCGCTGGAGAAGCCCTCCTCGCCCATCAGCTCCTCGGAGTACAGCCCGCCGTCCGGCCGCCGGAACTGCGTGTGCCGCTTGGCCGGCACCTGCCCGACTCGTCGGTAGTGCGCCACGACCTCGTCGCCTCCCCTGGTGACTGCGTCCGCTCAACGGACAGTGGTGTATCACTGTGGATACAGTGCGCTACGCTCCCGCGCCATGTCAACGGCTCCCGGACACCAGGCGCCGCAGCCCGCCGCACCCCAGCACGACGCCGCCCATCACCGCGCGGAGACCAGCGGCGTCATCCCGGCTCTCCCCGGCTCGGACGACGACCCGGGCACCGGGCCGGCCGCGCGGTCCCTCTTCACCGGGCTCGTCGACGACGCCGCGGTCTTCCCGCCCGGCCTCGCCCCGATGGCCGACGCCGTCCCGGGACACCTCATGCACCGCTCGGCCTGGTACGCCGACCTCGTGGGACCGTTCCTCGTGCCGTCGGGCGCCGTCGACACGTTCACCGGCTCCCTGCCCGACGGCGCCTGGCTCGCCGTCGCTGTCGTCGCCGACCCGGCCGCCCCCGACCCTCTGGACGCCGCCCTGAGGGCGCTGGAGTCCCTGCGGCGTCTGCCCGGGGTCGACGTCGTCGCGCTGGAGGTCCCCCTGCCGCGCGGCGCCGACCAGGGCGCGGCGGCGTCCGGCCTCGTCGGGGAGCTGACCCGGCGGCTGCCGGTCGGCGTCCGCGCGTGGGTGGAGGTCCAGCGTGAGCCGGGCTGGCAGGAGGCGGTACGCACGATCGCCGTCGCGGGCGACGACCTCGGCGCCAAGCTGCGCACCGGCGGCACCAGCCCCGAGGCGTTCCCGTCGGTCGACGAGCTGGCCGCGTTCGTGCGCACGGCGGTGGACGTCGACGCCACGTTCAAGCTGACGGCGGGACTGCACACGGCGGTCCGCGGGCCGGACGCGACCGGCGCCACGCACCACGGCCTGCTCAACGTCATCGGCGCCGTCCGGGCGGCGCTCAACGGAGCGGAGGCCCCGGACGTGGCGCAGGTGCTGGCCGAGACCGACCCGGCCCGGCTGACGTCCGCCGTCCGGCGGATGAGCGACGCCGACGCCGCGGTGCTGCGCGCGTTCTTAGGGTCGTTCGGATGCTGTGGTGTCACCGACCCGGTCGGCGAGCTCGCCGGCCTCGGACTGCTCGAGGAGGAGCCCGCATGACCACCCGCACCTGGGCCCCGGTGCCCGAGGGCTCGCCCTTCGGCGTCCAGACCCTGCCGTACGGCGTGTTCTCCACCGGCGACGAGGAGCCGCGCGTCGGCGTCCGCGTGGGCGACCACGTCCTGGACGTCGCACCGGTCGCCGCCGTCGAGCAGGTGGACGGCGCGCACGCCTTCGAGTCGTCGACCCTCGACGACCTGCTCGCACTCGGGCGGCCCGCGTGGTCGGCCGTGCGGCAGTGGCTCACCGAGCTGCTCACGCACCCGGCCCACGAGGACCTGGTGGCACCGCACCTGGTGCCCCTGCACGACGTCCGGATGCACCGACCCTTCACGGTGGCCGACTACGTCGACTTCTACTCCAGCGAGCACCACGCCACCAACGTGGGCCGCATCTTCCGGCCGGACGGCGAGGCGCTGACGCCGAACTGGAAGCGGCTGCCCATCGGCTACCACGGCCGGGCCGGCACCGTCGTCGTCACCGGCACCGACGTCGTCCGACCCTGCGGACAGCGCAAGGCACCCTCGGACGACGAGCCGACCTTCGGGCCGTCGCGCCGCCTCGACATCGAGGCGGAGGTCGGCTTCGTCGTCGGCGTGGCGTCCACGCTCGGGACGCCGGTGCCCGCGTCGGCCTTCGCGGACCACGTCTTCGGGGTCTGCCTGGTCAACGACTGGAGCGCCCGCGACATCCAGGCCTGGGAGTACGTGCCGCTCGGGCCGTTTCTCGGCAAGTCGTTCGCGACGTCGGTCTCGGCCTGGATCACGCCACTCGAGGCACTGCAGCACGCGCGCGTCACGCCACCACGCCGCTCCTACGAGCTGCTGCCCTACCTCGCCGACGACCCGGCCGAGCCGTGGGGGCTGGACCTCGCGCTCGAGGTCTCGTGGAACGGCACCGTGGTCGCCCGCCCACCGTTCTCGGCGATGTACTGGACGCCCGCCCAGCAGCTCGCGCACCTGACCGTCAACGGCGCCAGCCTCCGGACCGGGGACCTCTACGCGTCGGGCACCGTCTCGGGCCCGGAGAAGGACCAGCGCGGCTCGTTCCTCGAGCTGTCGTGGGGAGGCACCGAGCCGATCCGCCTCGCCGACGGGTCGCAGCGCACGTTCCTCGAGGACGGCGACGAGGTGACGATCGCCGCCACCGCGCCCGGCCCGGACGGCACGCGCGTCGGCCTCGGTGACGTCACCGGCCGCGTCCTGCCCGCCCCCTGCTGACGCCCGCCCCTTTTTGGCGCGGGGTGGCCCCCCTACGGTAGGTCCTAGCGGGGCCACCCAGCGACGTTCGCGGAACGTCGTGATGCCGCCCAGTCGGGCCTCTGTGCTTCTTGGACGTGGCGCACTCGTCGAGCCGGGGCAGGACACTTCCTGACGCGCCTCCAGCCGATGGCAGGCGCTCGCGGAGTCTCGACGTCCTCGCATAGCGGTCGGTGGGGGGCGTCGCGACGTTCGCGGAACGTCGCTGGGTGGCCCTCCTACGGTAGGAACGTAGGGGGGCCACCCCGCGCCGGAAACGTGGCGGGTCAGGGGGTGTCCAGCGCCAGGATGTCGTCGATCGTCTCGCGCCGGACGATGACGCGCGCCGAGCCGTCGCGCACGGCGACGACGGGCGGGCGCGGCACGTGGTTGTACTGGCTGGCGAGGCTGCGGCAGTAGGCGCCGGTGGCGGGCACGGCGACGAGGTCACCGCGCGAGACGTCGCCGGGCAGGAACTCGTCCTTGACGACGATGTCGCCGCTCTCGCAGTGCTTCCCGACGACCCGCGAGAGCACCGGCGGCGCGTCTGAGGCGCGCGACGCCAGGGTGCACGAGTAGTCGGCGTCGTAGAGCGCGGTGCGCACGTTGTCGCTCATGCCGCCGTCGACTGCGATGTAGCGGCGCCGCGCTCCCCCGTCGAGCTCGACGTCCTTGACGGTGCCGACGCGGTACAGCGTGAACGTCGACGGCCCGGCGATCGCGCGCCCCGGTTCGACGGAGATCCTCGGGACGTCGATGCCCAGCGCCCGGCACTCGTGCCCGACGATGGTGGCCATCCCGCCCGCGAGCTCCTCGACGGGCAGCGGGTCGTGCTGCGAGGTGTAGCGGATGCCGAAGCCGCCGCCGAGGTCGAGCTCGGGCAGCCTCACCCCGTGCGACGCCTGGACGGCGGCGTGCAGCTGCAGCACCCGCCGCGCCGCGACCTCGAAGCCGGAGGTGTCGAAGATCTGCGAGCCGATGTGGCTGTGCAGTCCGAGCAGCTCGAGCTCCGGGCGCGCGAGGACGTCGGCCACGACGGCCGGGACGGCGTCCATCGGGATGCCGAACTTCTGGTCCTCGTGCGCGGTCGCGATGTAGGAGTGCGTGTGCGCCTCCACGCCGACGGTCACGCGCACGAGCACCGGCGCCCGGACGCCGGCAGCCCGCGCCAGGCCCGCGACGCGACCGACCTCCTCGGCCGAGTCGACGATGATCCGGCCGACGCCTGCCTCGAGCGCCGCGCGGATCTCGTCGTCCGCCTTGTTGTTGCCGTGCAGGCCCATCCGGGACGGTGGGACGCCGGCGCGCAGGCCGACCGCCAGCTCGCCGCCGGTGGACGTGTCGAGGAAGAGGCCCTCCTCGCTCACCCAGCGGGCGACGGCCGTGCACAGGAACGCCTTGCCGGCGTAGTAGACGTCGGCGCCGCCACACAGGTCCGCGAAGGCGTCGGCGAACGCCGTCCTGAAGCCCGTTGCGCGGGAACGGAAGTCGGTCTCGTCGACGACGTAGGCCGGGGTGCCGAACTCCTCGGCCAGCGCCTCGACGTCCACGCCGCCGACGGTCAGCACCCCAGCGGGCGACCGCGACACGGACGACGCCCACAGGCCGGGCAGCAGGGCGTTGACGTCGGCGGGCAGCGCCAGCCAGGGCGGGCCTCCGTAGCCCTCGGCGTGCAGGGCGCCGGCCTCGTGCGCGCGCACGGCGCTACATCCGGTCCGGAGCGCTGACCCCGAGCAGCCGCAGCCCGTTGCCGAGCACGGTCCGCGTGGCCTCGTTGAGCCACAGCCGGGTGCGGTGCACGTCGGTCACCGGCTCGTCGCCCATCGGCGTGACCCGCCGCTCGTCGTACCACTTGTGGTAGGCGGACGCGAGCTGCTCGAGGTGTCGCGCCACTCGGTGCGGCTCGCGCAGCTCGGCCGCCTGGGCGACGACGCGCGGGAACTCGCCGATCTGCGCGAGCAGCGCGGTCTCGGTCTCGTGGTCGAGCAGCCCGGGGTCGAACCCGTCCTCCGTGCGGACGCCGAGGTCGCGGGCGTTGCGGCCGACACCGGCGGTGCGGGCGTGCGCGTACTGCACGTAGAAGACCGGGTTGTCGTTGCTGCGCTTGACGAGCAGGTCGAGGTCGATGTCGATCGCCGAGTCCACCGACGAGCGCGCCAGAGCGTAACGGGCGGCGTCGACGCCCACGGCGTCGACGAGGTCTTCCATCGTGACGACGGTCCCGGCCCGCTTGCTCATCCGTACCGGCTGGCCGTCCTTGAGGAGGTTGACCATCTGACCGATGAGCACCTCGACGACGTCCGGGTCGTCCCCGAACGCTGCCGCGGCAGCCTTCAGCCGGGCGATGTAGCCGTGGTGGTCCGCTCCGAGCATGTAGATGCAGAGGTCGAACCCCCGAGCGCGCTTGTCCTTGAAGTACGCGAGGTCACCGGCGATGTAGGCCGGACGCCCGTCCGACTTGATGACGACCCGGTCCTTGTCGTCCCCCCAGTCCGTGGAACGCAGCCACCACGCGCCTTCGGAGAAGTAGAGGCTGCCCTTCTGCTTCAGCTCCTCGACGGCGGCCTCCACCTGCCCTGAGCCGTGGAGGTCGTCCTCGTGGAAGTAGACGTCGAAGTCGACGCCGAAGTCGTGCAGCGACTTCTTGATGTCAGCGAACATCAGGGCGACCCCGTGCTCGCGGAAGTACTCCTGGGCCTCCGCCTCGGGAAGATCGAGCGGATCGGTGTCTGCCTCGGCCAGCACCCGCTGTGCGATGTCGTCCACGTAGGCGCCACCGTAGCCGTCGTCGGGGGCCTGCTCACCACGGGCGCGCGCCAGGAGCGAGCGGGCGAAGCGGTCGATCTGCGCCCCGTGGTCGTTGAAGTAGTACTCCCGCGTCACCTCGGCACCCGTGGCCTCGAGGACCCGGGCGAGCGAGTCGCCCACCGCGGCCCACCGGGTACCCCCGAGGTGGATGGGCCCCGTCGGGTTCGCGGAGACGAACTCGAGGTTCACGCGGCGGCCGGCGTTCGTGTCACTCGAGCCGTACGCCTCTCCCGCCTCGACCACCGTGCGCGCGAGCTCACCGGCGGCCGCGGCGTCCAGCACGACGTTGAGGAAGCCGGGGCCCGCGACGTCCACGCTCTTGACCCCGGGCACCTCACCCAGCCGCGCCGCCAGCGTCTCGGCGAGCTGTCGAGGCGCGACGCCCGCCTTCTTGCCGAGCTGCAGGGCCACGTTGGTGGCCCAGTCACCGTGCTCACGGCTGCGCGGCCGCTCCACCCTGACCTCGCTCGGCACGTCGACGGTCAGGTCGCCGGCGGCCACCGCGTCGACGAGGCACTGGCGGATCGCGGCGGAGAGGGCCTCGGGAGTCACCGGTCCAGGGTAGTGGCGGCGACGGGGAGGTCGTCCTCGACCATCCGCGGCCGGGAGACGACGTACCCGGCCACGACCTGGACGACGAGCGTCGCCACGAGGAAGGCGAAGGCCAGGCCCCAGCCGCCGGTGGTGTCGTTCAGCCAGCCGACGACGAGAGGACCGGCGCCCGCCACCGAGTACCCGACGCCCTGCGAGAAACCGGAGAGGGCCGCCGAGCCCTCGGTGGTGCGGGACCGCAGGTTCACCAGCGCCAGCGACAGCGGGAAGGCCGAGGGCCCCAGCCCGGCGGCCACGACCCAGACCCACGTGGAGGACCCGGGACTGAGCAGCAGCCCCGTGTAGCCCACCGCGTAGCAGACGAGGAAGGCCAGGACGAGCGGGAACGGGTTGCGCATGCGGCTCGCCAGCCACGGCACCAGCAGGGACATCGGCATGCCGACGGCGGCGAACAGCGACAGCATCGTGCCGGCGGCCGCGGCCGACAGGCCGGCGTCGACGAGCAGCGTCGGGAGCCACGCGAACATCGCGTAGGTGTTGAGCGACGTCATGCCGAGCAGGCCGGCGAGCCCCCAGGCAACGCGGCTGCGCAGCAGCGCGCCGGCCGGCACGTGGGGGTGGCTCGGCAGGTCGCCGGCCGCGGACCGCCGGGCCCGGACGCCGACCACCAGCCAGGGCACGGCGGCCGCCACCGCCAGCAGCGACCACGAGGCGACCGAGACCCTCCAGGTGGCCGCGTCGGCGATCGGGACGGCGAGCAGCGGGGGCAGCGCGGTGCCCCCGGCCAGTACGAGCACGTAGACGCCGGTCATCGAGCCGGCCCGGTCGGGGAAGTACCGCTTGACCAGCGGCGGCAGCACGACGTTGCCCATGCCCATGCCACCCAGGGCCAGCAGGGAGAAGGCGAGGAACGACGCCGTGTCGGGCGCTGCGGCGCGCGCCAGCTGACCGGCGACGGTGACGCCCATCGCGACCCAGGCGAGGCGTTCGAGTCCGATCCGGCGCGCGACCCACGGCGCGACCGCTCCGAACAGGGCGAAGGCGACGGTCGGCGCGGTGCCGAGCAGTCCGGCCGCGGTCGCCGACATGCCGAGCTCGGCGCGGACGTCGACCAGCAGCGGCGAGACGGCGGTGACCGCGGGGCGCAGGTTCAGCGCCACGAGGACGACGCCCAGCAGCACGAGCACGCGGCCCCGCAGGGCGCGTCCGGTCTGGGACGATCGGGACGCCACGTCGTCCGTCTCGCGCGTTGCGCGGCCGGGGAGCGTGGTCGGCATGGCGAGCAGGATAGGGCCAAACATAGGATGACTTCATGACGAGCCAGCATGTGGACGTCCCGGCGCCGGCGCGTGCCAGGCCAGGCGGCCTCATCGACCAGGTGATCGTGCGACTTCGCGACGAGATCGCGGCCGGCCGCTGGGTCGTCGGGTCACGCATCCCCACCGAGCCGGAGCTCGCGGAGCTGACCGGCACCGGCCGGAACACCGTTCGCGAGGCCGTGCAGGCGCTCGTCCACGCCGGTCTGCTCGAGCGGCGGCAGGGTTCCGGCACGTACGTGGTCGCCGACAGCGAGCTCGCCGTGGCCGTCAGCCGCCGGGTGGCGGACGCGCGCAACCGGGACGTGCTGGAGGTGCGCCGTACCCTCGAGGTGGGCGCTGCCAGGCTGGCGGCGGGCCGCCGCACCGATGAGGACGCCGCCGAGCTGCAGCGCCTGCTGACGGCGCTGGCCGACGCCCGTGACACCGGAGACCTCGACGTCGTCGCCCAGGCCGACCTCGAGCTGCACCGGGCCATCGCACGGGCCTCGCGCAACCCGGTGCTCACCGAGCTCTACGACCACCTCATCGACGCGATCGCCGAGAACGTCCGCATGAACGTCGCCGTCCCGCGCGCGAGCAGGAACGACGACCACGCCGAGCTCGTGGCGGCGATCGTCGCAGGGGACGCCCAGCTGGCCGCCGTGGAGGCGGCTCGGTTCATCGACGACCTTCTGGGCGAGAGCTGCTGCTGACGTCGCGCACGAGGTCCACCACCGCGGCCGGCTCGAACGGCTTGGCGACGAACGCGTCCACCCCGGCGCGCTGCGCCCGCGTGCGCTGGTAGGCCTGCACGGACGCGGTGATCATCACCACCGGCAGGTGTGACAGGCGGGCGTCACGTCGGATCTCCTGCACCGCCGTCCACCCGTCGCCGGGCTCCATCACGGCGTCGAGGGTGACGACGTCCGGCAGCGGCCGGCTCTCGTCGCGCAGCCGCTCCAGGCAGGCCCGACCGTCGGCGGCCTCCTCCACGACGAAGCCCTCGAGCTCAAGGTTCAGGCGCAGCAGCATGCGGATCTGCGGTGTGTCGTCCACGACGAGAACGCGCACCCCCG
>JBKHXE010000070.1:0-19814 GCA_046566185.1 Actinomycetes bacterium | reverse complement strand
TGATGACACCCGTCCCGTCGCACCCACGGCTGCACCGAAGCGTGGCGCTAGGCGTCCAGGTCCTGCTCGACGAGGGCGGCGATCCGGGTCAGGGTCGCCTCGTCGTCGCTGGTGACCACGACACGGTCGCCGCACTTGGCGCCCAGGGTCATGATCAGCAGCGCCGACCCGGCGTCGACGGGCTGGCCGCCGTCGGTGGCGAGGGTGACCGGGACGCCGGCCTCGGTGGCCGCCTGCGCGATGACGGCGGCGGGACGGGCGTGCAGGCCGATGCTGGACCCGACGGTGACGGTCTGGCTGGGCACGGTGATCCTCCTGAGGGGGTGGGGTCAGGCAGTGACGGCGGCCGGCGTGCGGCCGATGCGCTTGGCGACGAGGACGGCGAGGGCACCCACGACCGTGCCGACGACGAGGGCGAGCAGGAACATCGCCACGCCGCCGATGGCGAACGAGACGAACACGCCGCCGTGCGGGGCGCGGAGCGTCACGCCACTGACGGCGACGATCGCCCCGGTGGTGGCGGCCCCCAGCATGATCGAGGGGATGACGCGCAGCGGGTCGGCGGCGGCGAACGGGATGGCCCCCTCGGTGATGAACGAGGCACCGAGCAACCAGTTCGTCTTGCCGTTCTCGCGCTCGGCGGGGCTGAACTCGCCCGGCCGCACGACGGTGGCCAGCGCCAGCGCCAGCGGCGGCACCATGCCGGCGGCCATCACCGCGGCCATGATGACCAGCGGGGTCTCGTTGGCGACGGACGCCCCTGACAGACCGGCGGCGGCGAACGCGTAGGCAGCCTTGTTCACCGGCCCGCCCATGTCGAACGCCATCATGAGGCCCAGGACGGCGCCCAGCACGAGCGTGGAGCTGCCGGACAGCCCGCCGAGCCAGCTCTCCAGCCCGCTGGTCGCCGCCGCGAGCGGGCGACCGAGGACCATGATCATGAGGCCGCCGGACACGAGGGTCGCCACCAGCGGGATCACCACGACCGGCATCAGCCCGCGAGCCCACCGCGGGACGCCGAGCCGGCTGATCGCCAGCGCGGTGAAGCCGGCGAGCAGGCCGCCGACGAGACCGCCGATGAAGCCTGCGCCGACGGTCGTGGCGACGACGCCCACGGTGAAGCCCGGCGCGATGCCGGGACGGTCGGCGATGGCGTAGGCGATGTACCCGCTGAGGGCCGGCACGAGGAAGCCGAACGCCAGGGCGCCGAGCGTGAACAGGACGGCGCCGAGGTACTGGGACAGGCCGCCCTCGGGCAGGTCGAGCAGGGAGTTCGTGGTGACGATCTCCTGCGCCGGCCCGGTGATGTCGTAGCCGCCCAGCAGGAAGCCGAGGGCGATGAGAAGACCGCCCGCGGCGACGAACGGGATCATGTAGCTGACGCCGGTGAGCAGCCACTGCCGCAGCTTGGTGCCCCAGCCGACCTGACCCGCGCCGCTCGTCGCGGCAGCCGCCCCGGCGGTGCCCTCGACGCGCGTCGCCTCGGGGTCGTCGGCGGCGTGCAGCGCCTCGCGGATCATCGCGTCGGGCTCGTTGATGGCCCGCTTGACGCCGGAGGAGATCACCGGCTTGCCCGCGAACCGTGCGCGGTCCTTCACGCCCACCTCGGTCGCGAAGATGACGGCGTCCGCGCCGGAGATGACGTCGTGGCCGAGCGGCGTGGAGCCCGACGAGCCCTGCGTCTCGACGACGACCCGGACGCCGGCGCGCTCGCCGGCCGCCACGAGCGAGTCGGCCGCCATGTAGGTGTGGGCGATGCCGGTCGGGCAGGCGGTCACCGCGACGACGGTGCGCTGCCGGTCACCGGCCGCCGCCGGCACCGACGAGGAGAGCTCGGACGGCGAGACCTCCGACGGGGAGACCTCCGACGCGGGTGCGACGACCTCGCTGACCAGCCGCACCACGTCGTCCGGGGTGCTCGCCGACCGCAGCGCCCGGGTGAACTCGGGCCGCACGAGGGCCCGGGCGAGCGCGGTGAGCAAGGTGAGGTGGTCGGCGTCCCCGCCGGCCGGTGCGGTGATGAGGAACGCCAGGTCGGCCGGGCCGTCCGGCGCGCCGAAGTCGACCGGAGGCTGGAGCCGTGCGAAGGCCAGCGTGGCGGTCGACACGTGCTCGCTGCGGCAGTGGGGGATCGCGATGCCCCCCGGCAGCCCGGTCGCCGACTGGGCCTCACGGGCCAGGACGTCGGCGCTCAGGCCGTGCGGGTCGGCGGAGCGGCCCGCGTCGGCCACCCGCTGGGCGAGCGCGCGGACCACCGCGCTCTTGTCGTGGCCGAGGGCGGCGTCCAGGGCCACCAGGTCGGCGGTGATGAGGTCGGGCATGGCGGGTCCTTCCAAGGGGTCAGTCGACGGGGGCGGCGACGGGTGGGGACGGGTGGGGCGGGGCCAGCCGGGTGACGCGGACGTCGTCCGGCCGGGTCTGGTGGGGTGCGGGCAGGGCGGAGCCGGGCAGGGCGGCGGCGGCCGCGCCGTAGGCGACGGCGTGCCGGAGCCGGTCGTCGGCGCTGGCGTCGGCCAGGTCGGCCAGGAGGTACCCGGACAGCGCCGAGTCGCCGGCACCCACGGTGCTGCGGGCGGCGACGGCGGGCGGGACGGCGTGCCACGCCCCCTCGGCGGTCACCAGCACGGCGCCGTCGGCGCCGAGTGTGGCGAGCACGGCCCGGACGCCGAGGGACCGCAGGCGCTCGGCGGCCTCCGCGGTCGCGCGGGGGTCGCTCTCGAGCTCGCGGGCGTCGGCCCCGACGGCGTAGGCCAGCTCCTCGGCGTTCGGCTTGAGCAGGTCGGGTGCCGCCGGGGCACCGGCCTCGAGCAGGGCCCGCAACGGCGCCCCGGACGTGTCCACGGCGACGCAGCAGGCGCTGGTCCGGAGGGCGACGACGAGCTCGGCGTACCAGCCGGCGCGGGCACCCGGCGGCAGCGAGCCGGAGAGCACCGCCCACCGGGCGCCGGTCGCCTCGCGCAGCAGCGTCTCCGTGAGCCGGCGCGTCACCTCGTCGTCGAGCACGAGGCCCGGCTCGTTGAGCTTGGTCGTGGTGCCGTCGGGCTCCGTCACGGTGATGTTGGTGCGGACCCGGCCGACCACGTCGACGGCCCGGTGCGGCACGCCTGCCTCGCGCAGGGCCAGCACGAGCGGGTCCTCGGCAGAGGCGGGGAGCACCGCCAGCGCCAGGCGCCCGGCCGCGGTGACGGCGCGGGCCACGTTGACACCCTTGCCCCCCGGCTCGCTGGTGACGGACGCCGCGCGCAGCACCCCGCCCCGCAGCAGGGGGCCGTCGAGGGCGACCGTCCGGTCGACACTCGGGTTGGCGGTGAGCGTGACGATCACGCGAGCACGACCTCGACGCCGTGGGCCTCCAGCTCGGCCACCACGTCGGGGTCCGCGGCTCGGTCGGTGACGAGGACGTCCACGGCGTCGAGCGGGGCGAACCGCACGAGGTGCTCGCTCCCGAGCTTGCTGGCGTCGGCCAGGACGACGACCTTCTGGGCGCTGCGCACCATCGCCCGCTTCACCGACGCCTCCTCGACGTCCGGGGTGCTGAGCCCGAAGTCGACGCTGAGGGCGTTGGTGCCGACGAACGCCACGTCGACGCGCAGGTCGTCGAGCGCACGGACCGTCTCCTCACCGACGGCTGCCTGCGTCGTCCCGCGGACCCGGCCGCCGAGAAGGTGCAGCCGCGTCGCGGCGGACCCGGCGACGCGGGCCGCGACGGGAACCGAGTTCGTGACGACGACGAGCCGGCGGTCGCTCGGCAGCACCGCGGCGAGCCGGGCGGTGGTGGTGCCCGCGTCGAGCAGGATGCTGCCGCCGTCGGCAGGCACGAGGGCCAGCGCGGCCGCGGCGATGCGGTCCTTCTCCTCGGCCTGTGCGGTCTCCCGCTCCCCCACGCCGCGCTCGATGACGGTCAGGGCGCCGGTCGGGACCGCCCCGCCGTGCACGCGGCGGACGACGGCGTTGCGTTCCAGGACCGCCAGGTCGCGACGGACCGTCTCGGTGGTGACGCCGTACCGCTCCGCGACCTCGGCCACCGAGACCCGGCCGCGGCGACGCACGAGCTCGGCGATCGCCTCCTGCCGCTCCTCTGCGTACACCGCGCCTCCCGGTCGACGTTGCATCGTGTTGGTTTCACTGTTGCTTCGGTTGGTTTTACGCCCGAACCCTTGACATGTCAAGGGTGTCTGCTCGTAATCTCCTGGACATGACGCAGCCCAGCGCCCCCGCCGACAGCGGCCACCGCACGCTCGCCGGCACGCCGGTGGTGCCCGGGGTGGGGGTCGGACCCGTGGTGCGGCCGGCGGACCGGCCGATCGCGCCGACCGGCCGTGCCGACGTCCCGGACGAGCGGCGCCCGGACGAGGCGGCCCGCTTCGCCTCGGCGGCCCGCGCCGTCGCCGCGCGCCTCACGGAGCGGTCGGCGGCCGCCAGCGGCGCCGCGGCGGAGGTGCTGGTGGCGACCGCCGGGATGGCCAGAGACCGTGGCCTGCTCTCCGCGGTCGAGCAGCGCATCGCGACCGGCGCGCCCGCCGAGCGGGCGACGGTCGAGGCCGCCGAGCAGTTCGCGGCGCTGTTCACCCAGCTCGGCGGGCTGATGGCCGAGCGCGTCACCGACGTCCTCGACGTGCGGGACCGGATCGTCGCCGAGCTTCTCGGCGTGCCCGAGCCGGGGATCCCGCGACCGGACGTGCCCTCCGTGCTGCTCGCCGACGACCTGGCCCCTGCCGACACCGCAGGTCTGGATCCGTCGCGCATCGTCGCGCTCGCCACGCGGCTGGGTGGGCCCACCAGCCACACCGCGATCATCGCTCGCCAGCTCGGCATCCCCTGCGTCGTCGCCGTGGCCGGCCTGGACGCCGTCCCCGTCGGCGCGACGGTGCTCGTGGACGGCGCGGGCGGCCAGGTCGAGGTCTCGCCCGACGTCGCGGAGGCGGCGCAGCGGGTCCGCGTCGCGGAGCGTGAGCGCGAGGCCGTCTCGGCGTGGACCGGGCCGGGCCGCACCGCGGACGGGCACCCGGTCGCCGTCCTCGCCAACGTGCAGGACGGCGCGGGCGCGCGTGTCGCGAGCGACGGCCCGGCCGAGGGCGTGGGGCTGTTCCGCACCGAGCTGGCGTTCCTCGACCGGGACGTCGAGCCGAGCGTGGAGGAGCAGGCCGAGATCTACGCCGAGGTGCTGGTCGCCTTCTCGGGCCGCAAGGTGGTGCTGCGCACGCTGGACGCCGGGTCGGACAAGCCCCTGGCCTTCGCGGGGATGCCCGACGAGGCCAACCCCGCGCTCGGCGTCCGCGGCCTGCGGATCGCCCTGGACGACCCCGGCATCCTCGACCGCCAGCTCGACGCCGTGGCCCGCGCCGCGGAGGTCACCGGCGAGGCGCCGTGGGTGATGGCCCCGATGGTGGCCACAGCGGGCGAGGCCGAGTTCTTCGCGGCGCGGGTGCGGGACCGAGGCCTCGTGCCGGGCGTCATGGTGGAGGTACCCGCCGCAGCGCTGCGTGCCCCGGCGCTGCTCGCGCACGTCGACTTCCTGTCGATCGGCACGAACGACCTGTCGCAGTACACGATGGCCGCCGACCGTCTCTCGTCGGGACTGGCCGGGCTGACCGACCCCTGGCAGCCGGCGGTGCTGGAGCTCGTGGCCCGGACGGCCGAGGCGGGGCGGGCCGCGGGCAAGCCCGTCGGCGTGTGCGGCGAGGCCGCGGCCGACCCGCTGCTCGCCTGCGTGCTCGTCGGCCTCGGCGTCACGTCGCTGTCGGCCGCCGCCGCCGCGGTGCCCGGCGTGGGTGCGCGGCTCGCGACCGCGACCCGCGAGGCGTGCGAGCGGGCCGCCGCGGCCGTCCTCGGGACGCACGACCCGGCGTCCGCCCGCGCCGCCGCCCGCGCCGCCCTCACCTGACCCCCCTCACCCCGCGGTGATCACGCCAGGAGGGAGCGCTCGGCGGCCTCGACGACGTTCGCGAGCAGCATCGCGCGGGTCATCGGACCCACGCCGCCCGGCATCGGCGCCACCCACGCGGCGACCTCGCGCACCGAGGGGTGGACGTCGCCCACCAGCCGGGCCGTGCCGGTCGCCTCGTCGACGACCCGGGTGATGCCGACGTCCAGCACCGCGGCCCCGGGCTTCACCATGTCGGCCGTGAGGACGCCGGCCACGCCCGCGGCCATGACGACCACGTCGGCGCGGCGGGTGTGCTCCGCGACGTCACGAGTACCGGTGTGGCACAACGTCACGGTCGCGTTGACGGCCTTGCGGGTCAGCAGCAGGCCGAGGGGTCGGCCCACGGTGACGCCACGCCCGACGACGCAGACCTCCGCGCCGTCGAGCTCGACGCCGTGGTGCTGCAGCAGCTCGACGATGCCGCGCGGGGTGCACGGCAGCGGCGACGTCATCGGCCCCGAGACGCGCAGGACCAGCCGGCCGAGGTTCGTCGGGTGCAGCCCGTCGGCGTCCTTCGCCGGGTCCACCAGCTCGAGCACGCGCTGGCTGTCCAGGCCGTTCGGCAGCGGCAGCTGCACGATGAAGCCGGTGCACGCCGGGTCGGCGTTGAGGCGGGCGACCGCCGCCTCGACGTCCGCCTGCGTCGCCTCGGCGGGCAGGTCCTCCCGCAGCGAGGCGATGCCGACCTGGGCGCAGTCGCGGTGCTTGCCCGCCACGTAGGCGTGGCTGCCCGGGTCGGCGCCGACCAGCAGCGTGCCGAGCCCGGGCCGCACCCCGCGACCGGCCAGGGCGGCGACGCGCTCGGCCAGCTCGGCCTTGATGCGGGCCGCGGTCGCCTTGCCGTCGAGGACCTGCGCGGTCGCCGCGGCGCTCACCACTGCTCGAGGCCGGGGTAGAGGGGGAACGCCTCGGTCAGCACCCGCACGCGCTCGCGCAGCGCCGCGGTGTCGCACGACGGCTGGAGCGCCTCGGCGATGATGTCACCGACCTCGACGAACTGCTCGTCGCCGAAGCCCCGGGTCGCGAGCGCGGGGGTGCCGATGCGCAGCCCCGACGTGACCATGGGCGGTCGGGGGTCGAACGGCACCGCGTTCCGGTTCACGGTGATGCCGGCCTCGTGCAGCCGGTCCTCCGCCTGCTTGCCGTCGAGCTCGGACTCCCGAAGGTCGACGAGCACCAGGTGGACGTCGGTGCCGCCGGTCAGCACGGAGACGCCGGCGTTAGCGACGTCCGGCCGCGTGAGCCGGTCGGCCAGCACGCGGGCGCCGGCGACCGTCCGGCGCTGCCGCTCGCGGAACTCCTCGGTCGCGGCGATCTTGAAGGCGACGGCCTTGGCCGCGATCGCGTGCATCAACGGGCCGCCCTGCTGGCCGGGGAACACCGCCGAGTCGATCTTCTTGGCGTACTCCTCGCGGCACAGGATCATGCCGCTGCGCGGGCCGGCCAGGGTCTTGTGCACCGTCGTCGTCACGACGTCGGCGTGCGGCACCGGCGAGGGATGCTCACCGGCGGCGACGAGCCCGGCGAAGTGCGCCATGTCGACCATGAGCAGCGCGCCGACCTCGTCGGCCACCGCGCGGAACGCCGCGAAGTCGAGCTGGCGCGGGTACGCCGACCAGCCCGCGATGATGAGCTTCGGACGGCGCTCGAGGGCGACGCGGCGCACCTCGTCCATGTCGACCAGGAACGTCTCGGGGTCGACGCCGTAGGCCGCCACGTCGTAGAGCCGACCGCTGAAGTTGATCTTCATCCCGTGGGTGAGGTGGCCGCCGTGGGCCAGCTCGAGCCCCAGGATCGTGTCGCCCGGCCGGATGAGGGCGTGCATGACGGCGGCGTTGGCCTGGGCGCCGGAGTGCGGCTGCACGTTGACGTGCTCGGCGCCGAACAGCTCCTCGGCCCGGGTGCGGGCCAGCTCCTCGGCGACGTCCACGTACTCGCACCCGCCGTAGTACCGCCGTCCGGGGTAGCCCTCGGCGTACTTGTTGGTCAGCACCGAGCCGGCCGCCTCGAGGACGGCTCGGGGCACGAAGTTCTCGCTGGCGATCATCTCCAGCGTGTCGCGCTGGCGGCCGAGCTCCTGCTCGAGCACGCGGGCGATCTCCGGGTCGACCTCGGCGAGCGGCAGGGTGCTCACGGAGTTCTGCGATACGGGCGTCTGGGTCACGGCTGGCTCCTCGCGCGGCAGGACGGAACTCTGTCGGCGACCTTAGGCCCAGGCGGGCGGCCATCGGCCGGTGCGTCCTCGCTCGCCGCTCCCCGGTGGTCGCCCACCTGTGCGCCAGTCACGGCGAGGTCAGCGTACGCCACGCGGACCGGGCACGGTCCGGTGCCACCGGCGCCCGCACTAGCCTGCGCCCGTGACCAGCCCGCTCGTGCTGACCCTGTCGTGCCCCGACGGCCCGGGCATCGTGCACGCCGTCACCGGGGTGATCGCCGGGCTCGGCGGCAACATCACCGAGAGCCAGCAGTTCGGCGACCCGGGAACGGGGCTGTTCCACATGCGCGTGCAGGTGGACGCCGCCGTCGAACGCGACGAGCTGGGCGCCGCCTTCACACCGGTCGCCGAGCGCTTCGCCATGGCCTGGCGGCTGGACGTCGTGGGCCGGCCGGTGCGCACGCTCGTCATGGTCAGCACCGCGGCGCACTGCCTCAACGACCTGCTGTTTCGGCAGCGGTCCGGCCTGCTGCCGATCGAGGTGCCGGCCGTCGTCGGCAACCACACCGACCTCGCGCCGCTGACCGACTTCTACGGCGTCCCGTTCCACCACGTGCCGGTGACGCCGGGCACGAAGGCGGACGCCGAGGCGCGGCTGCTGGGCCTGGTGGACGAGCTGGACGTCGAGCTCGTCGTCCTGGCGCGCTACATGCAGATCCTCAGCGACGACCTGTGCCGGCACATGGAGGGGCGGATCATCAACATTCACCACTCGTTCCTGCCGAGCTTCAAGGGCGCCCGTCCCTACGCCCAGGCACACGAGCGAGGGGTGAAGCTCATCGGCGCCACCGCGCACTACGTCACCGCCGACCTCGACGAGGGCCCGATCATCGAGCAGGACGTCGAGCGGGTCGACCACTCGATGTCGGTGCCCGAGCTCGTCGGCATCGGGCAGGACATCGAGGCGCAGGTGCTGTCGAGGGCGGTGCGATGGCACGCCGAGCACCGGGTGCTCCTGGACGGTCACCGGACCGTGGTGTTCCGTTAGCGTCCTGCGCTCCGATGCGTGACTCGCACCACCGCCCCGGGCCTGCGGTCGGGACGAACGTCCCCGCGCCCCGGGGCCTTGCGCCCCTGATCTCTCCTCCCCCTCCGCCGGTGTACTGGGCGTGCGCCGGAGCCAACCAGGAGCCCGGCACCGGAAGGGACGGTCCCGAGGAGGGGCCGACGAGAAGGAGAAGTCATGAGCGCCACCACCTCGGCCCCGAGCTCGACGCCGACGAGCCGCGGCTCCACGGGCCTCGTCCGACTGCTCGGCATCATCACCATCATCGGCGGCCTCGTCCTCGCCGTCGGCGGCGGCGTGACCTGGGGGATCGTCCAGAGCCAGCTGAGCGCCGAGAACATCACCGTCGCCGAGGACGCCGAGTGGCTGGCCGGCGACGAGGTCAACGGCCCGTTCAGCGCCTACGCGCAGGCCGAGATCATCAACAAGCACGCCCTCGACATCGGTGGCGGCAAGACCTACGCCGAGCTCGACCGGGAGGACCCGGTCCGGGCCACCGTCATGAACGGCTCGTTCCTGCGGGCCTCGCTGTTCACGTCGGTGCTCTCGTTCGGCGTGTCGGCGCTGGCGATGGGCCTCGGTGTCCTGTTCGCCCTGGTCGGCACGGCCCTGGTCAAGGTCTCAGCCACCCTGCGGGCCTGACAGAACCACAGCGACGAACAGGGCCCGGTGCGACGAGCACCGGGCCCTGTTCGTGGGCCTTTCTCCGTCTGCCCTTCGCCCCGAGGTCACCCGGGCCTCCACCGTCACGCCCAGGGTGGCCGCCGTGCCCGCGCTCCGCTCCCTGACCCTTGCCGTCGCGGCCCTGGCGGCGTCGACCCTGCCGACCGTGCCCGCCGGGGGACCGGCCGACGCAGCGCCGCTGCTGACCGAGCAGGCAGCCGAGGCACGGGGACGCTACGTCGTCGTCCTGGAGCCAGGCTCGACGCCGGCCCAGGTGCAGGCCCTGGCGACGGAGACGGAGCATGCCGGGGGCCACGTCGAGCGGACGTTCGCCTCAGCGCTGCACGGGTTCTCCGCCCGGCTGGACGCTCGTGCTCTGGCCGCCGTCCGAGCCGACCCGGCGGTGGCGTGGGTGGAGCCTGACGCCGAGGTCCTGGCAGCCGGCGAGCAGAAGCAGGCGGACTGGGGCCTGGACCGCATCGACCAGCGCGCTCTCCCCCTCGACGCCACGTACCGCTACCGCGGCGGCGGCCACGGCGTGACGGTCTACGTCATCGACACCGGACTGCGGGACACCCACTCCGAGGTGGCCGGCCGGGTCCGGCCCGGCGTCTCGTTCGTGGCCGACGGCAACGGCACGACGGACTGCGACGGCCACGGGACGGCGGTCGCCGGGGTGGCCGCCGGCAGCACCTACGGGGTGGCCCGCTCCGCAGAGGTGGTCCCGGTACGAGTCCTGGACTGCAACGGCAGCGGAACGCTGTCCGGCGTGCTGGCGGGGATCGACTGGGTGACCGCCAACGCGCGGCTGCCCGCAGTGGCCAACCTCAGCCTGGGCGCCTCGAGCAGCCCCACGGTCGACCTCGCGGTACGGAACGCCCACGCGTCCGGCGTCGTCGTCGTGGCCGCAGCCGGCAACGACGGTGCCGACGCCTGCGGCTACTCCCCCGCCCGGGAGCCGGTGGCCCTGACCGTCGGCTGGTCGACGCGCAGCGACGCGCGCGCGTCGGCGTCCAACGACGGGCCCTGCCTGGACCTGTTCGCCCCGGGGGACTCGGTGAGGACAGCGGGCGCTGCCTCGGACACCTCGACGGTGCTGGCGTCGGGCACGTCGTTCGCCGCGCCGTTCGTCAGCGGAGCGGCGGCCCTCCTTCTCGGCGAGAGCGCCCGGGCGACACCGGCGACGGTGGCCGGGGCGCTGACGGCGACCGCCACGCACGGCGTCGTCACAGGGACCCGGGCCGGGACCCCGAACGACCTGCTGTTCACCGACCCGCTCGCTCCCCTGACCGTCACGAGCGACCCTCTCGTGGAGGACCTGCTGGTGGCGCTGAGCGAGCGGGTCAGTGTCTTCGGCCGGCCCGCCCTCGACGTGGTGCGCGGCCGGGCCGCCGGCCGAGTGAGCACGAATGGGCTGCCGGGCTGTGTCGACCTGGCTCGGCCCCGCAGCGCCGACGAGGGCGACGCCGCGCTGGTGGCCTCGCAGTTCGGCGAGCCGAGCACGCTCACCGATGAGCGCTACGGCGCGGCGGGTGAGGCGTGCATCGACGTCGCCGGGGGTGCCGTCGGCCCCTGAGTCAGCTGCGACCGTCGCGGACGACGTGGGTGAACTCGCGCGAGAAGGTCCCGTCGTCGGTGACGACCTCGAGGCGGACGACGGTGGCGTCGCGGTCCGCGGTGAGGGCTGCACCGGCCGGCACCCCGGGCTGGAGGCGGCAGGTCAGGGTGGTCACGTAGTCCTCGGTGGCCCGGTCGCCCTCGGGGCAGTCGATGCGACCGCCGACGGCGGTCACCGTCACGTCGCGGACCGTGACCCCCGGCCCGGCGGCGAACCGCAGCGTGCCCTCGACGGGCCGGCCACGCTGCAGCGCCACGGGCCACCCGTCCTGCTCGGTGAACACGACCGGCGGGACGCGAACCATGACGTTCCCGGAGCCCTCCGCCAGGAAGCCCTGTGGCGCGGCGCCTTCGACCGAGGGCGTCGACGCCGCCGCGGGCAGCCATCCGGCCACCACCGCGGATCCGATCCCCAGAGCGGCCATCACGATGAGGGAGCGAGCACTGCGCATGACGTGATGGTCGGCCGGCAGCGACGACAGTTGAGGTGCGGGCGCGTGAACATCAGCCGAAACCGGCTCGCCAGGACGACCAGCATGCGGTGAGCTGCTCGGCGGCCGAGGGTGCCAGGTCGGGCACCACCACGGTCCGCCATGGCGTCAGCACCAGCAGCGGCGCGAACCCCGAGAGACGGACGGCCGTGGCCGGGTCGAGGGCCGCGTGGGGGACCGGTAGGTGCACGGCGAGGCGTCCGTCGTCCTGGCGCAGCGTGCCGAAGGGAAGAGGCGAAGAGACCGGGAGCCGCGTCCGTGGATCACGTTCGTGACACCGGTCCTGGATCTCGGCGCCGTCGCCAGGCAGGTCGTCGACGTGCCACAAGGCGGTCCTCCCGGACCCACGAACCAGCTGGAACCGGCTGGCCAGCTCCACCATGCGGGCCGGTGCGGCGTCGAGCTCCAGGACCTCGTCCCACAGCCGGCTGCCGACCCTGATCTGCACGGTGTGCGCATCGACCGCGACCAGCCCGACGTCCACGCCCCGGTGGGCCACGTCGCCGCTTCCGTCGTCCAGGTTGAACCAGAACAGGCCTGGCAGCTCTGCGAGGTCGCGATCGGCGCACACCAGGTCGCCGAGAGCCGTGAGTGTCCTGCGCAGGTCCGCCCGGCCCCCCAGCCGACCGGTCAGCGGGGAGGCGATGACATTGCGGACGAGGTCGTGGGCCGGGGACGGGACCAAGCCGGTCGCTACCAGCCGTTCGGCCAGCGCATCGGGGAGCCGGCCGTCGACGTGCGGAAGGCTGCGAAGCTGAAGGTTCGCCCTCGAGGTCAGGAAGATCCGCTGGTCCGGGATGGCCTCGGCGATCGCGGCGACGGCGGCGAGGGACGGCGACGGTAGTCGGCCCCCGAGGAGGCGGAGCCGCACCAGCGCGCCGTCCTTCGCGACCCAGGGCCGGAACACGCGCGGGTCGCGGTCAGGGTAGGTCCGCCGCACCCTCCGTCGCGGCCCTCCGTCAGTTGCGCTCACGCCGATGGCCGGAGGCAGCACCGCTCTCCTCGTCGATGGTTCCGACGATGCTCGCCACCGCCAGGAGGCGGGAAACAGAGTCCGAGGGCCCGTCCGGGCGGGACCAAGTGCCGCCCTCGGAACCCGTGGTCAGGGGGAGCTGGTGGGGTCAGGGTCCGGCGTCGGCGGCGGCGAGGACCACCCCGAGGACGACCGAGCGGGATCCGGCGTCGGGCTCCGGGTCGGCTCCGGGGTGGGCACGAGGGTGACCTCCGACCCGAGCCGGAGCACCGTGCCCGGGCGCGGCTGGACCGCCA
This sequence comes from Actinomycetes bacterium, assembly GCA_046566185.1. GTDB lineage: Bacteria > Actinomycetota > Actinomycetes > Actinomycetales > SCSIO-59966 > SCSIO-59966. The sequence continues at coordinate 6,627 of JBKHXE010000070.1, read as the reverse complement.
TCACCGGCGCCGCGGGGTCGGCGCCGTCGGGGAGGACGGCCACGAAGCCGGCGCCCTCCAGGAGGGTGCGGGCCCGGTCGAGCGGTACGCCCCGCACGTCGGGGACCGACTGGCTGCCGCTCGCGAGGACCAGTGCCACCACGGTCCCGCGCTGCACGGGTGTGCCTGCCGGTGGATCGCTGCCGAGCACCGCGTCGGCAGGCTGGTTCGAGTCCTCCCGCAGCAGCTCCCCCAGCTCGAGGCCGGCCCGGGCGAGCACCTCCCGGGCGCGTGCCAGCGAGAGGCCCTCCAGCACCGGCACATCGATCGGCGCGGGCCCGGTCGACACCGCGAGGGTCACGGCGGTGTCCGGGGGCACCGAGGCCCCCCGGGGTGGGTCGCTGGCCACGACCAGGCCGGCAGCGACGACCTCATGGGATCGCTCGGTGCTGCCCAGCACCCGGAGCCCCGACCCCGCGAGCAGGGCCGTGGCCTCCTCCACCGTCCGCCCGGCGACGTCGGGCACCGTCACCTCGGCCACGGTGTCCGGCGTGCTCGCCGAGGGAGCGGCCGAGCTCGGGGACGGCGCCGCGGCCGCCCCCGACCCTGCCGGGGCGGCGGCGAACCACGCCACCACCGCGCCGACCACGGCGAGGACGGCCAGCACCACGACGACCCAGCCCCACGGTGACACCGTGGACTCGGCGGGCGGCGGCGGGTGCACGGGCACGACAGGTTTCGGGCCGGCGCGCGGCAGAGAGCGACCCGTGGCGCCCGGTTCCACGGCCGGAACGGGTGTCGCGACGCTCGGTGGCCGAGCCACCGTCGGCAGCACCGAGGTGCCCCCCTCCACCCGGCGCAGGACCGTGGTCTCGGCGTCACGGGCGCCGACGGCGGGCGCGACGGTCATCTCGGCGACGAGGGCCTGCAGCGAGCCCGGGGCGCCCAACCGACGCGCCGCGGCCGTGACGGCTGCCAGCATGGCCCTCGCGTCCGGGAACCGTGCCGACGGGTCCTTGGCCAGCGCCCTGGCCAGCACGGCATCGAGCTCCGCCGGGAGACCGGGCCGGACCGCGCTGAGCCGAGGTGCCGGAACGTGCACGTGACGGCCGGCCACCTGGGCGGCGGTGCCGTCGCGGAACGGGGGTCGCCCGGTCAGCAGGGCGAACAGCACGCACCCGGTGGCGTACACGTCGGCTCGCGCGTCGACGTCGCAGCCGGCCGCCTGCTCGGGGGCGATGTAGTGCGCGGTACCGCGGACCCTGCCGACCCCTCCCGGGACACCGGCACCGCCACGTCGTGCGGGGTCGACGGCCGCGGCGATGCCGAAGTCCATCACCTTCGCCGTGCCGTCGCGGGTCAGCATGATGTTGGCGGGACTGACGTCCCGGTGGACGATGCCGGCGTCGTGGGCATGCGCCAGCGCGTCCAGGACCTGCGCGAGCAGGGCGCACGTGTCGGCCGGGGGCAGCGGCTCCCGGCCGGCCTCGAGGACGGCGGCCAGTGTGACGCCGTCCACGAGCTCGAGCACGATCCACGAGCTCGGCCACCCGTCGTCCGGGGACTCGCGGACCCCGACGTCGTGGACGGTCACGATGTGCCGGTGGTTCAGCCGGGCCACCGCCCGCGCCTCGGCCTGGAACGCGGCCGCGAGCTCCGGGTCGCCGTCCAGGTGGGGGTGCAGGACCTTGAGCGCGACCCTCCTGCCCAGCCGCCGGTCCTGCGCTGCGTAGACCGCCGCGCTGCCGCCGCGCCCCAGCAGCCCCTCGATGACGTACCGGTCCGCGACGAGCGCCGGCATCGTGGCCGTGACCGCCTCGGGCGGAGGCGGGAGGGTCACGGCCGGGACCTGGCGGCGTAGGCGTTCGTGGCGGACAGGACGTCGAGGACGTAGCTGCCTGAGGGGTTGTACGAGAGGACGGCCCGGCGCCACCCATCCGGGCTGTCGAGCCGCCCGCCGGACGCGCACAGGTAGCGCGCCGCGGACCACGTGGCGTCGTCGACGTCCTGCGGGTCGCTGCGCCCGTCGCCGTCCCCGTCGGCTCCCCACCGCCGCCAGGTCTGCGGGATGAACTGCATCGGCCCGACCGCGCGGTCGTAGGTGGCGTCCCCGTCGAGTCGGCCCGCGTCGGAGTCGGCGACGTGCGCCACCGGACCCGCGCCGGACAGCGCCACCCCGATGATCGGGGTGCTGACCGGTCGCCCGTCGTCGGACAGGGCACGGCCGCCGATCGTGCCGTGGCGGGACTCGACGTCCCCGATGCCGGCGAGCGTGGCCCACGAGACGGCGCAGCCCGGCAGCTCCGCCTGGGCCCGCAGGTCGGCCTCCGCGTACGCGACGAGGGCACGAGCGGGGATGCCGGTGCGTGCCGCCACGTCCGCCACCCACACCGGGTCGGGCGCCGGCTGCGGGGGCGGGCCGGGGGCACCGGACGGTGCCGGCGCGGGGGGACGTGGCGGCGGGGCGACGGCCTCGACGTCGACGAGCCGCGCGACCGGGTCCACCACGGCAGGCGCGGAGGTGGATGCGCCGAGCACCAGGACCGCGATCGTCACCGCGAAGGCGACCGCGACCACCCAGGCGACCACGGCCGCCTGCCGGTGCCGCGCGGCAGGCGCACCGGCCGGGACCGTGCTCACGCGTCCAGGCAGTCGCGCGCCGCAGTGATGAGCGGGCTGCCGAGCGGGACGCCGTACTGGGGGAAGTCCTGGATGCTCATCCAGGTGGTGTACGCCGACGAGACCTCGTCGGCCACGAGCAGCGGGGCCACGACGCCGTCCAGCGCGACCGTGGTCCAGACGCCGACCTGCTCCTGCTGCGACTCGTCCTGGAAGCGCACGGCCACCACGTAGACCTGGTCACCGGCGCGCACCGCCGCACCGGCCGTCGGCTCGAAGGTCACCCCCTGCTCGGCGCCCACCGCGATCTGCCGCAGGACGTCGTCCGAGACCTCGAGACACTCGGGAGACGGGGTGCTCCTGCCGTCGGGGGCGTCGTCCGCGGCGGCGGTCGAGTCCGGCTGACCGCACCCGGCGAGGGCGGAGACGAGGACGACGAGCAGCGCGCCGACGAGCGACGGGCGGAACGAGGTCAGCACCACGGTCGTCGATGCTAATCGCGCTGCGGCACAGCCTTTCTCGCGCTGAGCAGCAGCGCCCCCGGACGTTCGTCGCTCGTTCACGTGCCGGGCGTCAGGAGCGGGGTGGCACGGTCGCGCCCGCCGTTAGCCTGCCCGCGTGCCGACCCACCGGACGGTCCGGACCCTCGCCGTCTGGCTCCTCGTCCTCGCCGCGACGGCGTCCGCCTGCTCGGGTGACAGCCCGGCCGTGGGCCCGGACGCGGCGCCGACCAGCGCGTCGGCGTCGTACACGCCGCCGAGCCGGGCGCCCGAGGTGGTGCCGGCGAGCACCGTGGACCTCGACGCGGCGACGACGTTCGTCATCACCTGGTTCGAGACGCTGAACTACGGCTTCGCGACCGGGGACGCCGACCCGCTGCGCACCTCGACCGGGCTCGGCTGCTTCACGTGCGCGAACTGGATCACGGAGATCCAGAGCCAGGCCGACCAGGACGTTCGCCGCGAGGGTGGCTCCGTGCACGTGGTGGACATGGCGAGCGTGGCGGTCCCGCCGGGCAGCCGGAGCGGTGAGCCGGAGGACTTCGTGTTCCGCGCCCGGCTGAGCCGCGACGCCGGCGCGCTCGTCGCCGCGGACGGGACGCGGACGCCGCTGGACGCCTCGCAGGGCGAGGTCGTGGACCTCACGGTGGGCCTGTCGACGTCCTCGCTGACGGGCGAGACCTCCTGGACGATGAAGAGCATCGCCGCACCGAGCTGACGGCGACTACCGCGCCCTTCGCGCCCTACCCGAAGCGGCCGTGCACGTAGTCGCTGGTACGCGGGTCGACCGGGCTCTCGAAGATCTGCCGGGTGGGTCCCTGCTCGACGATGACGCCCGGCGTCCCGTGCTCGGCGAGGAAGAACGCGGCGCGGTGGGACACGCGCGCGGCCTGCTGCATGTTGTGGGTGACGATCACGATGGTGATCTCGTCGACGAGCTCGGAGATGGTGTCCTCGATGCGGCGCGTCGAGGTGGGGTCCAGCGCCGAGCAGGGCTCGTCCATGAGCAGCACGCGAGGGCGCACCGCGATCGAGCGGGCGATGCAGAGCCGCTGCTGCTGGCCGCCCGAGAGCGCGCCTCCGGGCTGCCGGAGCCGCTCGCGCACCTCCTTCCACAGACCGGCCTTGGTCAAGGACTCCTCCACGATGGCGTCCTTGGTCTCGCGGTCCGCCCGCGTGCCGGTGAGGGCGAGCCCCGCGGTGACGTTGTCGTAGATGCTCATCGCGGGGAACGGGTTGGGCTTCTGGAACACCATGCCGATGTGCCGGCGCGCCTCGGTGAGCCGCTTGCGCTCGGAGTAGATGTCGTCGCCGTCGAGCAGCACCTCCCCCGCCATGGACGCCGAGGGCACCATCTCGTGCATCCGGTTGAGGATCCGCAGGAAGGTGGACTTGCCGCATCCGGAGGGGCCGATCAGCGCGGTGACCTGGTGCGCGGGCATGGTCAGGCTGACGCGGTCGAGGACCTTGTGCTCGCCGAACCAGGCGGAGATGCCGCGGGCATCGAGGGTCCCCGGCGCCGGCGCAGCGTCGACGTCGATGACGGAGCCGGCGTACGGCGGCACAGGGTGGACGTCGGTCGGCATCGTCGTTCCTCCGGGCGGTGGGGTCGCGAGCGCGCGCGGACGCGGGCTCACAGCAGGTTGGGGAGCAGCAGGGTCAGGGCGCGGAACGTGCCCAGGCCGGTCAGGGTCAGCAGGGGGACGCCGACCACCCACGCCTGTGGCCGGCCCCAGCGGCGCCTGGCCCACGCGACGGCGAACGCGCTGGCCGCCAGCCCCTGGGCCCACAGCAGGATGGTGGGCCAGGACGACGTGTCGCCGGCCATGATCTTCTCGCCCGGGCCGAGCGCGAGCATCCGTCGCGCCGGCACCGGCTGGACCTCCGACGTCAGCAGCGCGTCGACGTAGACGACGCTCTGGGGCACGAAGGGCGACCCCTCGGCGGTGCCGAGGACCAGGCGGCCCTGCCCTGGCTCGCGCCGCGGGAGCGGCTGCCCGGGACGGCGCAGGCCGGTGACCTCGTAGGTGTGCACACCCTGCCCCGTCGTCAGGGTGACCTCGTCGCCCGGGGCGAGGTCGGTGATGCCACGGAACGGCGCGCCGTGCGACCACGCGCGGCCGTACAGCAGGCTCCAGCCTTCCTGCCCGGGCATCACCGAGTTGCGCTCGTGGCCGGGTCCGCCCGCCGTCACCCCGGACGTCGTGCCCTCCAGCACCACGACGTCCCGGAGGCCAGCGGCCTCCGCGGTGAGGAGCGCGACGGGGGTGCCGAGCGGGTGCAGCAGCTCCCGAGCCTGCGGCTCGGCGTCCGGCTCCTCCCCGGCGTCGACCGGCTCGCCCGCCCCGGGGGTGTCGGACTCCGGCACGTCGGTGAAGGTCTGCCCGACCGGAGCGGTGGCCCGGGCCAGCTCGTACCGCAGCTCCGCGTAGGCGAGGGCCTGGGACCGCGCGTACTGCAGGTGGCTGAGCCCGGCGACGAACCCGCACATGCCGATCAGGAGTCCGGCGAGCACGGTGAGCGCCACACCCGGCACGTACCAGGGGGACGCCGTGTCGACCGTGCGCACCATCGGGCCTGTCCCTGCCGGTGACGGCTGTGCGTAGACCGCCAGGCCCTCGGCGTGGCTGGGACGCCGAGCCGCCCCCTGGGCCTCGGTCACCACCGGGGCCAGGGGGCGGGCGTGGACGTCACTCGTCGAGGTCAAGGCCGAGGTCGCCCTCGCCGCTGGCCGCAGCCGCCTGGTTCCGACGCGTGCGGGCACCGAGCACCAGCGCGCCGCCACCGGCCAGCAGCAGGAGCGCGACGCCGGACAGGGCTGCGGTCTCCGCGCCGGTGAACGGCAGGCTGCTCAGTGGGCTGGCCCCGTTCGTGTTCGACGTCCCGGACGTCGACCCGTCGGCCGCGACGTCGAAGGAGAACACCCGCGTGGTCCCGCTGGTCTCGCCGACGAAGGTCAGGGTGTGGGCACCCGCCTCCAGGCTGGCCGGCACGGTGAAGTCGTACGTCACGACGCCGGTGGCGTCGGCCTGCACCGGCGCGAGCGTCTGCGGCGTCGACCGCAGGGTGACCTCGACGGTCTCGTCGGCGTCGAAGCCACTGACCGTCAGCTGGATCTCGTCACCAGCGTTCAGGGTCGGGTTGTCGCCCAACGGGTCGCCGTCCTCGGTGGCGACGATGCCGCTGGGGTCGCCCGTGGGGGGCGTGGTCGGCGAGGTCGTGGGCGACGTCGTGGGAGACGTGGTGGGAGACGTGGTCGGCGAGGTCGTGGGCGACGTGGTCGGCGACGTGGTGGGAGACGTGGTCGGCGAGGTGGTCGGCGACGTCGTGGGAGACGTGGTCGGCGACGGCTCGGAGGGCATGTTCGCCACCCAGTGGGTCGGGGTGTCGAAGGTGATCCCACCGCTCCACTTCTCGTACAGGACCGTGCCCAGGTTGTTCTGGCAGCGCAGCTCGAACTCGTAGTTGCCCGGCACGATGGTCTGCCCGTACGTGTCCGCCCAGCCCTTCCAGCTGTTCGACATCTGCA
>JBKHXE010000069.1:0-3774 GCA_046566185.1 Actinomycetes bacterium | reverse complement strand
CTGCCGACGATCGTGCGGAACGCCCCCACCACGTGGCCCGAGGACGCCGTACCGTCGACTCCGGACGTGCGGTCGCTGTGCGGGCTGGCGGACGACGTACCGCTGCTGCTGTACCTCGGCGTCACCGCACCGCAGCGCGGCGTGGACACCCTGGTCGAAGCGCTCCCGCAGCTCGACGGCGTCCACATGGCCCTCATCGCGCGGGAGACGCCGAACCGGCAGCGGCTCACCGACCTGGCGGAGTCGCTCGGGGTGACGGACCGGCTGCACCCGCTGCCGTACGTGCCGGTCGACGAGATCGTGCCGCACATCCGTACGGCGTCGGTCGGGGTGTTCCCGGCGCTGCACAACCTGAGCCACGACAGCGACCTGCCGACGAAGTACTACGAGTACGCCCAGGCCCGGCTGCCCATGGTCGTCTCAGACGTGAAGACCAGCGCGGAGACGACGCAGCGGCTGGGCAACGGCGAGGTGTTCGCGGCCGGCAACGTGGACGACCTGGTGCGGGCGCTGAAGGCGGTGCTGGGTGACCTGCCGCGTTACCGGGCCGCCTACGGCGCCCACGAGGACCTGCTCGCCGAGTGGACCTGGGAGCACCAGGCCACGGTCCTCGACTCCGTCTACTCGCGGGTGCTCGGTCGGCCCGAGAGAAAGTCGTCGTAGAGCGGCTTCACGACCTCCCAGTCCCACTTCTCGATCACGTGTCGTGACGCCTCCTGCCCGGTCGCGCGCCAGGTCGCCTCGTCCGCCGTAGTCGCGAGGACGCGCTCCGCCGCCTGCTCCGGCGAGTCGACGACCCACTCGTCGGGGAAGAGCTGGCGCGGGGCACCGGGGAAGAACGGCCAGTCCCGCACCAGCGGGACAGCCCCGCTCGCAGCGCCCTCGACCAGGCCGATGTGGAAGCTCTCCCGGAACGACGTCGACAGGATCACACCGACCTGCTCGAGGACCCCGGGCACGTCTTCGGTGTACTGAATCCGCTCCAGCGCGCCGATCTCCGCGAGCTCCGCCTCCTCGCGACGCAACGCCTCGGCGTACTCGTGCGTCGCCGGCGACGGGTCCTGGAACTTCCCGCCGATGAGGAGGAGCCGGTAGCGCTCGTCGTGCTCGCGTAGGCGACGCAGTACGTCGATCGCCCAGCGCGGGTCCTTCACCATCTTCGAGGCGCCCACGAGCGCCAGGTTGAAGCGCGCGTCCGGTGCCTTGGGCCGCACCATCTTCTGCAGCTCCATGGCCAGCGGCAGGACGTGCAGCTGCGGCGCGCCTGGGTCCGACACGCCGGGAATCGCCTTGTGAGCAAGGTCCCTCAGGTGCTCCGACACGAACACGACGTCGTCGATGTGCTGCCAGTTCACCAGGTGCGGCCAGTGCGTGAACACCTCGTAGCTGTGAATCCGCATGACGATCCGGGTGTCGCCCGGGTCGATCCGCGTCATCAACGCAGCCAGCGCGGTGCACCACTCGATCCACACCACGTCCGCCCACTCGAGGTGCTCGCGGAAGTGCTCCTCCGCCTTCCGACTCAGCTGCGGCTTGCCGGCGAGCACCTGCTCCACGAGCATCGCCGGGTTCTTGCGGAACCGCTCCAGACCTGGCAGCTCGTCGAAGTTCACGACACGAGCGTCGAAGTCGGCGGAGTCAGCCAGGTGCTGCTGGAGCTCCCCCAGGAAGTCCGCGTTCCGCCGGTACCCCACCAGCACCCGCACCGGCCGGGCGAGCCCGGTGGTTGAGGAGCGAGCCTGCGAGCGTCTCGAAACCCGCCCGCCGAGCCCGCGGTTCGGTTGGTCGAGCTCGTCGAGACCCCGCACCGCCCGCGCCACGGCGCTGTCCCGGAACGGCCCCGAGAAGCCCTCCTGGTCCGTCACCAGCGGCGAGATCGTGGAGTCGAAGTGCAGCACCCGATGGCTGGCCACCTGGACGGCCCGCTCGAACCACTGCCCGGCGCCCGCTGCATCGCCCGCCTCCTGGAGCCGGTCCGCCTCGCGCAGCGCCTGCTGGACCACACTCTCGACCTGTCGCGGGACCTCGCCCGACCCGAGGCGAACCAACGTCTCCTCGACTCGGACTGCACTGCTCGCCTCGTCCTCACGCTCCGCACCTGCCAGCCGGTCGGCCGTCCGCTGCAGCCGCGACCGGAAGTCAGGCATGGCTCTCGTGTCTCACTCGGCGCCGTCGTCGTACTGAAGCTCAGCGACCTCGGTGCCGGCTGAGTCCCGCAGCGTGAGCACGTCGGCCTCGTCATCGAGCACCTCGACACCGGCGCAGGCGAAGACCGCCTCGTCGTTGCTCTCCCCGCAGCTGCTGTAGACCCGGAGCTCAGCCCCCACGTCGATCTGACGACCGATGCCGAGGTTGAGTCGGTTCCCGGCGGCGTCGTCGATGTACCAACCTCCCATGTCGACACGGATGTCGGCGTTGTTGGCCACCACGACATACTCGCCACCCCCGTCGGCCAGGTCGTCACCGTCGGGGGCCGGCTCGACGCGGAGGAGGTACGCCGTTGCGTACTGCTCGGCCTCGTCCTCGGCAAGCACGAAGGGGTCCTGCTCGGCGCCGCACCCCGCCACGGTGCCCGTGGCGAGCACGGCCACCAGAGCAACGGCTCGGGATACGCGGGCACGCATGGGGTCAGTCTCACAGGTGACCCGCCGAGGTCAGGGACCTGGGTGCACGCGTCGCGACACCCGGGCGGTCCGGTCGGAGCCTGTGCGAGCGACAGCCCGGCACGCGTGGGCGTGCCGGGCCGTCTGCCGGTGTTCGGACGTTCTTGCGTGTGGGGCGGGGCCGTCTCACCCGCGCGGGAGTCGCTCCCGGATCCACTCGTCGTGTCGTTGTTCACCACCGGCAGGCGCCACCTGCCCGAGTAGTCGTTGCGACAGCGGTCGCGACTCCGGAGGCGGCCTGAACTCGGGGCGTTTGTCGACCGGATTCAGCCTGACTTCCCAGGCTGTGTGGTGGATCAGCGTGTGGTGCAGCCGGCACAGCAGCACCAGCCCGTCCAACGACGTGGTCCCGCCGTTGGCCCAGTGGACGATGTGGTGGGCGTCGCAGGCGCTCGGGGGCCGTCGGCAGCCGGGGAACGCACAGGTCCGGTCGCGGACCACCAGGGCGTCCCAGATCCCGGGTGTCACCAGGCGCGAGGCGCGACCGACGTCGAGGATGACGCCGTCCTTGCACATCACGACCGGGATGATCTCGGCGTCGCACGCGAGCTTGCGCACCGCGGTCGCCGAGAGCCGGTCCCCGGTGTCCAGGGTGGCCATCCCGACGCCGTCGCGGAGCTTCTCCCACTCCACGATCACCGATACCCGCGGCTTGCGGCCGTGGTCCGACGGCAGCTGCTCGGAGTCCAGGGCCCTCTGGCAGGTCTCGACCAGCGCGTCCCACATCCGTGCCCCGTGGTCCCGGGTGTCCTTGCCCCAGCACCCGCTGTCAGGGTCGGTGTCGGCGAAGTCCTCCGCCGCCGGCGCGGCCAGCGCGGCAAGCGCCTTCTTGATCACCGCGGCGTCCTCGACCGTGCCCCGGCCGCGGACCTTCACCCCGCCCAGCCCGTCCTCGACGATCTTGAAGAACCGGTCCAGGTGCGCGGAGCGCTCGGACTTCTTCACCTTCGATTCGAGGTCGCGGGCGTACCCCTCGGGGTCGACGACCTCCCAGAGGTGCTCCCCGGCGACCTTCAGGTCACTGGCGTTCAGCGACGCCGCGTGCTCGAGCAGCAGCGTCTCGGCGGCTCGGCGGAGCTCCTCATCGGTGGGCAGCTTCTTGATCGCGTTC
>JBKHXE010000068.1:0-7411 GCA_046566185.1 Actinomycetes bacterium | reverse complement strand
AACGAGCAAGGCCCCCGCCGAGCGTTTCCGCTGGTCAGGGGCCTTGTGTCGCTGTCTCAACACGACGCGCGCCCGAAGGGACTCGAACCCCTAACCTTCTGATCCGTAGTCAGATGCTCTATCCGTTGAGCTACGGGCGCATGAAGCGCGGTCAGTCTAGCCAGAGACGTCGCCCGACCTGAAATCGGCGGCCGGTCTCCTCCACGAGGACGTCCAGCACCCCGCCCCTGCCGACCTCGGCGCCAACGCCACGTCCGCCGTCCGGGGCGCGGGCCTTCTACCCTCTGACGCGATGACGTCGTCCCGGGGAACAGTCACCGCCGTCATGGCGCTGGTCGGCAGCGTGCTGCTCGCCTGCACCGAGCCCGGCAGCCGGCCCGAGCCGCCTGGCCCGACCGAGGAGCAGGCTCCCGAGGCGGCCGAGGTCGTCACCAGCGCCCCGGCGGACCCCGCCGTGGTGCTGCTGTCGACCGACCCGGCCTCGGCGGCGCTCGCCACCAGCCGCGAGCTGTTCGACACCGCGCCCGTCGTCGTGGTCGGCAGCGGGGACGACGCGACCGCCATGGAGCGGGCCGTCGCGCTGCGCGTGCCGTTCCTCGTGGCGGACGGCGACCCCGGCGACCTGGTCGCCGAGCTCGACCGGCTGGACGCCGAGGCGGTCCTCGCCCCCGCCGACGCCGACCTCGCGGCCATGGACGACGCCGGCGTCGACGTCGTCCGGGACGTCGCCGACCTCCCGCCGACCGAGCCGGCCGGCGCGCTGGACGACGTCCTGGTGCTGACGGACGGTCAGCCGTGGGCGGCCGCGGCGGTCGCCGTGGCGCAGTCGGCCGGGGCCCGGACGCGCACCGTCCCCTCGGGCGACCCGCGCGCCGACGCCGAGCTCGTCACCACCCTGACGGAGCGTCCCGCGTCCCACGTCGTGGCCCTCGGCGACGTCTTCCGCTCTGCGGAGGTCCTTGCGGCCCGGATGGCCACCGCGTCGTCCGGCGCGCAGCTGCCCGGCGGGGGGCAGGTGCTCTTCCCCCACCGCCGGATGGTCGCCCTCTACGGGCACCCTGACACCCCGTCGCTCGGCGTCCTCGGCGAGCAGGACCTCACCGCCACCGTCGCGCGGGCCCGGGAGGTCGCCGCGGAGTACGAGGCCCACACGGACGTGCCCGTCGTCCCCGCGTTCGAGATCATCGCCACCGTGGCGTCGGCCGACGCGGGTCCGGACGGCGACTACTCGGCCGAGGCGTCCGTCGACGAGCTGCGGCCGTGGGTGGACGCGGCCGCGGACGCCGGGGTGTACGTGCTGCTGGACCTGCAGCCCGGGACGACCGACTTCCTCACCCAGGCGCAGCGCTACGCCGACCTGCTGCGCGAGCCGCACGTCGGCCTTGCCCTGGACCCGGAGTGGCGTCTTCGGCCCGGGCAGCGGCACCTCGAGCAGATCGGCTCGGTGGACGTCGAGGAGGTCAACGCCGTCGCCGAGTGGCTCGCGGGGCTGACGCGGGAGGGCGCGCTGCCGCAGAAGATGCTCGTGGTGCACCAGTTCCGGCTCTCCATGGTGCGCGGTCGCGAGCGTCTCGCGACGGGCTTCGACGAGCTCGCCGTGGTCCTGCACGCGGACGGCAACGGGCCGCGGGCCGACAAGCTCGCCACCTGGGACGCGCTGCGCGCCGACGCGCCGCCGGGCGTGCACTGGGCGTGGAAGAACTTCTACGACGAGGACTCCCCCGTCTTCTCCCCGGAGGAGACCTCGGCGCTGTCACCGACACCGGTGCTCGTGACGTATCAGTAGTCGAGAACGCAAGAACATGACCGGTTCTCGCAAGAACGCGGCACCCCGACGCCGCTTGTGAGCGAGTTCACGAGCAACGGCCTCCCGCGCGCAGTTTCCGCGATGCGAGACAGGGTCTACGGTGAAAATCCGGGCGCGACGCCTCGCGGCGGCGCCGCGACGCGCAGACGCGGTCAACGACGACCACGGAAGGACCACCACTGGCCATGAGTACCGACGTTTCCGCCGAGATCCCTGTGACGGGTACCCCGACGACGCATGCGCGGCTGCTGGCGTGGGTGCAGGAGGTGGCGGCCCTGACGACGCCGGACGCCATCCACTGGTGCGACGGGTCGCGGCAGGAGTGGGACCACCTGACGCAGGCGCTGGTGGCCACCGGCACGTTCACGCGCCTGAGCGCCAAGCCGAACTCGTTCCTGGCGCAGTCCGACCCCACCGACGTGGCGCGCGTGGAGGACCGCACCTTCATCTGCAGCCGGGAGGAGGCCGACGCCGGGCCGACGAACAACTGGATGGACCCCGAGCAGATGAAGCAGGTCATGACCGACCTGTACCGGGGGTGCATGCGGGGCCGCACGATGTTCGTGGTCCCGTTCGTCATGGGGCACCTGGAGTCCGAGCACCCGATGTTCGGGGTGGAGATCACCGACTCGGCCTACGTGGTCACCTCGATGCGGATCATGGCCCGGATGGGGTCGAGCGTCCTGGCGCGCATGGAGGAGCTGGACGCCGACTTCGTGCCGGCGCTGCACTCGGTCGGGATGCCGCTGGAGCCCGGGCAGGACGACGTGCCGTGGCCGTGCAGCGACACGAAGTACATCACCCACTTCCCCGAGGAGCGGGCGATCTGGTCCTACGGGTCCGGGTACGGCGGCAACGCGCTGCTCGGCAAGAAGTGCTACGCCCTGCGGATCGCGTCGGCGATGGCCCGCGACGAGGGCTGGCTCGCCGAACACATGCTCATCCTCAAGCTGACCTCGCCCGAGCAGCAGGTCTACTACGTCGCCGCGGCGTTCCCGAGCGCCTGCGGCAAGACCAACCTCGCGATGCTCAAGCCGACCATCCCGGGCTGGAAGGTCGAGACCCTCGGCGACGACATCGCCTGGATGCGGTTCGGCGAGGACGGCCGGCTCTACGCGGTCAATCCCGAGTACGGGTTCTTCGGCGTCGCTCCCGGCACCAACCAGAAGACCAACCCCTACGCGATCGAGACGATCGACCAGGGCAACAGCATCTTCACCAACGTCGCCCTCACCGACGACGGCGACATCTGGTGGGAGGGCATGGAGAACCCGCCCGCCCACGCCCGGTCGTGGAAGGGCCAGGACTGGACGCCGGACTCCGACGAGCTGTCCAGCCACCCCAACAGCCGCTACTGCACCCCGATCACCCAGTGCCCGATCCTCGCCCCGGAGTACGACGACCCCCGCGGCGTGCCGATCTCGGCGATCTTGTTCGGCGGGCGGCGGGCCACGACCATCCCGCTGGTCACCGAGTCCCGCGACTGGGTGCACGGCGTCTTCATGGGCGCCACGCTCTCCTCGGAGACCACCGCCGCGGCCACCGGCAAGGTCGGCGTCGTGCGCCGCGACCCGATGGCCATGCTGCCGTTCATCGGCTACAACGCCGGCGACTACTTCCAGCACTGGATCAGCCTCGGCAAGGACGCCGACGCCGCCAAGCTGCCGCGCATCTTCTACGTCAACTGGTTCCGCCGCGACGCCGACGGCGGCTTCCTGTGGCCGGTCTTCGGCGAGAACAGCCGCGTCCTGAAGTGGGTCATCGAGCGGATCGAGGGCCGCGCCGCCGCCGCCGAGACCCCCATCGGCCACGTCCCCACCCCGGAGGCGCTCGACACCGACGGGCTCGACCTCACCGACGAGGAGCTGCGCACCTGCCTCCAGGTCGACGTCGAGGAGTGGAAGGCCGAGATCCCGCAGATCCAAGACTGGTTCGACACCTTCGGCGACTCCCTGCCGGCGATGCTCTGGACCGAGCTCGACAGCCTCAAGGCCCGCCTCGGCGTCGACCTCGACTGACCGACGTCCCACCCGGACGACGAGGGGCCCGGCTCCGAGGGGAGCCGGGCCCTTCGTGGTGTCACGCGGAGGCGGCGGGATTTGAACCCGCGATGGGGTTGTAGCCCCAAACCCGCTTAGCAGGCGGGCGCCATAGACCGGACTAGGCGACGCCTCCCCGGCGAACCAGGCCACGATAGCCGGACGCGCGACGGCCCGGCAAAGACGGGGCGCCCCCGCCGGGACGGCGTGCCGGGCGGTGCCCCGGCCGGGGGATGGTGAAATAGGGGGTCACGTGCCCGCCCCCGGCACGTCGTGCTGCCCGCCCGCGTCGTCGAGAGGAGCGTCCGTGGTCAGTGAGCCCGTGGGCCTCCCGACGCGACGCCAGATGCGCGCAGCCGCCGCGCGGCACGCGCGCCGCCAGCCGGTGTACCGGCGGCAGACCCACGCCGTGGCGGCCCGGGCCCGCCACGCCAGCCCGACCGGCGAGGGTTTCGGGCGTCTCGTCTCGCTGACCGCCCTCGGCGCCGCCGTGCCCGGCGCGAGCCTGGTGGCCGCTGGGCGACGCCTCGTCGGCGGCCTGCTGATCGCCGCCTTCGTCGCCCTCCTCGCCGTCGCCGCCCTCGTCGTCGTGTCCGGCGAGGCGATGAGCATCGGCCTCAGCCTCGCCACGCGCCCCAACGCCCTGCTGGCCGTGGCCGTGGCCGTCATCGGCGTGGCCATCGTGTGGTGCGCGGCCATCCTCGTCGGTCACGTGTCGCTGCGGCGCACCCGCCTCACCACCGGCCAGCGGGTGCTCAGCGCTGTTCTCGTGGCCGCGCTGATGGGCCTCGTCGCCCTGCCGAGCGCCACCGCCGCGCGGTACGCCCTCGCCCAGCGGTCGCTCATCCTCACCGTCTTCGACGAGCCCGACCAGGAGCGCGAGGGCGGGCTGGCCACGCCCGACCTCGACGCCGAGGACCCGTGGGAGGACCACGAGCGCATCAACGTGCTGCTGCTCGGCTCGGACGCCGGCTCCGGCCGCATCGGCACCCGGACCGACACGATGATCGTCGCGAGCATCGACACGCAGAGCGGCGAGACGGTGCTCTTCAGCCTCCCGCGCAACCTCCAGGGGCCGATCTTCGCCGAGGGGTCGACCGGCGAGGAGCAGTTCCCGCGCGGCTTCTACCCCTCCGGTGCCGGCACCTGCGTCGAGAACGACTGTCACCTCAACGCGGTGTGGACGTGGGCGGAGAACAACCCCCAGGTCTACCCGGACACCGACCAGCCGGGGCTGCAGGCCACCCGGGAGGCGATCGGTGGCGTCCTGGGACTGCAGCTCGACTACTACGCGATCGTCAACCTCGACGGCTTCGTCGACATGGTGAACGCGATCGGCGGCGTCGAGATGACCGTGGAGCGACGCATCCCCATCGGTGGCGGCACGAACGCCCTCACCGGGCGACCCAACCGGATCACCGGCTACATCGAGCCCGGCCGGCAGACCCTCGACGGCTACCACGCCCTCTGGTACGCCCGGTCCCGCGAGGGCTCCGACGACTACGACCGGATGGCGCGGCAGCGCTGCGTCCTCGCGGCCGTGGCAGAGCAGGCCCAGCCGGCTCGCCTCGCACGGGCCTTCCCGGCCCTGGCGGCGTCCGCCGAGCGCAACATCTTCACCGACGTCCAGGCCGGCGAGCTCGAGGCGTTCGTCGAGCTCGCGCTGCGGGTGCAGGGCGCGTCGATCCGCAGCCTGTCCTTCGACCGCAGCGTCATCAGTCCGGAGAACCCCGACTTCGACGCCATCCACGCGGTCGTCCAGGACGCGATCGCACCCGAGCCGGAGCCGACCGCCACGCCGTCCCCCACGCCCTCGGCGACGCCCACCCCGACCTCGACGGAGAGCACGCCCTCGCCGTCCCCGACGACCGACCCCGAGGAGGCGGTCGACGTCGAGCAGGTCTGCGGCGTCCCCGCCGGCTGACGAGCGGGCTGACGGCGCGCCGCGTCAGGCCAGCTGCCCCTCGGCGTGCCGGCGGCGCAGTGCCTTCTTGTCGAACTTGCCGACGCTGGTCTTGGGCACCTCGTCGACGAACGCCCAGTGGTCCGGCAGCTGCCAGCGCGCGACCCTGTCGACGAGGAAGTCCCGCAGCTCGTCGGCGGTCACCTGCTCGCCGTCGGCGAGGACGACGGTGGCCAGCGGCCTCTCTCCCCACCTGTCGTCGGGGACGCCGATGACCGCGGCCTCCCGGACCGCCGGGTGCCCCATCAGCGCGTTCTCGAGGTCGACGGAGCTGATCCACTCCCCGCCGGACTTGATGACGTCCTTGGCGCGGTCGGTCAGTCGCAGGTAGCCGTCGGGTGTCAGCGACCCGACGTCCCCGGTGCGCAGCCAGCCGTCGTCGAACCGCTCGGTCGCGTCGGAGTCCGGCTCCGGCCGGTAGTACTCGCCCGTGATCCACGGTCCGCGCACCTCGAGCTCGCCGACGGACTCCCCGTCCCACGGCTGCTCCGTGCCGTCCGGGCCGACGAGCCGGGCCTCCACGAAGGGCGACAGCCTGCCCTGCGTCTCCCGGTACCGCCACGCGTCGTCCCCGGAGGCCTCGGCCGGCGGCACCGCGACGGTGCCCAGCGGCGACATCTCGGTCATCCCCCAGGCGTGCAGCACGCGGATGCCGTGCCGCTCCTCGAACCCCCGCAGCAGGGCGGGCGGGGCGGCCGACCCACCCACGAGCATCGCCCGCACGGACGACGTGTCGACCGGTGTCCCGGCCGCCGCCCTGTCGTCCAGCAGCCGCAGCACGTCACCCCAGATCGTCGGCACCGCCCCGCCCGAGGTGACCCTCTCGGTCTCGATCATCTGCACCAGCGGCTCGGCCTGCAGGAAGCGGTCGGGCATGACGAGTGACGCCCCGGTCAGCAGCGCGGCGTACGGGATGCCCCAGGCGTTGGCGTGGAACAGCGGCACGATCGCCAGCACCCGGTCGCCCTGCTGCATGCCGATGGCCGAGGGCATCGCCAGCTGCAGCGAGTGCAGGACGTCGGAGCGGTGCGAGTAGACGACACCCTTGGGGTTGCCGGTCGTGCCGGACGTGTAGCACATGGCCGCGGCGGACCGCTCGTCCAGCTCGGGCCAGTCGAACTCGGGCGCCTCGGCGTCCAGCAGGGCCCGGTAGTCGTGCACCTGCTTCCCGTCGACGCCCAGGGCCGCGCGGACGTCGTCCCCGACCGGGCCGTTGACCACGACGTGCTCGACGGCGGGCAGGTGCGGCAGCAGCTTCGCGAACGGCGCCGCCAGGGTGCCGTCGACGACCACCACGCTGTCCTCGGCGTGGCTGACCACGTAGACGAGCTGCTCGGGGAACAACCGGATGTTCAGGGCGTGCAGGACCGCGCCGGTGCTCGGCACCGTGAGGTACAGCTCGAGATGCTCCTCGTTGTTCCACATGAAGGTCGCCACCCGCTGGTCGCCGTCGACCCCGAGCCGCCGCAGCGCGTTCGCCAGCCGGCGGCAGTCGTCCCCCACGGCGGCGTAGCTGGACCGGCGTGGTCCCTCGGGCGTCCACGTCACCACCTCGGACGTCCCGAAGACCGAGGTCCCGTACTCGAGGATCCGCGAGATCAG
>JBKHXE010000067.1:0-13995 GCA_046566185.1 Actinomycetes bacterium | reverse complement strand
TTGCGGGTCAGGGCTCGGGGCGGCGGGAGTCGTAGGCGCGGAAGCGGGGGTGCCGGCGCGCGAGCCAGGCGATGCCGACGACGCAGACGACGCCGCCGGTGACCGCGGCGAGGCCCTCGCCGACGGCCTGCGCGACGCCGCCGGTGGCGAGCTCGCCGAGGCGCGGGCCACCGGCGACGACGACGATGAACACGCCCTGCAGGCGCCCGCGCATCGCGTCGGGCGTGGCGGACTGCAGGATCGTCTGCCGGTAGACGGCGCTGACGGCGTCCGAGGCGCCGGCCAGCGCGAGGAACAGCAGCGCGAGGCCGAGCGCCCAGGGACCCGGACCGGCCAGCCCCGCGAGCAGGACGACGACGCCGAAACCGACGATCGACGTCCCCCAGCAGGCGATCGCCCACAGCACCGCGAGCCCGTGCCGGTGGATGCGGCCCAGCGGCCCGGACAGCACGCCGGCCAGACCCGAGCCCACCGCGATCGCGGCGGCGAGCAGGCCGACCGTCGTCGCCCCACCGCCGAGGGCGCCGATCGCGACGGCCGGGAACAGCGCCCGCGGGAACGACGACACCATGGCCAGGACGTCGACGACGAAGGTCATCCTGACGTTCGGCTGGGTCCTCAGGTAGCGCAGGCCCTCGACCACCGAGGCGAAGCCGGCGCGGCGCACTTCGCCCTCGGGCGGCAGCGACGGCAGGCGCACCAGGGCCCACAGCGCGGCGAGGTAGGTCACGACGTCGACCGTGTAGGCCACGCCGTACCCCGCCTGGCCCACCAGCACGCCCGCGAGCACCGGGCCGAGCGTGAAACCGATCGGGAACGCCACTGCCGCAAGGGCGTTCGCTGCGGGCAGCAGCTCGCGCGGCAGCAGCCGCGGCAGGATCGCCGAGCGCGCCGGCTGCACGACGGCGTACGCGGCGCTGTGCAGGGAGGTCAGCAGGTACAGGAGCCAGACCTGGTCCAGCCCGGCCCAGGCCTGGGCCGCGGTCGCGACGGAGACCAGCCAGAGGGCGCCCGCGGACACGATCGCGACGGTGCGGCGGTCGTAGGCGTCCACGATCGCGCCGCCGTACAGGCCGAGGACGACGAGGGGCACGAGGGCGAACAGGCCCACCAGCCCGACGGCGAAGGTGGAGCCGGTGAGGTCGTAGACCTGCAGCCCGAGCGCGGTGATCGCGAGCTGCTGCCCGATGTTCGCCAGGGCGTTCCCGACGAACAGCCGCCGGTAGTCGGCGCTGACGCGCAGCGGCGTCAGGTCGGCGAGCAGTCGGGGCACTCGAGGCATTCTGTCCGGCCCCGGGCAGGGAACAGCCCGCGGGGCACCTCCACCAGGGAGGACGCCGCACTGGACGATGTGCGGCACCCGCGGGCTGCGGTGACCACCGTGGACTCGCCGGCCGCCGGGGCGGCGCTGCGGATCGGAGGCAGTCCGTCCGATGCACTCGGGCGGCTAGCTGGCAGCCACCTCACGCGTCCGTCTGTCACTCACTGGCCGGACCACCTCCTTTCCCGTGTGGCACAGACCGTACGACGGCTGCCGGCGACGCGCCAGCCCCTTTTCGGGCGATCCGGATCAGGGCTGCAGGCGCTGCACGACCCAGGACGACGCGTCGTCCAGCGGGGCCGGCCCGCCGTCGCGGGTGGCGAACCGCACGCGGTCGTGGAGCCGGTGGCGGTGGCCGGCCCACAGCTCGACCTCCGCCGGGCGCACGCGGTAGCCGCCCCAGAAGTCCGGCAGCGGGACGTCGTCCACGCCGGCGAAGCGCGCCTCCTGGCGGGCGACGGCCTCCTCGAGGTCCGCGCGGGAGGCCACGGGGCGCGACTGGTGCGACGCCCACGCCCCGAGCTGGGACTCCCGGGGACGGGTCGCGAAGTAGGCGGCGGCATCGTCGCGGCCGACCTGCTCGACCGGACCGCGCACCCGCACCTGGCGGAACATCGGGTGCCACGGCAGCACGGCACCGGCGTACGGCACCGCCGCGAGCTGCCGGGCCTTGGTGGAGGTGAGGTTCGTGTAGAACACCAGCCCGCGGGCGTCGAGCCCCTTGAGCAGCACCGTGCGGGCGTCGGGCCGGCCGTCGGCGTCCACCGTCGCCACGACCATCGCCGCCGGCTCGCTGACCCGGTCGTCGGCGTCCGCGTCGGCGTACCAGCGCTCCAGGACGGCGAGGGGCCCCGTGCCGCGCAGGGCGGCCACGGCGTCGTCGTCCAGGCCCTCCCCGGCGTAGGGGACGCGCACGGTGGGGTCGACCACGGGCGGCCTGCTCTCCATGGCACGGACGATAGACGCCGCAGCCGGTGGCACCATGTGCCCTGGCGTCCCGCAGGCTCGACGAGGAGTGACATGGCAGACAGCACGTTCGTGCCCGGCCTGGAGGGCGTCGTCGCGTTCGAGACGCAGATCGCCGAGCCCGACAAGGAGGGCGGCGCGCTGCGCTACCGCGGCGTCGACATCACCGACCTCGTCGGGCGGGTCTCGTTCGGCAGCGTGTGGGGCCTGCTGGTCGACAACCGCTTCAACCCCGGCCTGCCGCCGGCCGAGCCGTTCCCGCTGCCGGTGCACACCGGCGACGTGCGCGTCGACGTGCAGTCGGCGCTCGCCCAGCTGGCGCCGATCTGGGGCTTCCGCCCGCTCCTCGACATCGACGCCGAGCAGGCCCGGGAGGACCTCGCGCGCGCCTCGGTGATGGCGCTGAGCTTCATCGCCCAGTCCGCCCGCGGCCAGGACCTGCCGATGGTGCCGCAGCGGGACGTCGACCGCGGCCGCACCATCGTCGAGCGCTTCATGATCCGCTGGCGGGGCGAGCCGGACCCGCGGCACGTCGAGGCGGTCGACGCGTACTGGGTGTCCGCCGCCGAGCACGGCATGAACGCCTCGACGTTCACCGCGCGCGTCATCGCCTCGACCGGGGCGGACGTCGCCGCCTGTCTGTCGGGTGCCGTCGGCGCCATGAGCGGACCTCTGCACGGTGGGGCGCCCTCGCGCGTGCTGCACATGATCGAGGGCGTCGAGCGGACCGGGGACGCCGGCGCGTACGTGCGCTCGGTGCTGGACGGCGGGCAGCGGCTGATGGGCTTCGGCCACCGCGTCTACCGGGCCGAGGACCCCCGGGCCCGGGTACTGCGCCAGACCGCCGAGCGGCTCGGGGCGCCACGGTACGAGGTCGCCAAGGCGCTCGAGGAGGCCGCGCTGGGCGAGCTGCACGCGCGCCGTCCGGACCGCGTGCTCGCCACGAACGTCGAGTTCTGGGCCGCCGTCGTCCTCGACTTCGCCGAGGTGCCGGCGTCGATGTTCACGCCGATGTTCACCTGCGCCCGCACCGCCGGCTGGGCGGCGCACGTGCTGGAGCAGAAGGCGACCGGCCGGCTCGTGCGCCCGTCCGCCCGCTACGTCGGGCCGGCCCCCCGCCGACCCGAGGACGTCGACGGCTGGGCGTCGGGCGTGGCGCCTGCGTCCGCGGGCTGACTGACCGCGGCGTCCCGCATCCCGGGCACGCCGTCCGGCGCCCGGACGCCGTGCGGGACACTGCTCCCCGTGAGCGACATCCGCATCCCGGCCGACCTGCTGCCCGCCGACGGCCGCTTCGGGTCCGGCCCGAGCAAGGTGCGCCCCGAGCAGGTCGACGCGCTGGTGGCCGGCGCCCGCACCCTGCTCGGGACGTCGCACCGCCAGCAACCGGTCCGCCACGTCGTGGCGCGCGTCCGGCGCGGCCTGGCCGAGCTGTTCGACCTGCCCGACGGCTACGAGGTCGTGCTCGGCAACGGCGGGTCGACGGCCTTCTGGGACGTCGCGGCCTTCTGCCTGGTGCACGAGCGCGCCCAGCACCTCGCGTTCGGCGAGTTCTCCTCCAAGTTCGCGTCGGTCACCGCCCGGGCGCCGTTCCTCGGCGAGCCGACCGTGGTGCGTGCCGAACCCGGGTCGGTGGCGACGCCGCACCCCGAGGACGGCGTCGACGTCCACGCCTGGCCGCACAACGAGACGTCGACGGGCGTGATGGTCCCGGTGCGACGGGTGCCCGGCACGGCGCACTCGCGGGACGGCGGGCCGCTGGTCGTCGTCGACGCGACGTCGGGCGCCGCCGGGCTGCCGGTGGACGTCAGCGAGGCCGACGTCTACTACTTCGCGCCGCAGAAGGGCTTCGCGTCCGACGGCGGGCTGTGGTTCGCGCTGATGTCCCCGGCCGCGCTCGAGCGCGTCGAGCAGGTCGCCGCCACCGGGCGCTGGGTGCCGGACGTGCTGAGCCTGCCGATCGCGATCGAGAACTCCCGCAAGGACCAGACCTACAACACCCCGGCGATCGCGACGCTCGTGCTGATGGCCGAGCAGGTCGAGTGGCTGCTCGCGAACGGCGGCCTGGGGTGGGCGACGTCGCGCACCGCCGACTCGGCGTCGCGACTGTACGGCTGGGCCGAGCAGCGCGAGTGGGCCCGCCCGTTCGTCGCCGACCCGGCGGCGCGCTCGCAGGTGGTCGGCACCGTCGACCTCGACGACGCGGTGGACGCCGCCGCGGTCGCGACGGTGCTGCGCGCCAACGGGGTCGTCGACACCGAGCCGTACCGCAAGCTCGGCCGCAACCAGCTGCGCGTCGCCATGTTCCCGGCGATCGAGCCGGACGACGTCGAGGCACTGACCCGCTGCGTCGACCACGTCGTCGAGGCGCTGAGCTGAGCGCACGCGCCGACCGTCTGCGCCTGCGCCGCGACCCGGCGACGTGGGCCCTGTACGGCTGGCTCGGCACCTGGGGCTGGTTCCTGTTCACCTTCGGCCCTGCGGTGCCGCTGCTGCGCGCCGAGCAGGGCACGTCGCGCAGCGTCGCCGCGCTGCACGGCGGGATGCTCGCGGTCGGGGCGGTGGTGGCCGGCTACCTGGCGACGACGGCCAGCCGACGCCTCGGGCGCCGGTTCGTCCTGTCCGGCGGCGCGCTGGTGCTGGCGATCGGCGTCGTCCTGCTCGTCTCGGGCGGCGGGCTCGAGGTGACGCTGCCCGGCGCGCTGCTCGCCGGCACCGGCGGGTCGACGGCGCTGAACGCGACGTCACCCGCGCTCGCCGACCACCACGGCCCGGCCGGCGCGGCGGCGATCTCGGAGGCCAACGCGACGGCGGCGCTGGTCGGGATCCTGGCCCCGCTGGCGCTCGGCGCCTCGGTGGCGGCCGGACTGGGCTGGCGGCCGGCGCTCGCGGTCGCGGCGCTCCTCGGCGTCGTCGCCTTCCTCGTGCTCCGACGGCTGCCGGACGAGCCGGCGTTCGGCCGGGCGTCGGCGCCTCCCGCCCGGCGCGGGGCACCGCTGGGCCGGCCCTTCTGGGCGATGCTGGGCGTCCTGTCCGTGGGGGTCGGCATCGAGTTCTCGACCGTCTTCTGGGCAGGCGACCTGCTGCAGGTCCGGATCGGCGCCTCCCCCGGGGTGGCGGCCGGCGCGGTGACCGGCTTCGTGGCCGGCATGGCCGCGGGGCGGATCGCCGCGGGACGCCTGGCCCTGCGCTACGCGCCCGCCCGTCTGCTGGTGCTCGCGCTCGCGGTCGCGGCCGGGGGCTGGGTCGCACTCTGGACCGCCAGCGGGGTTCTCGCCGCTCTCGTCGGCCTCTTCGTGGCCGGTCTTGGCATGGCCCTGCTGTTCCCGCTCTCGGTGACGCTGCTCATGGAGGCCTCCGGTGGCCGCCCGGACGCCGCCAGCGGCGCCGCGTCGGCCGGCGCCGGCCTGGCCATCGGCAGCGCCCCGTTCGCGCTCGGGGCGCTGGCCGACTGGGTCGGCCCGCACCGCGGCTTCCTCCTCGTGCCGGTGCTGCTGCTCGCTGCCGCGGTGCTGCTGACCGCCTCGGGCCGGCTCAGGGGGTCGAGAGCGACACCAGCCTCGCCTCGAGGAAGGTGACCTCGGACTCGTTGCGGCACAAGGCGATCGCGCGGCGGTACTCCTCGGCGGCCTCGCGCGTGCGGCCGAGGCGGCGCAGCAGGTCGGCCCGGGCCGCGGGCAGGTAGTGGTAGCCGCGCAGACCGGGCTCGCCCGCCAGCGCGTCGACCTCGGCGAGCGCCGCGTCGGGGCCGTCGGCGAACGCGAGGGCCGCCGCGCGGTTGAGGCGCACCACGGGGCTGGGCCAGGCCTCGAGCAGCAGGTCGTGCAGCGCGACCACGCGGTGCCAGTCGGTGGCGGAGAACGAGCGGGCCTCGGCGTGGCAGGCCGCGATCGCCGCCTGCACCGCGAAGCGCCCGGGGGCCGGCACCATGGCCGACGTCGTCCAGGCGACGCCCTCACGGATCGCGTCCGCGTCCCAGCGGGTGTGGTCCTGGTCCTCCAGCAGGACCAGGCCGCCCGTCTCACCCACCCGGGCGCCGCGCCGGGCGTGCGTCAGCAGCAGGAGGCCGAGGAGCCCGCGGACCTCCGGCTCGTCGGGCATGAGGGTCACCAGCGCCCTGGCCAGCTGCAGCGCCCGTTCGGCGAGCTCGGAGTCGTCCACCGTCGTCCCGGTCGGAGCGGTGTGCCCGAGCGTGTAGACGAGGTAGACGACGGTGAGGACGGCGTCCAGCCGCGCCGGCAGGTCGGCGGCCCGCGGCACCCGGAACGGGATGGCGGCGGCGGCGATCTTCTTCTTCGCCCGCGTGATGCGGGCGGCCACGGTGGGCTCGGCGGTCAGCACCGCGGCGGCGATGTCGCTCACCGGCACGCCGCAGACCAGCCGCAGGGTGAGCGCCACCTGCGCGTCCCGCGACAGGGCGGGGTGGCAGCAGGTGAAGACCAGCCGCAGCCGGTCGTCGGCCACGGCGCCGGTGTCCGCTGGCATGGTCGTGCCGTCCTCGCGCTCGTTGTCGACCAGCAGGAGGGGCAGCTTGCGGCGCAGCGTGGACCGGCGCCGCAGCAGGTCGAGGGCCCGGCGCCGGGCCGTGGTGGTGAGCCACGCGTCCGGGTTGGCGGGGACGCCGCGCACCGGCCACGTCTCCAGGGCCGCGACGAAGGCGTCCTGGGTGCACTCCTCCGCCTCGTCGAGGTCGCCGAGCAGCCGCGCCGTGGAGGCGAGCACCAGGCCCCACGCCCGCCGGTGCGCCTGCTCGACGGCGACCTCGACCGGCACCGTCGTCAGCCGCCGACCTCCCAGACCGGGCGCACCTCGATCGCCGCCGACGGGCACTGCGCGGCCAGGCGCAGGGCCTGGTCCAGGTCCGAGCACTCGAGGACGTAGTAGCCGCCGAGGGCCTCCTTGAGCTCGGCGAACGGACCGTCGGTGACCTGCGCGTCGGCGTCCCGGCGGGGCCGGACGACGGTCGCGGTGTGGCTGGCCTGCAGCGCCTCGCCGCCCAGCACGGTGGCGCCGTCGGCCTGCACCGCGGCGCTGAAGTCGTTGTGCAGCGCCATCGCGGCGCTGATCTGGTCCTCGGTGGCGTTCGCCCACCGCGTCTCGTCGTCGAACAGCAGGAACATGTAGCGAGGCATGTGCCCCTCCTCTGGAACGGTGCCGGGCCCTGCGCCCGACATCCTCCCGACGAACGGCCCCGGCCGGAATCGACGGCGCCGGCCCGGCTCTCACGGCAGCACGGCGGACAGCTCCGGCTCGAGCATCCGGGCGAGGGCCGGGGTGACCCGCCACGCGCCGACGAGGTCGCGGTACTCGGCGACGAGCTCGGGCGTCGGCGCCGCACCGGTGCGTGCCGCCCGGATCATCGCGTTGCGCGGGGTGTGCCGGGAGTCGATGAACTCGACGACGTCGACGCGGTAGCCGAGCAGGCGCAGCAGCAGGGCCCGCAGGGCGTCCGTCAGCACGTCGCCGAGTCGCTCGGACAGGATCGCGTGCCGGGTGACCGCGCCGTAGGGGTGCGGCGCCTGGGTGATCTGCGCGTGCAGGTCGTGGTGGCAGCACGGCGCCGCCAGCACGACCGGGGCCCGCCAGCGGACGGCGCGGGCCAGCGCCTGGTCGGTGGCGGTGTCGCAGGCGTGCAGGGCGAGGACGACGTCCACCGGGCCGAGCCCCGGATCCGCCTCGGCGATCGACCCGGCGACGAAGGACAGTCCCTCCAGCCCCGCCTCCGCCGCGCGGGACGTCGAGCGCTCCACCAGCTCGTCACGCAGCTCGACGCCCACCGTGCGCGCTCCGGCGGGCCGCTGCGAGAGGAACCGGTGCGCCGCCATCGTCAGGTACGCGTTGCCGCAGCCCAGGTCGACCACCCGCAGGGGCGAGACGTCCAGCCCGCGCACGGCCGGCTCGAGCAGCCGCAGGAACGCGTCGACCTGCCGCCGCTTGTCGGCGTCCGCCCCCAGCACCGTGAACAGCGGGTCGTCCGGCGCGACGAGCCGGGGCTTGTCGCGGTCGTGCCGGCGGCTCGGCTCGACGCCGCGGCGACTGGTGGCGGCCCGGTGCACCTGGGCGTCGCCCTTCTTCGTCACCCGCAGCTGCAGGGTCGTGGTCGCC
Source organism: Actinomycetes bacterium (assembly GCA_046566185.1). Lineage (GTDB taxonomy): Bacteria > Actinomycetota > Actinomycetes > Actinomycetales > SCSIO-59966 > SCSIO-59966. Next base: position 5,603 of record JBKHXE010000067.1, on the reverse strand, counting down.
GTCTCGACGTGCCAGTTGCCGAAAGGCTCGGCCAGCAGCGCGTCCACCGCGTCGGCCGCCTCGGCGGCGTCGAGGTTCCTCGTGGTGGCCGCGGTCTCGGTGTGCTCGACCACCTGGAGCCGCCGACCGGCCTTGAGGTCGACCGGGCGCAGCTCGACCCGCCGCCAGCGGGGCTGGTGGCCGCGGCGGCGGCCGGCGCCGACGGCGCGGGCCAGCCCGTCGACGTCCAGCAGCAGGGCGCGGACCTCGGCGAGCGCCTCGGGCAGCGGGGACGGCACGGGCCCATCGTCGCGCACCTCGCGTGACCTTCCCGCCGCCGGCCCGTTGACCCGTCCGAGCCACCCGGGTGGTGGACCGTCGAGGAGGGACCGATGGGACGGCACGGCGAGCGGAGGTCGACAGTGCGGCTGGACGTCGGGCGGCTGGCGGCCGTCGTGCCTGTCGTGGTGCTGGTGGCCAGCGGGGTCGCGGCCGCGGCGGACCGCACCGCTCCGGCCGCGACGCTGGCCGCCGTCGAGCCCCGCGTCGCCGAGGCCTCGGTGGGCCCCCTCGACGTCCCGGAGCGGCCACTGGAGGACCCGGCCAGCCTCACGGCGTCGGACGGCACCGCGCCGGCGCTCGTCCTGCCCGCTCCGTCCTCCGCGGACGGGGACCCGGGCCGCCCGCGCGTCACGATCGCCGCCTCCGGCATCCCGGACCGGGCCCTGGCGGCCTACCGCTACGCCGAGCGGCTCCTCGACGCGGCCGACCCGGCGTGCCGGCTGGACTGGTCGCTCGTGGCGGCGATCGGCAAGGTCGAGAGCGACCACGGCCGGTTCGGCGGCAACGCCCTCGACGCGGCCGGTGTCGCGCGTCCCGGCATCTACGGCATCCCGCTCGACGGCCGGCCGGGCGTCGCCGCGATCCCGGACTCCGACGGCGGGCGCTGGGACCGCGACACCAGGTGGGACCGCGCGGTCGGGCCGATGCAGTTCATCCCGGGCACGTGGCGCAGCGTGGGCTCGGACGCCGAGCCGGACGGCGTCCGCGACCCGCAGGACGTCGACGACGCGGCCGCCGCGGCCGGGGTATACCTGTGCTCGGGCCCCGGAGACCTGTCGACGGCGGCCGACCGGTACGCCGCCGTGCACCGCTACAACCGCTCCGACGAGTACGTGCGAACGGTGCTCGCCATCGCCGACGCCTACGCCCGCGGCACCGCTCGGGTCGTGGCGTCCGCGCTGCCCGCGGCCCGGGGCGCGGCGGCTGCCCCAGCCGCCCCGGCCACCGAGCCCGCGGCGCCGGCGCCGAAGCCGGCCGCGACGGCCCCTCCGGCGGGCGACGGCCGCACCGACCCCGAGCCGGCGCCCTCGCCGAGGCCCACCGCCCCGCCGTCCACGGCGAGCGACCCGGTCCGGGACACCGTGGACGACGTCACCGACGCGGTCGAGGACACCGCTCCGGCGCCCGCTCCGGTGCCGGCACCCTCCACGACCACGCCCGCGGTGCCGGACCCGCTGCTCGTCGCCACCGCCCCGGCCGCGGACCAGGCGTGCGTGGACGCCGACGGCGAACCCGTCGACCTCGTCCTCGGGCTGTGCCCGGCCGGCGCCTTCCTCGCCCCGCGCCCCTGATCCCCGCCGTCAGGCGGCGCTGGCGGTGTCGCGGGCGTGGTCGGCCGCCATCCGGCGACGCGCCCTCTCCCGCGGGTCGTCGTCCGACGGGCCGACGTGCACCAGCAGGTGCGGCCGCTCGGCCCGACGGTAGCGGACGACGACGTCGCGCGTGCGTACGACCTGGGCCACCGCGACCACGGCGACGAGCATCGAGACGATGCCGCCGATCGCGATCGTCCAGCGGGCGCCGAACGTCTCGCCGACCCATCCGAGGAGCGGCCCCCCGATCGGGGTGCCACCCATGAAGATCGCCATGTAGAGGGCCATCACACGGCCGCGCATCGCGGGGGTGGTCGACATCTGCACCGTCGCGTTCGCGGCGGTCATCAGCGTCAGCGAGCTGAGGCCCACCGGGACCAGGGAGAGCGCGAACAGCTCGTACGTCGGCATCACTGCGGCGATCGTCGCGAAGACACCGAACGCTCCGGTCGCCGCGACCACGAGCCGCAGCCGCGGACGTTCGCGGCGGGCGGCGAGCAGGGCGCCGGCGAGGGAGCCCACCGCCATGATGGACCCGAGCAGCCCGTAGGCGCCCGCGTCGCGCTCGAACTCCAGGCGGGCCATCAGCGCGGTGGTGAGCTGGAAGTTGAATCCGAAGGCGCCGACCATCCCCACGACGAAGAAGATCATGAGGAGGTCGGGCCGCCCGCGCACGTAGCGCAGCCCGTCGCGGATGGCGCCCTTGCCGCGCGGCGCGCGTTCCATCGGGTACAGCTCACCGGGTCGCATGAGCGCGAGGGCCAGCAGCGTCGCGCCGAACGTCACGGCGTTGACGAGGAACACCGGCCCGGTGCCGAACCACGCGATGAGCAGGCCCGCCACGCCCGGGCCGATGAGCCGGCCGGCGTGGAACGAGGCGCTGTTCAGGCTCACGGCGTTCGACAGGGCCTCCTTCGGCACCATCGCCGCCACGAACGTCTGGCGTGCCGGCGCGTCGATGGCAGCGGTGACACCGAGCAGCGACGCCAGCACGTAGACGTGCCAGAGCTGCGCCGTGTCGGTGACGACGAGCAGGCCGAGCAGGAGACCCCACAGGCCGGAGAGCCCCTGTGTCGCGAGCAGCACGCGACGCTGCGGGAACCGGTCGGCGATGAGACCCGCCCAGGGGCTGAGCAGCAGCATGGGCGCGAACTGCAGCCCCGTCGTGATGCCAACGGCGACACCGGAGTTCGCGGTGAGCACGGTCAGCACGAGCCAGTCCTGCGCGACCCGCTGCATCCACGTGCCCGTGTTCGACACGATGGCGCCCAGGGCCCAGAGACGGTAGTTGAAGATGTGGAGCGACCGGAAGGTGGGACTCACGGCGCCACCACCCGTCTGAGGATCTCGGCGGCGCGCGCCAGCACCTCGCGCTCCTGCGGCGTCAGGTCGGCGAGACGCTGTGCGAGCCAGGCGTCCCGGCGCTTGCGGGTCTCGGCGACCTCGCGGCGTCCGGTGTCGGTGATGGCGACGAGCACCTGCCGCTTGTCGTCCGGGTGGCCGGTCCGCTCCGCCAGCCCCGCGTCGACGAGCGCGTTCACCGTGCGCGTCATCGAGGGCGGCTGCACGTGCTCGGCGTCCGCGAGCTCGCCGGGCGTCATCGGGCCGCGCGCGTCGAGCCACGCCAGCACGGAGTACTGGCCGTCGCTGAGCGCCTCGCTGCTCTTCTCCTGCCGGATGCGCCGCACCGACCGCATCAGCGCGATGCGCAGCTCCGCCGCCAGCGGGGCGGGGCGGCACGCACGGGCGGACGGCGCAACGGCGGGTGCGGGCGGCATGTCGTTAGCGTAGGTCATTACCTCCGCTAACGACTCGCCGCCCCGGCGTCTTCCCCGGGATCAGACCAGCCGGACGACCGCGACCAGCAGGACGAGGGAGTTGGCCAGCTCCATCATGCCGACCACGCTCGGCCGCAGGGCTCGTCGCGGCAGCCTGGCGGCACGCAGCAGGAACCAGCCGAACAGCAGCCCGAGCGGCCAGCTGAGCACGGCCGCCACCACGGTCGCGGCGGCGTGGTACAGCACCGAGGCGCGCCACCAGGCCGGCTCACCGCGCTCACGGATCATCGTCTTGACGAACAGGACCGTGCCGGCGAAGTAGAGCAGGACGACGACGGCGGCCGGCCAGGTCGCTGCCGGGTCGGCCCGCCCGGCGACGGCGGCGACGAGCACCATCAGGGCGCCCTGCGCGACCGACGCGATGCCGGCGACGGCGGACCGGTCGTCCCGCCGCCACGCGTACCAGGCGGTCACCGCGGCCAGCCCGGCGAAGGCCGGCGCGAACCACAGGAGCTGCGGGCGCAGCAGGACGACCACCACGAGCGCGGGGACCGTCACCGCGCCGTAGAGCCGCAGCTGCGGCAAGACCCGGGAGGGTCGGCGGGTCTTGAGGGCCAGCAGGGCGTAGTACGAGAGCAGGTAACCGCCGATCCACGCCACCAGCAGCGGGACGTGAACGACGTCCGGCCCGGCCAGCAGGACGCCGGCGGTGAACGGCACGAGAAGCATCGCCCACGCGCCGTGCTGCGGCGGGACGTAGCGGCGCACGACCGACCGGCGGGTTCTCCTGACCCGCCGGTCAGTGGCGACGTCGGAGGGGGCGGCCATCGACCGGAAGGGTAGGCACGCCGACACCACGGCCGGCAGTGACCTAGGTCCCCTCAGGCGCCGACGCCGAGCGCCTGCTTCACCGGGTCGAGCGCGAAGTAGACGACGAACAGGCCGGCGACCGCCCACATCAACGGGTGCACCATGCGGGCCTTGCCCCGGGCGATCTTGAGGACGACGTAGGCGACGAAGCCGGCGCCGATGCCCGCGGCGATCGAGTAGGTGAAGGGCATCAGCACGATGGTGAGGAACGCGGGCAGCGCGATCTCCAGGTCGTCCCAGTCGATGCCCTTGACCTGGGTCATCATGAGGAAGCCGACGACGACGAGCGCCGGGGTGGCCGCCTCGTACGGGACGATCGACACGATCGGCGCCAGGAAGGTGGCCAGCAGGAAGGCGATGCCTGTCACGACCGAGGCGAGCCCGGTGCGTGCGCCCTCCCCGACGCCGGTCGCCGACTCGATGTAGCTGGTGTTGCTCGAGACGCCGGCGGCTCCACCCGCCGCGGCCGCCACCGAGTCGACGACCAGGATGCGGCGCGTGTGCGGCGGGTTGCCCTCGCGGTCGAGCAGGTCTCCCTCCTTGCCGATGGCGACCATCGTGCCCATCGTGTCGAAGAAGTCGGCCAGCATGAGCGTGAAGACCAGCAGGACGACGCTGACGATGCCGATCTTGCCGATCGAGCCGAGCAGGTCGAACTGGCCGAGGAGCCCGAAGTCGGGGGTGGACACCCACTGGTCGGGGACGGCGGGGACGTTGAGGCCCCACGCCTTCGGGTCGCGGACCTGCCCGTCGTCACCGATCTGCGGGCCGAGGCGGGCGACCGACTCGACGAGGACCGCGAGCGCCGTGGCGGCGACGATCCCGGCGAGGATGGCGCCCCTGATGCGCAGCGCCATCATCACCACGATCAGGGTCAGGCCGACGACGAACACGAGCGTCGGCCAGCCGGCGAGGAAGCCGCCGATGCCGAGCTCGACGGGGGTCGGGCCGACCGGCTTGCGGATGAAGCCGGCGTCGAACAGCCCGATGATCGTGATGAAGAGCCCGACGCCGACGCTGATGGCGGTCTTGAGCTGGGCCGGCACCGCACGGAACACCGCCTCGCGGAACCCGGTCAGCACGAGCGCGAGGATGATCAGACCCTCGAGCACCACGAGGCCCATCGCGTCGGCCCACGTCATGTCCGGCAGCGAGGCGATGCCGAAGGCGACGAAGGCGTTCAGCCCGAGGCCGGTGGCGAGCGCCAGCGGGTAGTTCGCGACAACGCCCATCGCGATCGTCATCACCCCCGCGACCAGCGCGGTGGCGGCCGCCACCATCTCGAGGTTCGGTCCGTCGCCTCCACCGAGGAAGCCGCCCG
>JBKHXE010000066.1:0-5988 GCA_046566185.1 Actinomycetes bacterium | reverse complement strand
CGCGCGTCGCGCCGACCGCGAGAACACCACGAGGAGCAGGGGTGAGCACCGAGGTGAGCACGTCGGGTCCGCCACGGTCGCGCCGGCTGCCGCAGCCGTCGTCCGACACCCTGAGCCGCCACGGCGGCCGCCTGCTCGACCCGGTGACCGCCGTCCGGCGGCCGGGTGTCCCCCCGCCGCGGCCCACCGCGTACGTCGCCGACCAGCTCGTCGTCGCCGCCGGCGTGGACCAGGCGGCCATGCTCACCCGACTCGAGCGCGCCGCCCGCGAGTGCCACGCCACGCTGGAGCTGGAGCCGCTCGGCACGCAGCTCAGCGAGCAGGGTCACGACGTCCCGCGCACCGTGCGGCTGCTGCCGGCGGACGACGGGCCGGCCGAGCCGCGGGACGCCTGGCAGGTGCTGCAGCGGTTCCGGGCCGCGGCCGGTGGCCACCACGCCGCCGTCGGGCTCGACCACCTGCTGTTCGGCATCGCGGACCCCGTCGGCCTCCCGCAGACCGAGGGGCACGGCACGACCGGCCTGCCGCAGACCGAGGGGCACGGCACCGGCGACCACCTCGTCGCCGGGCGCGGCGGCCGCGCCCCCGTCACGTGGGTGGGCCAGAGACCCCACCGCCGGCCGGACCGCGAGCTCACCGGACGGCGCCCGGTGGTCGCCGTCCTCGACACCGGCTGCGGCCCGCACCCCTGGCTGGACGGCGTCGTGCAGACCGACGTCCGGCTGGACGGCGTCCCCGCCGGCCTCACCGACCCGGCGACCGACCCCGAGGCCCACGGCGACCTCGTCGGACCGCTCGTCGGGGCGCTCGACACCCACGCCGGGCACGGCACCTTCATCGCCGGGCTGGTCCACCAGATCTGCCCGGACGCCGACGTCCTGGCCATCCGCGTGATGGCCTCCGACGGCGTGGTGAAGGAGTCCGCCCTGCTGCACGCCCTCGGTGTGCTGCGCGTGCTGGCGCAGCGGTACCGCGACAGCGGCGGCGCCGACGGGCGGGCGGTGGACGTCGTCGTGCTCTCCCTCGGCTACCACCACGAGAGCCCGGACGACGCGGCGTTCGACACCCCGCTGCTCGCGGCGGTCACCGCCCTCGGCGAGCTCGGCTGCGCCGTGGTGGCCGCCGCCGGCAACTCGGCGACGACCGACCCGCTGTACCCGGCGGCGTTCGCGCCGCACGCCGGCGGTCCCGTCCCCGCGGTCGTCGACGGCTGCGTACCGGTGACCAGCGTGGCGGCGACCAACCCGGACGGCACGGTGGCCCTGTTCAGCAACGCCGGCACCTGGATCCGCTGCTGGCAGAAGGGCGCCGCCCTCGTGAGCACGATGCCGACGACGTTCAACGGGGGGCGGCAGCCGGTGGTGCGGTACACGGCGCCCGACGGGTCGCCGCGCGCGACGCTCGACCCGGACGACTTCCGGGACGGGTTCGGCGTGTGGTCGGGCACGAGCTTCGCGGCACCGGTGTGCGCGGGCCACCTGGTGCGGCGGCTCTGGGAGGACGCCGGAGGCACGGGTCTCGACCCGGTGCTCGACGTCGCGACCGTGGGCGGGGTCGTCGAGCAGCACGTCGCCGAGCACCCCATGCCGCTCGCTCCGGAGGAACGCTGACATGAGCGCGCCGACCGAGTACGGCACCGCGGTCGCCGACGTCGCGGCCCGCGAGTTCCGGGAGTGGCGGGGTGGTGACGAGGAGGCCCTCAGCCGCCTCGTCCGCAGCCTCACGCCGCTGCTGTGGCACCTGGCGCGGGCCTACCGCATCGACGACGCGGCGGCCGAGGACGCCGTCCAGGGCACGTGGACGGCGCTGGTGCGCGCGGCCGACAGCGTGCAGGACCCGCAGGCGGTGCTGCGCTGGCTGACCGTCACCGTGCAGCGCGAGGCGGCCCGGACCCTCCGCCGCGCCGGGCGGGTCGACCCGGCCGACCCCACCGGCACCGACGGCCCGAGCCCGTTCGAGCGGGCCGACCAGCCGCAGCCGGGCGCCGACGAGGTGGTGCTCGGCGAGCAGCGGACGGCGACCCTGTGGAGGCACGTGGCCTCGCTGTCGGAGCGCTGCCAGCGCCTGCTCCGCGTCATCGCCTTCTCCGACCGCCCGGACTACGTGCGCCTCTCCGCCGAGCTGGGCATGCCGGTCGGCAGCATCGGGCCGACCCGGGGACGGTGCCTGGCCAAGCTCCGGGAGTCCCTGGTCGCCGACCCCGAGTGGGTGACGGCATGACGGCGGACGCCGCACCGCCCGGCGAGCAGGACGCCGCCCTGCTCGCCGCCCTGCGCGCGATGTGGGAGGCGGCCGACCCGCCGCCCGCCGACCTGGCCGACCGGATGGTGCTCGCCGTCCAGCTCGAGCGCCTGGACGCCGAGCTGCTGCGGCTCACCGAGGAGCTGCTCGAGCCGGCGGGCGCGCGCAGCGAGGACCCGGCGCGCACCCTGACGTTCAGCCACGAGTCGGTCTCCGTGATGGTGACGATCACACCGCTGGGCCACCGGTTCCGGCTCGACGGCTGGGTCGCCCCGTCGTCCGGTGGCCTGCTGCAGCTGCGCCGGCCGGACGGCAGCGTCGTCGGCACCTCGGTGGACGACGACGGGCGGTTCGTCCTCGGCGACGTGCCCTCGGGTCTGGTGCAGCTGGTGTACCAGCCGGGCCCGGACGGGCCCCTCGTCCGCGCCGTCGCCGCACCGCCCGTGCGCCTCTGACCTGCTCTCCGCCACAGTAGGGGCGTGCCACCGGACGCCCGCACCCTCCACGACCGCGCCGTCCGGGCCAGCGCGCGCGGCCGGCCGGCGGCCGCCGTCCGGCTGCTCGAGCGGGCGCTGGTGACCGTGGACGACGAGGAGCTCCACGTGCGCGTGCTCGTCACGCTGGCGCACGCCGCGGCCGAGACCGGCCACCTGGGGGCGGGCCTGGCGCACCTGGACGCGGCCGCGGCGCGCCTCGACCGGGTGACGGCGGGCACGCGCGGGCGGTGGCACGGCCAGCGTGGGCTGCTGCTGCTGCGCGCCGGTGACCAGCAGGCCGCCGCCGCCGACCTCGACGCCGCCGCCGACCTGCTGGCCGCCGACCCCACCGAGCACGCGAGGGTGCTGCTCAACCGGGGTGTGCTGCACCTGCGCCAGTCCGCCCTCGACCGGGCCCAGGCGGACTTCCGCCGGTGCCGCGAGGTCGCGGACGCCGCGGGACTGGCCCTGCTGCTCGCCAAGGCGACCGCGAACGAGGGGTACGTCGCGTACCTGCGCGGTGACCTGCCCCGGGCGATCGCGCTGCTCGACGCGGCGGACGACGGGCTCGGCGCCCTGGCCCCGGGCGCCCGCGCCGTGAACGTCAAGGACCGCGCCGAGGCGCTGTCGGCCGCCTCGCTGCTGGACGACGCGCACGAGCAGCTGCGCCACGCCGTCCGGCTGCTGCGCTCGTCCGAGCTGCTGCAGGACCGGGCCGAGGCGGAGCTGTCCCTCTCCCAGGTCGCCCTCCGGCGGGGGCGCGTCGCCGAGGCCCGGCGGTGGGCGCGGCGCGCCGCAGAGCACTTCGCCCGGCGGGGGGCGCGGGGCTGGACGCTCGTCGCGGAGCTCCAGCTCGCCCAGGCCGACCTCGCGCGCGCGCCGCTCGACGTGGCCGCTGCCACGGAGCGCCTGGAGCCCCAGCTGCGTGCGCACGGCCTGGTCGAGGAGGCCGCGGTCGCACGGCTCGTGCACGCCGCGGCGCTCGTCCGGGCCGGGCGGGTCGACGCGGCGCGCGAGCGGCTCGGCCGGCGGACGCCGCCCGCGGCGACCATCGGGACCCGCCTGCTGGCGCACGAGACGCGGGCGGCGGCCCTCGGGGCCGCCGGTGACGTGCTCGGGGCGCAACGGGTCCGGCGACGGGGGCTCACCGAGCTGGCCGCCTACCAGTCGCGGTTCGGGAGCCTCGACCTCGTGACCGCCGCCGGCGGCATCGGGGCCCGGCTCGCCGAGGACGGTCTCGCCGAGGCGGTGCGCGGCGGGAGACCGGCCGACGTCCTCGACTGGTCGGAGCGGGTGCGCGCCACGAGCAGCCGTATCACCCCCGTGCGGCCCGAGGTGGACGGCGAGCACAGCGCCTGGCTCGCGCGGCTCCGGCAGCTGCGGGCGGCCGAGAGGGCGGCGCGCCTGGCCGGCCGGCCGCCGGCCGCCGCACTGCGGTCGGAGATCCGGTCGCTGGAGTCGGCTGTTCGGCAACGCTCCTGGCACCGGTCCGGCTCCTTGCGCGTGTCGCGGCCCGTCGGCCTCGGAGCCCTGCGCGAGGCGCTCGGCGACGACGGTGCGCTCGTCACCCTGATCTCGGTGCGCGGCACCGTGCACGCCCTGACCGTGACCCGGCGCTCCGCCGTCGTGCGCCCGGTCGCTGACGTGCGCGCCGTCCGCGAGAGCGTGCTGCGGGTGCGGGCCGACCTCGACGCGCTGGCCACGCACGTCCTGCCGTCGGCGCTGCGGACGGCGGTGTCGTCGTCCCTGCGTACCGGCCTGCGCTCGTTCGAGACGCTGCTGGCCGCGGCCCTCGACGGCGTCGACCCCGGCGGCCCGGTCGCCGTGGTGCCCTCCGGGCTGTCGGCGCAGGTGCCGTGGCCGCTGCTGACCCGGCTGCGTGGCCGGCCGGTGTGCGTCGTCCCGTCGGCGACGTGGTGGCTGCGGGCGCGGTCCCAGGACGGCGAGGGAGGCGGGCGGGTGGTGCTCGTCGCCGGGCCGGACGTGCTGCGCGCCGCGGCGGAGGTACAGGCGGTGGAGGCGCGCACGCCCGGGGCCGTCGTGCTCCGCGGGGAGGCGGCGACCACGTCGGCGGTGCTGGCCGCGGCCGACGGCGCCGACGTCCTGCACGTCGCCGCGCACGGGCGGCACGTGGCCGACAACCCGCTGTTCTCCTCCCTGCTGCTCGCCGACGGCTGGCTGTTCGGCCACGACCTCGACGCGCTGCGCGCCCTGCCGCGACACGTCGTGCTGTCGGCCTGCGAGACCGGGACGGCGAGCATGCGTCCGGGCGACGAGGCGCTCGGGATGACGGCGGCGCTGCTGCACGGCGGCGCCCGCTCGGTGGTGGCGTCGGTGGCCCGTGTCGGTGACGGGGTGGCGGAGAGGGTGGCGGTCGCCCACCACGCCGGGCTGCGCTCCGGGGCGACGCCGGCGGCTGCCCTGGCCGTGGCGCTGGCAGAGGTGCCGGACGGCGACGTGGCACCCGCGGTCTGCTTCGGCGCCGGGTGGTGACGGCGGGCATGATCGAGGCGTGGAGCGGTTCTTCGACGTCGAGACCGGGGGCCCGCTGCGGCTCGAGCTCGCCAGCCACGACGGCTCACGGTTCCGGGTGCTGCGCCGGCTCGGGTACCGCGACCCGGCGTACGCCGAGCCGTTCGTCGTCCCCGCCGACCCGGCGCGGTTCCTCACCGACCTGACGTCGGTGCCGTGGTTCTTCGCGTGGCTCGTGCCCAAGACCGGCCACCACCTGCCGGCGGCCGTGCTGCACGACGGCCTGGTCTCCGACGCCCCCGAGGAGGAGAGCTACGCCGGGCCGGACGTCGACCGCGTCGAGGCCGACCGCATCTTCCGCGACGCGATGCTGCATGCGGGCACACCGCCGGTGCGCTCCTGGCTGGCGTGGACCGCGGTGACGCTGCCGACCGCCTGGCGCACGCTGACGCCGCGGTGGCTGTGGCGGCTGCGCGTGGCCGGCGTCCTCGGGCTGATCGCCGTCCTCGGCACGCTGGCGACGCTCGACCTGCTCGACCTCGTCGCCGTCCTGCCGTGGATGGGCGAGCGGCCGTGGTGGGCGGAGGTCGCGCTCGGCGCGCTGTTCGCCGTCCTCGTGCCGCTCGCCCTGTCGTCCACGTGGGGCCGCCTGTGGCGGGCCGCCGCGATCGGGGGCGTGGCGCTCGCGCTGCTGCTGCACGTCACCGCGGCGGTCGTCGCCGTGTATGCCGTCTACCTGCTGGCCGAGCGGCTCACCGCGCGCGCCCTCCCCCGCCCGCGCCCCTCCCCTTCGTGATCG
>JBKHXE010000065.1:0-7193 GCA_046566185.1 Actinomycetes bacterium | reverse complement strand
GTGGGGGCCGTCCTACGGGCTGTGGCAGATCAGGTCGTCCCCGCCCGCGCGGGGGTCATCCTTCGCGATGGTCTTCGGCAGGCGCGGGCCGAGCGTCGTCCCCGCCCGCGCGGGGGTCACCCGTCCGCCGCATCGGCCGGGCTGAACCCGTTCATGTCGTCCCCGCCTCGTTGGGGGGTTCCGGGCGTTGTCCGAGTCGCCATCCCCAGCCGCACGATGGGCGACGGCCCTCGACGAGACGACGGTGCGTCCCGCGCTCACGGTCGGGTGAACACCACCTTCCCGAACAGGTCGCCGGCCGCCATGCGGGCGAACCCGTCCCGGGCGTCCTCCAGCGGCATGGTGGCGTCGACGATCGGGCGCACCCCGGTGGTCTCGCAGAACCGCAGCAGGCGCTGCAGCTCGTCGCGCGTGCCCATCGTCGAGCCGACGACCCTGAGCTGCAGGAAGAACACCCGGCTGAGGTCAGCCGAGGGGTCCGGCCCGGACGTCGCGCCCGAGACCACGAGCGTCCCGCCGGGCCGCAGCGACTTGAGCGAGTGCGACCAGGTCGCCTTGCCGACCGTCTCCATCACGGCGTCCACGCGCTCCGGCAGGCGGGCCCCCGACTCGAACGCCTGCTCGGCGCCGAGGTCGAGCGCGCGGGCCCGCTTGTCCTCGTCACGGCTCGTCACCCAGACCCGGTAGCCGGCGGCCGCGCCGAGCGAGACGAGGGCGGTGGCCACTCCCCCGCCGGCGCCCTGGACCAGCACGGTGCCGCCGGGCTGCACGCCCGACTTCGTGAAGAGCATCCGGTAGGCGGTGAGCCAGGCCGTCGGCAGGCAAGCGGCCTCCTCGAAGCTCAGCGCCGACGGCTTGGGCACGAGGTTGCGGGTCGGGACCACGACCTGGTCGGCGAACGTGCCCTGGTGCACCTCCGAGAGCAGCGACCGCCGGGCGTCCTCGGTCTCGTCGCCGCGCCAGCCGGGGCTCGAGACGACGGCGTGGACGACGACCTCGTTGCCGTCGTCGTCCACCCCGGCGCCGTCGCAGCCGAGGATCATCGGCAGCCGGTCGGCGGGCAGGCCGACGCCGCGCAAGCTCCACAGGTCGTGGTGGTTCAGGCTGGCGGCCTTGAGGTGCACGCGCGACCAGCCGTCGGGCACCTCCGGTTCCGGGCGGTCGCCGAGCTCCAGCGCGCTCAGCGGGTCGTCGGTCGACTGGCGGGCGGCGTATGCGGCGAACACGGGCAGCAACCTAGCCGGTGAGCGGCTAGGTTGCCCGGGTGAGCCACCAGGCGCCGCGGCTCGTCCTGGGGCCGCTGCTGCGCTACGTCGACGACACCTGCGCCACGATCTGGGTGGAGACCGACCGCCCCTGCGTCGTCCGCGTGCTGTCGGCGAGCGCCCGGACGTGGTCCGTGCACGGGCACCACTACGCGCTGCTGGTCGTCGACGACCTGGAGCCCGCCACCGAGACGCCCTACGAGGTGCACCTGGACGACGAGCAGGTGTGGCCGGAGGGGGACGGCCCCTTCCCGCCCAGCGTCATCCGGACCTTCCGGCACGACGAGACCTTCCGCCTCGCCTTCGGGTCCTGCCGGCGCAGCGAGCCCTACGACCCTCCCGCGCTCCGCCGTTTCGGCGCCGACGCGCTGGTCGCCATGGCGTACCGGATGGCCGGGACCCCGACGACCCGGTGGCCGGACGCCCTGCTGATGGTCGGTGACCAGGTGTACGCCGACGAGCCGTCCCGGCAGACGGCCGAGCGGCTGAAGGGCCCTGAGGTCAGCGACTTCGAGGAGTACACGTGGCTCTACCACGACGCGTGGGGCGTCCCCGAGGTCAGGTGGCTGCTGTCCACGGTGCCGACGTGCATGCTGCTCGACGACCACGACCTGCGGGACGACTGGAACACCTCGCTGTCGTGGCGCGAGCACGTGACGAGCCGGCCGTGGTGGCGCGACCGCGTGGTGGGCGCCTTCGCCTCGTACTGGGTCTACCAGCACCTCGGCAACCTCTCCCCCGACGACCTGGCCGAGGACGAGCTGTTCTCCGCGGTGCAGGGGACTGCGGACGACGACGAGCGCGGCCGGCTCGTCGACGACTTCGCGTGGCGTTCGGACACCGAGCCCGACTCGGTGCGCTGGAGCTTCTTCCGCGACTTCGGGGACACGCGGCTGGGCATCCGGCTGCTGGCCGTGGACTCGCGGTGCTCGCGCGTGCTCGACCCGGAGCGCCGGGCGATGCTCGACGACACCGAGTGGCGGTGGGTCGTCGACCACGCCCTGCACCCGCGCAGCGGCCAGCGCGTCGACCACCTGATGGTCGCCTCGACGCTGCCCGTCCTGCTGCTGCGCGGCATCCACCACCTCGAGGGGTGGAACGAGGCGACGGCGACCCGGGGGGCCTGGGGGCGGCTCGGTCACTGGTTCGGCGAGCACCTGCGGCAGGCTGTCGACCTCGAGCACTGGGCGGCGTTCCGCGACTCGTTCGACCGCCTGGTGCGGCTCCTGGCGGACCTCGCCTCGGCGGACCCGCCGCCGGCGTCCGTGCTGCTCCTCTCCGGCGACGTGCACTGCTCGTACACCGCGAAGGCGCACCTCAGGGACGTCGAGCACCCCGCGACGTCCGTGCACCAGCTGACGATGTCGCCGTTCCGCAACCCGCTGCACCTGCCGCTGCAGCTGGCGAACCGGGCGTTCTCGACCCGCCCGGTCCGCTCGCTGTTCCACCGGTTGGCCCGCAGCGCCGGGGTGCCCGACCCCGCGGTCGACTGGGACGTCGACCACGGTCCGTGGTTCGGCAACGGCGTGATGACCGTCGTCATCGCCGGCCGCCGGGCCTGGGTGGAGGTCGAGCACGCCCACGTCGTCGACGGACGCCAGGAGCTGCGCCCGACGCTGCGGCTCCGCCTGACCGCCTGACCGCTACGCCCGCGCCACGCCCTCGCGGCGGGCGACGTCCGCGACGGCCGCGGCCACCGCCGGCGCGACCCGGTCGTCGAAGACGCTCGGCACCACCTCGGCGGCGGTCGGGTGCTCGACGACCGCGGCGATCGCCGCCGCGGCAGCCAGCTTCATCCCCTCCGTCACCCGGCGCGCCCTGACGTCGAGCGCACCGCGGAACACCCCGGGGAAGGCGAGCACGTTGTTGATCTGGTTCGGGTGGTCGCTGCGGCCGGTCCCCACGACGGCGGCGTGGCGAGCCGCGACGTCCGGAGCGACCTCCGGGTCCGGGTTCGCGAGCGCGAGGACCACGGCGTCGTCAGCCATCGCCGCGACGGCCGACTCCGGCACCGTCCCGCCGGAGACGCCGATGAACACGTCCGCTCCCTGCAGCGCCGCCGCGAGAGTCCCGGTGAGGCGCCGCGGGTTGGTGGTCGCCGCGAGCCGGCGCTTGTGGTCGGCGAGGTCGGCGCGCCCGGGCTCGACCACGCCGCGGCTGTCGCACACGACGACGTCGAGGACCCCGGCGCGCCGCAGGATGGCGGCCACGGCCACCCCGGCCGCCCCGGCGCCGCTGACGACGACCCGCAGGCCGGCCAGCTCCTTGCCCACGACCGTCGCGGCGTTGGTCAGCCCGGCCAGGACGACGATCGCCGTGCCGTGCTGGTCGTCGTGGAACACCGGCAGGTCGAGCCGCTCCTGGAGGCGGCGCTCCACCTCGAAGCAGCGCGGGGCGCTGATGTCCTCGAGGTTCACGCCGCCGAACGTCGGGGCGAGGCGGGCGACCGTGTCGACGATCTCGTCGACGTCCGTGGTGTCGAGGCACAGCGGGACGGCGTCGACACCCGCGAAGTGCTTGAACAGCAGCGCCTTTCCCTCCATGACGGGCATCGCGGCCCGCGGGCCGACGTCCCCGAGGCCGAGCACCGCGGTGCCGTCGGAGACCACGGCGACGGTGTTGGCGCGCCCGGTGTAGGCGTCCACGAGGGACGGGTCGGCGGCGATGACCCGGGAGACCTCGGCGACCCCGGGCGTGTAGGCGAGCGACAGGTCCCGCCGGTCCCGCAGCGGTGATCGCGGCACCACCTCCAGCTTGCCGCCGCGGTGCAGGGCGAAGACCGGGGCGTCCGGGTCGTGGGCGGACCCGGACGGCAGACAGGACGGATCGACGGACGGTGCGGACATCTCGGGTGACCCCTCAGGTAGGCGGTGTGCGACTCACCGGCCGGTGGGCCACGGCGACACGGTGTGGTCGCTGGGCACGGTGGCCGGGATGACGGGGGTCACCCGCAGGACGTCCAGGGTGCCACACGGACTCCGCCATCCCAAGACCCGGCGGGGTGTGACCCGGCGCACGAGCGTCAGCTCCGACCGCTGAGCCAGCGCGGCAGCCGCAGCAGCGCGACGGCGAGGACGTCGGACGGCGGGAGCGCGCCGACCAGCCAGGAGTCGACACCCTCGCGCGGGTTGTCCCGCTCGACCCACCAGCCGTCGTCCACCTGCCGCGTCAGGCGCTTCACCGACAGCGGACGCCCGTCGGGGAGCCGGACGACGGCCAGCCGGCCGGCGCGCGGCGGCGCCCCCCAGCGCACGAGCAGCAGGTCACCGTCGCGCAGGGTCGGCTCCATCGAGGCGCCCCTGACGCGGGCCAGTCCCAGCCCTCTCGACGGGGCGTCGTCCCCCGGCTGCGACGGTCGGACCACGGGGGTAGTGTCGCCGTGATCGTCACCGTCGTCGAAGGGACCCCAGGGATGCTCTCCCGTTTTGTTCGTCCGGTCGAGGTCAGCGCCCACTGCGACCTCCCGTGCGGCGTCTACGACCCGGCCCAGGCGCGCATCGAGGCGCAGTCGGTCAAGGCCATCGCGGAGAAGATGGCCGGCAACGACGACCCGGACTTCCGCACCCGCGCCCTGATCATCAAGGAGCAGCGCTCCGAGCTCGTCAAGCACCACCTGTGGGTGCTGTGGACCGACTACTTCAAGCCGCCGCACTTCGAGAAGTACCCGCAGCTGCACCAGCTGTTCAACGAGGCGACCAAGCTCGCCGGCGGCGGCGGCGGCACGAAGTCCAGCAACGACGTCGAGGTCGCCGACCGGCTCCTTGCCACGATCGACGAGATCGCCGAGATCTTCTGGGAGACCAAGAAGGCCTGACTCTTCCGGCATCCGGCCGTTTACGGGTACATCCCCGTAAACGGCCGGACGCCTGTCACGGACCCGTCCGGCGCTCTACCGTCGAGTCGCCGGTGGGAGCACCCACCGGCCCGCCTACGTCGCCAGGAGTCCGCGATGCCACAGTTCATGGACGTCCACACCCACATGGTCGGGGTCACCGCCGAGCAGCTGCACGCCGCCCACCAGGCGGACCTCGCGATCCAGGGCGAGGAGGGCGTGGACTTCAAGCAGGCCTGGGCGGACCCGACGACGGGTCACGTGTTCTGCCTGTCCGAGGCGCCCGACGCGGACGCCGTCCGCCGCATCCACGAGCGCGCCGGGCACCCCGCCGACGAGGTGCACGAGATCACCGTGACGGCCTGAGTCCTCCGGCGCCGGACTCGGCGGCGCGGATGCCCGCGACGCACGCCTTGTGCAGAGCGCGGTGTCGTCCCAGCCGCTCCCGCAGACGCGGCAGCGTGCCCGCCGAACGAGCCGTCGGCGGCTCGGCGTCCAGCGCGCCGTCGCGCAGCGCGCCCACCGCCTCGAAGGACACCCAGCGCTCGACGTCCGGCTCCGAGTAGTCGTGACCGAAGAGCAGGGCGGTCGACGCGTCGGGCAGCGGCGCGCCGTCCCGCGGGGTGAGCCCCACCGGCCGCTCCCAGCCCGTCACCCGCGCGCCCCGCACGGTCGGCGCGGAGCCGGCCGTGCCAGCGGCGGTGACGACGAGGACGTCGTCGGGAGCGGTCCGCTCGGGGAACGGCGCGACCTCCAGCACGTCCAGGTGCACGAGCAGGCGCGGCAGGTACCACCAGTACTCCCGCCGCAGCAGCACCGAGTCGGCGAACGCCCGTGACGGCGGGTGCTTGCGGAGCTCCTGCACGAGCAGCTCGTCGCAGAAGACGTCGCCGGTGAGGTCCTCGACCAGCCGGGGCGTCGCCGTCACGGCCACGGGACGCCACCCTCCGGCGGCGAGCCGCCGGTCCGAGAGCGTGAGGACGACGCGCGGCCGCGTGGCCAGCGACCGGGCCCAGTCGGCGTCCGCGTAGGTCGCCGCGATCACCGGACGGTCGGCGGCCAGGAGGGGGACGACGGGCCGCGCCCGGGGCGTCGCGTCCTCGGTCCAGGCGAGCTCGGCGGTCGCGGCCGTCCGCAACGCGGTGACCATGCCGCGCAACTGTGCGTCATCCGGCACTGCCCACACCACCGCTCATCGCTGCGACACGACCGCTTGCCGACGAGGTCGTTGATTTCGGAACCAAGCGGACACTAGCGTTTCGGCAGCCTGGGCGGCAGCGACGCCGCCTGCCCGCACACCGGAGGTCAGCCATGCCCGCCATCGTCGTCGCGGTCGCCGTCCTCGGCCTGTTCTTCCTCGGGTACAAGTACTACTCCGCCTACCTCGCGCGGAAGGTGTACGGGCTCGACCCGGCGTTCGTCACGCCGGCCCACGAGTTCCGCGACGGCGTGGACTTCGTGCCGACCAACAAGCACGTGCTGTTCGGCCACCACTTCACCTCGGTGGCCGGTGCGGCGCCGATCGTCGGCCCGGCCATCGCGGTGTTCTGGGGCTGGGGCCCGGCGCTGGCCTGGGTGGTGCTGGGCACCATCTTCGCGGCGGGCGTGCACGACTTCGGCTCGCTCGTCGTGTCGGTGCGGCACAAGGCGAGGAGCATCGGGACCCTCGCCGGTGACGTCATCAACCGGCGCGCGCGCTTCCTCTTCCTCGTCATCATCTTCTTCCTGCTGACCCTCGTGAACGCGGTGTTCGCCGTCGTCATCGGCAACCTCTTCGTCGCCAACCCGGGTGCGGTCATCCCGATCTTCGTCGAGATCCCGTTCGCCATCGCGATCGGCCAGTACATCTACCGCACGCGGAGCTCGGCGCTGGTGCCGTCGCTGCTCGGCGTCGCGATGCTGTACTTCCTCATCTGGGTCGGCCAGCAGCTCCCCGTCGACATCACGCCGCTGGCGACCGAGCTCGGCTTCGAGCAGCCGCGCAACCTGTGGGTGATCATCCTCTTCGTCTACACCTTCTTCGCCAGCCGCCTGCCGGTCTGGATGCTGCTGCAGCCGCGCGACTACATCAACAGCCACCAGCTGTTCATCGCGCT
>JBKHXE010000064.1:0-86882 GCA_046566185.1 Actinomycetes bacterium | reverse complement strand
CAGCTGGCCGCCTCGACACCCGGCAGCCGCTCGTGACCGCAGTCGTCGCCGTCCTCGCCGTCCTCATCGGCGTCTCCCTCGGACTGCTCGGCGGAGGCGGGTCGATCCTCACCGTGCCGCTGCTGGTCTACGTGGCGGGCATGCCGGCCAAGGAGGCGATCGCCACCTCCCTGCTCGTCGTCGGCGTGACGAGCGCGGCCGCGACGATCGGCCACGCACGCGCCGGGCGCGTGCAGTGGCGCACCGGGCTCGTCTTCGGGGTCGCCGGCATGGCCGGGGCCTACGCCGGCGGGCGGGTCGCGGAGTTCATCCCGGGCACCGTCCTGCTCGTCGCCTTCGCGGTGATGATGGTCGCGACCGGGGCCGCGATGCTCCGGGGACGCCGGGGCGTGGACGCCGAGCGGGCTCACGGCGCGCTGCCGGTGGGCCGCGTGGTCCTCGACGGACTGGTCGTCGGCCTCGTCACCGGGCTCGTGGGAGCAGGTGGCGGCTTCCTCGTCGTCCCGGCCCTCGCCCTGCTCGGCGGCCTGCCGATGCCGGTCGCGGTCGGCACGTCGCTGCTCGTCATCGCGATGAAGTCCGCGGCCGGTCTGGCGGGCTACCTCTCCAGCGTCCAGATCGACTGGGGCCTCGCCGCGCTGGTGACCACCGCCGCGGTCGTCGGCAGCCTCGTGGGCGGGCGGCTGGCCGGTCGCATCTCTCCGGAGCACCTCCGCCTGGGCTTCGGCTGGTTCGTGCTCGTGATGGCGGCTGTCGTCCTCGGCCAGGAGACCGGCTGGGCCGTCGGCCTCGGCGGGCTCGCGCTGGTCGCGGTCGCCGCTCTCGCGCTCGCGGTCCGGGCCCGCCGCGCCGCTCCCCCCTCCGCTCCCCCCTCCGCCGAGTGTGAGCCCGACGACGGACACGCCGCGCGTGTCGGGCGCCGGAGCCACACTCGATCATGACGCGGGGGGAGTGAACCGATCCGGTTCCCGCTCCGTACTCGTGGGCATGCGCAGACTCCTCGTCGTCCCGCTGGCCGGGGCGCACCAGGGCTACTCGTCGTGCCTCGGCGTGCACGCTGCCCCCTGAGCCGACTCGGCTGACCCGCCGCGACGGCGCTGCCACGCTGGTGACAGACCGCCGGAGGAGGTGCGTGGTGCCCGCGGACCGCACGGAGCTGCTGCGTGACCTCCACGGCCGGCACGCTGGCGCGCTCTGGGCGTTCACGCTGCGGCTGACCGGCGGTGACCGCGGCGCCGCCGAGGACGTCGTGCAGGAGACGCTGCTGCGGGCGTGGCGCACGGACGGCGTCCTCGAGGCCCCGGACCCGGCGCGCCGCGCGTGGCTGTTCACCGTGGCACGCCGGCTCGTCGTCGACCGGTGGCGCTCCGCCCGGTCCCGTCACGAGGTGGTGACCGCCGACCTGCCGGAGACAGGCGCCGAGGACCCGACGGACGACGTCCTGCAGGCCTGGCTGGTGGCCGACGCGCTCGGCCGCCTCAGCGCCGACCACCGCCGGGTGCTGCTGGAGTGCTTCTACCGCGGGCGCAGCGTGGCGGAGGCCGCGCGGGTCCTGTCGGTGCCGGAGGGCACGGTGAAGTCGCGCACGCACTACGCCCTGCGGGCGCTCCGGCTCGCCCTCGAGGAGATGGGGGTGACGCCGTGACCGAGCCGCGCGATCCCCACCCGAGCGACGTCGGCGCCTACGTGCTCGGGGCCCTGGACGGCCCGGACGCCCGGGCCTTCGAGGCCCATCTGCTCTCCTGCGCCGACTGCCGGCGGGCGGCCGAGGAGCTCTCCGGGCTGCCCGCGCTGCTCGCCCGGGTGCCTGACGACGTCGTCGCGGCCCTCGCGACCGGCGACGCCGGCACGGCCGCACCACCCGCCGGCCTGCTCGACGGCGTGCTGGAGCAGGTCCGCGCCCGCGGCAGGCGACGCCGGGTCGTCCTGACCGCGGCGGCCGCCGCCGTCGCCGTGCTCACCGGGCTCGGAGGGTGGTTCCTCCTCGGCGGACGGGATGCCCCGCCGCCGCCCGGCGACGTCCGGGTCGTGGCGCTCGACGCCGTCGACGCGGCGCCGATGGCGGCGACCGCCCGCCTGGAGTCGGTGCCGTGGGGGACGCGCATCACCCTCGAGTGCCGGTACGAGGCGACGGAGCCGGCGTACCGCGCACCGCCGACCTTCTCCCTCCTCGTGGACGACGGCGAGGGACCCCAGCAGGTGGCGACCTGGCGGGCCGTCCCCGGCCGAGACGTCACGGTGCCCGGCGCGACGGCGCTGCTCCGCGACGACATCGAGTCGATGGAGGTCCGCACGTCCACGGGGACCCGGGTGCTGGTGTGGCGGAGCGGCGGCGCCTGAGGACGACTCAGGCGGCCGCGAGCCTGCTGCGGCGGCGGTTGCGCAGCGCACGGTGCAGCGGCAGGACGACGGTGCCCTGGGCGGCGAGCCCGCGGCGGGCCGCCCGGCGGTTGCGCACCAGCCCCGCGACGCCGACCGCCCACACCACGTACTGCACCGCGAAGGCGGCCCGGAACGCGTCGAGGTCGTAGGTCGAGCCGGGCGCCGTCCGCAGGTCGACGACCACCCCGATCGCCAGCATCGTCAGCAGCGACGCGACGAAGCCCCCCACGTTGACGAACCCGGTGGCGCTGCCGAGCCGGCTCGGCGGGTTGAAGGTGCGCGCGAAGTCGAACGCGACCATGGACGCCGGCCCGTTCACGGCGAGCACGACGACGAGCGCGACGAGCAGCGGCAGGGGAGCGGGCCCCGGCCAGGCGAGGACGGCGGTCCAGGTCACCACCGTCAGGGCGACGACGCCCAGCACGAGGCTCGATCGGTGCAGCGGGTGACGTGCGGTGAGCCGCGCCAGGACCGGGCCGGACGCCATGCCGATGGCGACCATGAGCGTGAGCAGGCCGGCGGCCGTCTGCGTCGTGAGTCCCTGCCCGGCGGTGAGGAAGGGGAACCCCCACAGCAGCGCGAAGACCGTGCCGGCGTACTGCACGGTGAAGTGCGTCCAGAGGCCCAGCCGCGTGCCCGGCTCGCGGGCCGCGGCGACCAGCTGCGCCCGCACCTCGGCGACGCTCGGGGCCGGGCCCGGCGCGGCGGCGCCCGGCGGGTGGTCGCGCAGCGCTGCGAGGACGACGACCGCCGCGAGGACGGCGAGCGCGCCGGCGCCGGCGAACGCCCAGCCCCAGCCGGGACCGTTGAGCAGCGCGACCAGCGGGACGGTGCTCGCCACCTGCCCGAGCTGACCGAGGATGCCGGTCAGCTGGGTGACGAACGGCGCCCGGCGCGACGGGAACCAGGCCGGCACGAGCCGCAGCACGCTGATGAAGATCATGGCGTCGCCGGCCCCGACGAGCAGGCGCGCGACCAGGGCCGTCGGCACCGCACCCGCCAGCGCGAGCGTCAGCTGGCCGGCACCCATGAGGAGCAGCCCGGCGACGACCATGCGTCGGCTGCCGAACCGGTCGAGCAGCACGCCGACCGGGATCTGCATCGCCGCGTAGACCAGCAGCTGGACGACGACGAACGTGCCGACGATCGCGGCGCCGCTGCCGAACCGCTCGGCGGCCTGGTTGCCCGCGACGCCGAACGACGTCCGTTGCAGGACCGCGACCGTGTAGGCCAGGACGCCGACGCCCCAGACGAGCCAGGCCTGGCGGGTGGCCCTCTCGACGGCGGTGCTCACGACGCGTCCCGGTCGGACGGCGAGGAGCGGGCCACGTGCTCGACCGTGCGCCGGGTGAAGGCGTCGACGTCCCCGGCACGCAGCGCCTCCAGGAGCGCCTCGTGGTCGGCCAGGGCGCTGCCGGCCCGGCCCGGCTCGGCGGCGATCGAGGCGCTGGAGAGGCACAGCTGACGCTCGCGCAGGGAGACGTAGAGGCGCGTGAGCACGGAGTTGCCGGCGGCCTCGACGACCGCCTCGTGGAAGGCGCGGTCGGCGGCGGCGAACTCGCGGGTCTGCCCGGCCGCGGCGTGCCGGCGCATCGCGGCGACGTGCCGCTCGAGCTGGTCGAGGAGCGGCTGCCCGGCTCGCGCGGCCCGCGGCGCGGCCCAGGACTCGACGAGCGATCGGGCCTCGTGCACCTCGTCGGCCTCCCGCGGGGTGACGGGGACGACGAGTGCTCCGCGCTTGGGGTACAGGCGCAGCAGGCCCTCGGCCTCCAGGCGCAGCAGGCCCTCGCGGACCGGCGTGCGGCTGACCCCGACCTGGGCGGCGACCTCTCCCTCGGTGATGAAGTCGCCGCCGGGGTAGTCGTGCTCGAGGATGGCGCGCTTGACGTGGGCGTAGACCCGTTCGGCGGCCGGCGCGGTGGTTGGACTCATGTTGTATCTATGATGCCACGGCGCGGGGGTGCTCGAGACGCGCTCGGGCGGGCGGAGGGCAAGGGATTCGAACCCTTGAGGACGGGTTGGGTACCGCCCTAGCGGTTTTCAAGACCGCCTCCATCGGCCACTCGGACAGCCCTCCCGGAGGGTCGTCATTGTGCCGTACGGGGGACGGCCCCTCACACCTCGTCGAGTGCGCTGACCGTCGGGCAGGGCCAGCCGAGCAGGCAGTGCGAGCAGCGGTCGCGGGGCACCGCCGCCGGGTCCGGCCGCGCCTCGTCGGGGGTGTCGAGCGGGGGGCGGGCCACCCACGACGACCGCGCGTGCAGCGCGCGGACCCGGGCGACCGCCTCCTCGGCGGCGTGCAGCGCCCGCAGCGAGGCGCGCAGCACGGTGGCGACGTCCTCGGCGGGGGCGGTGTCGAGGAGCGAGCCGGGGCGGGCGACGGCGGTGAGGTCGCCGTCGTCCACGGGCCTCAGGCGTCGGGTGCTGGTCTCCATGGGGAGCTCCGGCCGGTCGGGGGCAGCGGGCGGCGGGCCCGAGTGCTCCGCGCCGCCATCGTGACACCTCCTCGTGTCACTGTCGCGCCGAACGGGACGGCGGACGGCCGCGGGCGGCGACGTCCTCGGGCGAACCGGTGCAGGACGCCAGGCTGGATGGGCACCCGGCCGGCCGGGCGATCTCGACGGCGGTGGTCTGGGCCCCCGAGCCGACCGACCGGGCTCTCTGGCGTGTACCCGTCGACGTGCGGTCCATTCGCGCCGTTCGCGTGGGTGAAGCCGTGGGTGCGACGGGGCGGGGGTGATGGCACCCGGTGCGTCTCCCCCACGGCTGCGCCCACGGATACGCCGACGGCGGGTCAGCGGCTCCCGAGCAGCCGCGACACCACGAGGTCGGCGATCGGCAGCGCGGACGTCGCCGCGGGCGACGGCGCGTTGCACACGTGCAGCGTGCGGTCGGTCTGCTCGAGCAGGAAGTCGTGCACGAGCGTGCCGTCGCGCAGCACGGCCTGGGCGCGGACGCCGGCCTCGTGCGGCAGCAGGTCGCTCAGCACGAGGTCGGGGCAGTAGCGGCGGGCCGCCGCCAGGTACGCGCGCCGCGACAGCGACCCGCGCAGCTCGTCGACGCCGGTGCGCCAGTACGTGCGTCCCACCCGCCAGGTGCCGGGGAAGCGCAGGTAGTCGGCGACGTCCCGCGGCGCCACCGCGCCCTTGCGGTACCCCTCACGCGCGAGCCCGAGGACGGCGTTGGGCCCGACCGTCACCGAGCCGTCGGCCATCGGGGTGAGGTGGACGCCGAGGAACGGCAGCGCCGGGTCGGGCACGGGGTAGACGAGGTGCGCCACGACGTCCGAGTGGTGGTCGGGCAGGCGGTAGTACTCGCCGCGGAACGGCAGGATCCGGAACGTCGGCCGCAGCCCCGCCAGGCGCGCGAGGCGGTCGGCCTGCAGCCCGCCGCAGACCACCACCCGGCGGGCGGTCCACCGCTGCCCGGCCGCGACGACGTCCACCGCGCCGGGACGCTCGCGGATCGCGGTGACCTCGGCACCGACCTCCACGCGCCCCCCGGCGGCGACGACCAGCTCGGCCAGCTTCCGGGCGACGCGGCGGTAGTCGACGATGCCGGTCTCGCGCACCAGCAGCGCGGCGCGGCCGGTGACCCGCGGCTCGCGGCGCCGCAGCTCGGCGGCGTCCAGCCACGCGACGTCCAGCCCGTTGGCCGTGGCGCGCTCCCGCAGCCCGCCCAGGCGCTCGACCTCCACGGCGTCGGTCGCGACGACGAGCTTGCCGGGCACGCGGTAGGCGATGCCGTGCTCGTCGCAGAACTCCTTGGTGGCCGCCGCGCCGGCCCGGCACAGGCGGGCCTTGAGGCTGCCGGGCGCGTAGTAGACGCCGGCGTGGATCACGCCGCTGTTGTGGCCCGTCTGGTGGCGCCCGACGCCCGGCTCCTTCTCCAGGACGACGACCGCCGAGCCGGGCCGCACCTGCAGCAGCCGCCGGGCCGTGGCCAGCCCGACGATCCCGCCGCCCACGACGACGACGTCCGACCGGTCGTCCCCCACCCGTCGACCGTAGCCGCCTCAGCGCTCGTACCAGGCGCGGTCCCGCGCGATCGCGAGCAGCTCGCTCGGCGACAGGGGCGGCGCCTGCGTGCCCGGCGCGACGCGGGTGAGGAGCAGCTGCACGTGCTGGTCGCCCTCGCGGACGTCGGCGACGCGGGTCCAGCCCGCCTGGTCCTCACCGGTCGGCGCGCCGGCGGGCGAGCTGGTCGCGGCGACGGCCAGGCGCCGCCCGCCCGGGCCGTCCGGCTCCTCCACCAGGCAGTCGAGCACCCGGGCCCCGGCCATCCCCCACCGCTCCGGGCGGCACGGGTCGGCGAACACCGCCGGCGCCCGCTGCATCACCTCGACGTCCACCGACCACTCCTCGCCGAGCGGCACCCGCGCGTGCCAGACCACCCCGATCGGCTTGCCGGTGCCGGAGTCGACGACGAGCTCGGCGGCCGGCTCGCCGGCCGGCGTCAGCCCGAGCCCGGCGAGGGTCGCCGCCCACGCGCTGCCCTGGGCCCCGAGCGCCCGCTCCCGTCGCTGCTCGCGGGCGTCGTCCGGTGGGACGACGGTGACGAGCGGCTCGGGGTCGGCGACCGCCTCCCGGGGCGGACCGCTCGGCGCGAGCACGACCAGGGCCACCAGGGCGACCGGCACCGCGACGACGCCGAGCAGCGCCAGGAGCCCGCGACGGGCCGACGCCCGCTCGGCGTCCCGCAGGCGCTCCACGCTCACCCGTCGATGGTCGGTCACCGGTGCCGCGACGGCCAGGCCGGCGGTCGACCGATTCGCCTGCCGCGGCGCCGCGGCCCGGCGTAGCCTCGGCGCCGCGGGAGGTGCGAGCACATGAGCAGGCCGGTTCTCCTGGCGGTGGACGACGACCCGCCTGTCCTGAACGCCGTGGAGCGCGACCTGCGCGACCGGTACGCCGAGCACTACCGGGTCGTGGCGGCGTCCTCGGGCGCGGAGGCTCTCGACATCCTGCGCACCCTCCGGCTGCGCGAGGAGTCGGTGGCGCTGCTGCTCGTCGACCAGCGGATGCCCGAGATGAGCGGCGTCGAGCTGCTCGCCGCGTCGCGGCGGCTGTTCCCCGACGCGCGGCGCGTCCTGCTCACCGCCTACGCGGACACCGACGCGGCGATCCGCGCCATCAACGACGCCGACGTCCAGCACTACCTGCTGAAGCCCTGGGACCCGCCCGAGGAGCGGCTCTACCCGGTGCTGGACGACCTGCTGCAGACGTGGCGCCCGCCGCCGCCGGTGACCAACCTGCGCGTCGTCGGCCACCGCTGGTCGCAGCCCAGCCACGAGGTCCGCGAGTTCCTGGCGCGCAACCTGGTGCCCTACCGCTGGCTCGAGGTGGAGCGCGACGCCGAGGCCGTGACGCTGCTGGACGTCGCGGGCGTCGACGCCAGGGCCCTGCCGGTCGTCCTGCTGGACGACGGGTCGGTGCTCACCGCCCCGACGCTGGGCGAGCTCGCGGAGCGCATCGGGCTGCGGGTGCGGGCCGAGCGCCCGGCCTACGACCTCGTCGTCGTCGGCGCCGGGCCGGCGGGCCTGGCCGCGGGCGTCTACGGGGCGTCGGAGGGCCTGTCGACGCTCGTCCTGGAGTGCAACGCCCCGGGCGGGCAGGCCGGCACCAGCAGCCGCATCGAGAACTACCTCGGCTTCCCCACCGGCCTGTCGGGCGCGGACCTCACTCTGCGCGCCCGTGAGCAGGCGATCCGCTTCGGCGCCGAGATCCTGGTGCCCGCCGAGGTGGTCGGCGTCCGGCGCGAGGACCCGTACACGATCGTGCGGACGGCGGACGGCTGGGAGGTGACGGCGTCCGCCCTCGTCGTCGCGAGCGGGGTCAGCTACCGGACCCTCGAGGTGCCGGGCGCCGCGATGCTCGCCGGAGCCGGCGTCTACTACGGCGCGGGGCGCGCGGAGGCCCTCGACCACTCCGGTGGGCACGTGGTCATCGTCGGTGGCGGCAACTCCGCCGGTCAGGCCGCGCTGTTCCTCGCCCAGTTCGCCGCCGACGTCACGATCCTCGTCCGCGGCCCCGACCTCACCGCGACGATGTCGCGGTACCTCATCGACCAGATCGAGGCGCACGAGAAGATCTCCGTCGAGCCGCACACCCAGGTGCTGGCCGCCCACGGCGAGACGCGGCTGGAGGGCCTTCGACTGGCCGGGCCGGACGGCGAGCGCGACGTGGCGGCCGACGCCCTGTTCGTGTTCATCGGGCAGGCGCCCCGCACCGACTGGCTGGACGGCGTCGTCCCCCGGGACGCCGGAGGGTTCGTCCTCACCGGCGCCGACCTCGGCGGTGCCGCGGCGGGCTGGCCCCTCGACACGCCCCCCCTGCCGCTGGAGACCGCCGTGCCGGGGGTCTTCGCGGCCGGCGACGTACGGCACGGGTCCATCAAGCGGGTGGCCTCGGCGGTCGGTGAGGGGGCGATGGCGGTCCGCTTCACGCACGAGCGGCTGGCCTCGCGGTGAGCGAGCTCGAGGAGGCCCTGCGGCGCTCCAACCTGCTGGCCGAGCTGCCCGCCGCCGACCTCGCCGACCTCGTGCGCGCCGGTCGCACCGTGGACTACGCCCCGGGCGAGGACGTCATCACCGAGGGGTCCGAGCCGGACGCCATGTACGTGCTCCTCGACGGCGAGGTCGAGGTGATCCGCAACGTGGCCGGCGCCGAGCTGCTCGTCAACGTGTGCGGTCCGGGCGACCTCGTCGGCGAGCTCGGCCTCGTGCACGGCCGGCCGCGCACCGCCACCATCCGGGCGAGGACGCCGGTGCGCGCGCTGCGCATCGAGGCCGACGCGCTGGACCGTCTCGTCGCCCACCCGCGAACGGCCCGCGCGCTGCTCAACGCCGTCACCGACCGGCTCGACCGCGACGACGCGCTGCTGCGCCAGCACGAGCGGATGGCGTCCCTCGGCACGATGGCGGCCGGGCTGCTGCACCAGCTGAACAACCCGGCGGCCGCCGTGCAGCGCGGCGTGGCCCGCCTGCGGACGCTGCTCGTCGACGCGGGCGGCCCGGCGACCCCGCTCGCGCACCTCGCGGGCACCGCGCCCGTCCCCGCCGACGCCCTGGCCCGCGCGGACGCCGAGACCGCGCTGACCGACGTCCTCACCGCCGCGGGGGTCGGGCGGGCCTGGGAGGTGACCGCCCCGCTGGTGCGCCTCGGGGTCGACCCCGAGGCGCTGCGCTCGGCGCTCGCGGAGGTGGCGCCGGACGAGCGCGGCGCCGCCGTGCGGGAGCTCGCGCGCGACGCGGAGGTCCGCGCCGTGCTGGACGAGGTCGCCGCCGGCGCGGCGTACCTGACGTCGATCACGTCGGCGGGCCGGCCGCTCGCCTACGTCGGGGACGCCGCCCTCACCGACGTCGACGTGCACGCCTCGCTGGAGAACGCCGTCCTGCTGGTCGCGCACAAGGTGCCGCCCGGCGTCGAGCTGGTGCGCGACCTCGACCCGGCCCCGCAGCACGTGCAGGGATGGCCGGCGGACCTCGCGATGGTGTGGAACTACCTGCTGGACAACGCGTTCGACGCCGTCACGCCGGGTGGGCAGGTCGTGGTGCGCACGCGCGGAGGGGACGACGAGGTGACCGTGGACATCGAGAACACCGGGGGCCCGCTGGCGCCCGAGGTGCTCGAGCACGCCTTCGAGCCGTTCTTCACCACCAAGCCCGTGGGCAAGGGCACCGGCATCGGGCTGTTCACCGCGCACGAGGTCGTCGTGAAGCGGCACCGCGGGCGGCTCACGCTCGAGTCGCCGGACGGCGTCACCCGCGTCCGGGTCGTGCTGCCCCGGCGGCCCTGACGGCCGCGGGCGACGCTCACCCCAGCGACTCGGCGAACGCGTCGACGACGACGCGCAGGCGGGCGGCCAGGTCGTCCAGGAGGCCGTACGGCAGGCGCTCGGCAGGCCCGGAGACGGAGACGGCGGCGACCGTGCGGCCCCGCGCGCTCACCGGCAGGGCGAGGCAGCGCACCCCCTCCTCCTCCTCGCCGTCGTCCAGGCCCCAGCCCCGCTGCCGGGTCAGCTCGAGGTCGGCGAGGAAGGCGTCCCGGTCCACGAGGGTGGCCCCGGTGCGACGGGGCTGCCCGACCCGGTCGAGCAGCGCCTCGACCGCGCCCTGCGGCAGGGCCGCGACCAGCACCTTGCCGACGGCCGTGGAGTGCGCGTGCACCGAGCGGCCCACCTCGGCGAACATCCGCAGCCGACGCGGGGACGGCGCCTGCGCCACGTAGACGACGCGATCGCCGTCGAGGACGGCGAGGTTGGCGGTCTCCCCGGAGATGTCGACCAGCTGCCGCAGGTAGGGCTGCGCCTGCCGGGCGAGGCTCCGGTTCGACGCCTCGCCGAGAACGAGCGCCGCGGTGCCGAGGGCGTACTTGCGGTCGCTGTTCTGCGCGACGTAGCCGCGGTGCACCAGGGCGCGCAGCAGGCGGTGCGCCGTCCCCTCGGGGAGGCGGGTGCGCGCCGCGAGCTCGCTGACGCCGACCGGGACGTCGGCGGCGGCGAGCACCTCGAGCAGGTCGAGCGCGCGGTCGACCGACTGGACGCCGCCCGCGCGGGGCGGCACGTCCTCGGCGAGGGGCTCGGCCGTGGTCATCGCCTCATCCTCTCGCACGTCGTCCGGTACCGGTGGTCGCCTCGGCACGACCCCTCGTCGAAAAGTCGGCTTCACCTCTTGACCACCGATGAGTCCGATGCCAGGGTCACCGCCAGACCTCCGCGTGTCGGGATCAGCATTCCGCTATCCGGAACCTGAGGCAATGGCGCCGTCATCTGGAGGATGCGTGGACAACCTGGCAGTGCTGAGCCTTCTCGCCCTGTCGCCGATCCTCGTGGTCGGCGTCCTGCTCGTCGGCCTGCGGTGGCCGGCCAAGCACGCGATGCCCGTCGGCTTCGTCGTGGTGGTGCTGGTCGCGGCGTTCGTCTGGCAGGTCGACTGGGTGACCATCGCCGCCTCGACGGTCCAGGGCCTGCTCGTGGCCCTCGGGCTGCTCTACATCGTCTTCGGCGCGCTGCTGCTGCTGGAGACCCTCACCAAGAGCGGCGCGATGGCGACCATCCGGGCCGGGTTCACCGGGATCAGCCCGGACCGGCGCGTGCAGGCGGTCATCATCGGCTGGCTGTTCGGGTCGTTCATCGAGGGTGCCGCGGGGTTCGGCACCCCGGCTGCGGTCGTCGCGCCGCTGCTGCTCGCGCTCGGGTTCCCCGCGATGGCCGCGGTCATGGTGGGGCTCATCATCCAGTCGACGCCGGTCAGCTTCGGGGCCGTCGGGACGCCGATGCTCGTCGGGCTCGGCAACGGCCTGTCGGGCACCGACGGCAACCTGGCGGCGCCGGTGGCCGCACGGGCCGCGGAGCTCGGTCTCGACAAGGGCGAGTACATCGCCACCACCGCCATCAACGTCGCGGCCATCCACGCGACCGTCGGGACGCTCGTCCCGATCTTCGTCGCCTGCCTGCTCACCGGCTTCTTCGGCGAGCGCCGCCGCTTCGCCGACGGCCTGGGCATCTGGAAGTTCGCGCTCTACGCCGCCTTCGCCATGACGGTGCCGTACGTGCTCGTGGCGGTGCTGCTCGGACCGGAGTTCCCCTCGCTGCTCGGTGGCCTGATCGGCCTCGCGGTCGTCATGTTCACCTCCTCGCGCGGCTTCCTCATGCCGAAGGACGTGTGGGACTTCCCGGCCCGCCAGCGGTGGGGCACCCGGTGGATGGGCAGCGTCGACCCGGCGGACGAGGTGGACCACATCACCCGCCGGATGTCCATCACCCGCGCCTGGGCGCCCTACGTGATCGTCGCCGCGCTGCTCGTGCTGACGCGGACCGTCGCCCCGCTCAAGGAGTTCCTGCAGCTCGGCCTGGCCCTGAAGTTCGAGAACATCTTCGGGACGCCGATCACCCAGGCGATCGAGCCGTTCTACCTGCCCGGCTTCCTCTTCATCGTCACCTGCGTGGTCACCTACGCCATCCACCGGATGGACGGCCCCTCGATCGCGGCGTCCTGGAAGGTGGCCGGATCGCAGATCGCGGGTGCCGCCGTGGCGCTGCTCTTCGCGTTGCCGCTGGTGCGGGTGTTCATCAACTCCGGCGCCGACTTCAACGCCAGCGACCTGTCGAGCATGCCGCTCACGCTGGCCGAGGGCGCGGCGTCCATGATGGGCGACAACTGGCCGGTGATCACCCCCTGGATCGGGGCGCTCGGTGCCTTCGTCGCCGGCTCGAACACCGTCTCCAACCTCATGTTCAGCCTGTTCCAGTTCTCCACGGCCGAGCAGATCGGGGTGAACCAGGAGGTCGTGGTCGCCACCCAGGCCGTCGGCGGGGCGGCCGGCAACATGGTCACGGTGCACAACGTCGTCGCGGCCTCGGCGACGGTCGGCCTGCTGGGCCGCGAGGGCGACCTCATCCGCAAGACGATCATCCCGATGACCTACTACTGCCTCGCGGCGGGTGCGATGGCCTACATCTGGATCTTCGGTCTCGGCGTGAACGTCGGCACGGGGCTGCTGCTGCTGCTCGTGGCCGGCCTGGTGCTCCTGACGGTGCGCATCCTGCGCTCGCCCGGCGCGCCGAACCCGGAGGTGGCGCCGGCCGGCGGCGGCGCCGTCCCGGTCGACGAGAGGGCTCGGCGCCGGCGCTGACCGAACCGTCACCTCGCGGCCACAGTGCCGCAACGTGACCGTGGAACGGTCACGGCGTGGGCCGACGCGGGATGCCAGGGGCCGCGGCACGCGACGTGCCGCGGCCCCGTCGCGTGCCGGGCCGCGGCGACGGGGCCGACGACGGGCGCTCCGACGGGGCCGACCACCGGCTCACCGCGCTGGCCGGCGACGCGTGGGCCGGCGTGAGGTGGCGCTGCTCCTGCGGTGAGGTCTTCACCGACGCCCAGGCGGCGGCGTCCCACGGGCGCGTGCCGCCGGCCCCGTGAGCGAGGACCTCAACCGGGGGGGCGGTCCTCGTCCGACTCCAGGTCGCCGTCGCCGGGGACGGCCCCGGTGAGCAGGAGCACGGCGTCGTCGCGGTCGAGCTCGACCACCGGCGACGACGGCCACAGCACCCGGCCGGGCAGCACCGGCAGGACGGCGCCGCCGTCCCGGAGGTCACCGCGCAGCTCGACCTCGCCGTGCAGGGGGACGGCGCCGAGCACCGGCTCCGCAAGGGGCACCGCCCAACCGGGGGACGTCGACCGGGGAGTCCACAGCAGGAGCACCGGATCCCCTTCGGGGTCGGCGGTGAGCACGTAGTCGCGCCGCGCGCGCCGCGGGTCGTGGAGCGCCCCCAGCACCTCGCGGCGAGCGGCCAGCAGGCCGCGGGTGCACCACGCCAACCACGCGAGGGCGCCACCGCCCAGCAGCCCGCTGAGCAGCATGCCCCGGCGCGTCCCGTCCCCCGGGCCGAGGATCCGGGCGCGGGTCGGGTCCTCGACCGAGTGGACGACGCGCAGCCCGCTCTCGGGGACCTCACCGACGGCCGCCACCAGCGCCGTGACCTCCTCGCCGTCGACGGTGAACGTCACCTCGAGGTCGTCGGGGAGCAGGAACGGGGACTCGTACCGCTCGCCCGCGGCGGCGCGGGCGACCTGCACCTCTCCCTGCGTCCCCAGCCACCCGCCCCAGGCGCTCCAGCCGCCCAGCAGGGCGAAGACCACCGCGAGCAGCGCGCCGCTCGCGCGGGCGGCCTCGGCGCGGGCCACGCCGCGCAGCGTGGGCAGGGTCCACCACGGGCTCGACTCGGCTTCCTCGGCGCTCACCGCGGCGTGCGGTCCCGCCGTCCACCGCTCGCGCACCGACCGCGCCGCCACCGCTGCGGCCGCGGTCCGGACGTCCAGGACGTCCGCGTCCAGGGGCGGCAGGTCCGGGACGACGCCGAGAGGCTCGGCGAGGTCGCTCGTCTGCTGCCGCCTGTCACGTGCCGACCGCAGCTGCCAGGCCCGTCGCCCGACACCGGCCAGCGTCACCACCAGCAGCGGCAGCGGCACGAGCAGCAGGAGCGCGGGGAAGCTGTCGGTGTCGAAGATCTCTCCGCGGAAGGGCGCCGCCAGCGCGCGGCCGGGCAGCCGGTCGCCGCGCTGCTCGTCCCAGCAGCTCATCTGGGCGTCCTGCGGCCGCCCGTCCCAGGGGTCGGACCACGCCACGGGGCAGTAGTCGTACTCGTCCGCCGGGCCGGTCACCCGCACCTCGACCGGCTCGCTGGCCCACCACAGGCCGGCCACGAGGAGGACGAGCAGCAGGCTCGCGCCACCGGTGGCCAGGCACCAGGTCGGCACCAGGCGCCGCCAGGACCTCTCGACGTCCGCCGGGACCGGAGTGGCCGGCCCCACCAGCGGGCCGAGGCGCTCGAGCAGCTCGACCGCACCCTCCAGGGTCTCCTCCGGGACCAGCAGGTGCAGGCGCGTGCCGCTGCCGTCCGCCGCGGACACCACGACCAGGTCGTCGGAGTCCGTGCGCACCCGGTCGCCCTGCCCGGCGGCGCGGACGTGCAGGACGTCGACGGGCCCGGCCGGCAGGCGGACGTCGCGCAGGTGCCGCTCCCGCATCCGGAGCCAGGCACCGCCGCTGCGGACCACGAGACGCGCGTGCGCCCACTCCGCCGGGTACGGGCGGTCCCCGCGCACCCGGCAGGGCAGCGTCGCCGTGCCGGAGCGCGCCAGCTGGTCCAGCCGGGAGGCGCCACGTCGGCCGCGCACCCACCCGCGGACGAGGAAGACACCGAAGGCGGCCAGCACCGGCCCCAGCAGCGACAGCACGGCCTCGACGGTGCCCACGACCACGCCCCCCGGACGTCACGCACGGCCGGCGAGCGGGTCCCGCTGGTGCTTCGTGCCGAGGGGATTATGGGCTACGCGCCGGCCTCAGCGGTCGAGCAGCACCGACGGGTCGAGACCGCGCAGCGAGGCGTCGAGCACCTCGACCGTGTGCGCGGTGGCGATGGACGCCCCCGACCGCTGCAGCGCCGACGTCACCTGCAGCAGGCACCCCGGGTTGGCGGTCACCAGCAGCGGCGCGCCGGTCGCGGCGACGTTCGCGGCCTTGCGGTCGCCGAGCTCGCGCGCCGGCTCGGGGTTGAGCAGGTTGTAGACGCCGGCGGAGCCGCAGCAGATGTCGCCCTCGGCGATCTCCTTCAGCTCCAGGCCGGGGACTCCGCGCAGCAGCTGCCGCGGCTGCGAGCGCACCCGCTGGGCGTGCGAGAGGTGGCACGCGTCGTGGTAGGCGACCGTCACCGGGAACGGGTGCCGCTCGGCGACCGGGCCGAGCTCGACCAGCAGCTCGGTGACGTCGCGCACCGTGTCGGCGAACTCGCGTGCCCGCTCGGCGTAGTCGGGGTCGTCGGCCAGGAGGTCGGCGTACTCCTTCATCGTCGAGCCGCAGCCGGCAGCGTTGACCACGATGCGCTCGACGCCGGCGTCGGAGAAGGCGTCCACGAGCCGGCGCGCGTACTCCCGGCCCTCCTCGGCGCGGCCGTTGTGCACCGACAGCGCCCCGCAGCACCCCTGTGACTGCGGGACGACGACGTCGCAGCCCTCGAGGTTGAGCACCCGCACCGTGGCGGCGTTGACGCCGGGGTAGAACTCACGCTGCACGCAGCCCAGGAGCATCCCGACCGTCATCCGGCGCTCGCCGCGCGCGGGGTTGCGCTCGGGGATGCGCACCCGTCGCGTGATCGGCGGCGCGACGGCCTCCATCGTGGCGATGGTCGGCGAGAGCCGCTCCAGCACGCCGCTGGAGCGCACCAGGCGCGACAGACCGCTGCGCTGGTACAGCGACAGCGGCCCCCGCATGAGGCGCAGCCGCTTCGGGTGCGGGAAGACCGCGAACACCGCCTCCCGCAGCAGCCGCTCGGCCCGCGAGCGGTGCTGCGAGCCGCGCCGCTCGACCTGCGCCCGGGTGGCCTCCACGAGCTTGTCGTACTGCACGCCCGAGGGGCATGCCGTCACGCACGCCATGCACCCGAGGCACGCGTCGATGTGCTGCACCATCGACGGCGTCATCGGCTCGCCGTCCAGGCCCTCCTTCATGAGGTAGATCCGGCCGCGGGGCGAGTCCATCTCCTCGCCCCACAGCAGGTACGTCGGGCACGTGGGCAGGCAGAAGCCGCAGTGCACGCAGTCGTCGACGAGCTCGCGCGACGGCGGGTGGTCGGCGTCGAACGCCGGCTCGGCGAGCAGGTCCGGCTGGGTCGTCCCGGCGCCGCGGGGCGCGGCGTCCCCGGTGGCGCCGCGGGTGGCGTCGACGGCCATCAGATCCCTCCCACGAAACGACCGGGCGACAGCAGCCGCCCGGGGTCGAACTGCTGCTTGACGCGGCGCATCAGCTCCAGCCCCGGCACCGGGCCCCACGCGTCCACCGCCTCGCGGACGGCACGCGGCGCCCGCAGCACGGTGACGGTGCCGTCGCCGGGCGACGGGGAGGCCGCCCGCAGGTCGCCGACGACGGCGGCCACCGCGGCGGCGTCGGAGGCCGGCACCGCGGCGTACAGCACGCCGCCCGCCGAGCCGCGGACCGTGACGGGCACGCCGTGCGCCTGCTCGGCCGCGCGGGCCGCCTCGAGCACCGCGGCGACACCGGGCAGCGTCGCGGTCACCTTGAGCAGGACGTCACCGTCCGCGGCGGGCAGCCGCCCCCACCAGGCCGGCTCGTCGGACGGCGCGCCGTCGCCGAGCAGCGTCCACGTCTCGGCCTGCCGCGCGGTGACCGCCGACGGGACCCCCTCCAGCAGGACCACGCAGGTGGCCTCGTCGGAGCCGCCGGGCTTGTCCACCTCGACCGCGGCCGGCGCGAGCTGGGAGGCGACGACGGCGCGGGCCGCTGCGGCGACGTCCCGCAGGCCCCCGGTGAGCGCCACGAACCCGCGCTCGGCGGGCACCGGGTGCAGCCGGAACGCGGCACGGACGACGACGCCGAGCGTGCCGTAGGCGCCGGTGACGAGCTTGGCGAGGTCGTAGCCGGCGACGTTCTTCACGACCTTGCCGCCGCTGGCCGCCACCACGCCGTCGGCGCGCACGACGGTGGCGCCCAGCACGAGGTCACGCAGCCCGCCGCGCTGCAGCCGGCGAGGTCCGCTCGGCGCGGTGGCCAGCGCGCCGCCGACCGTCGAGCCGGCCTCGACGCGCTCGCGGGGCACCTCGGCGACGAGCTCCTGACCGGCCTCCCGCACCGTCTCGGCGAGCCGTGACACCGGCAGGCCGGCCTCGACGACGACGACGAGGTCGCCCGACTCGTGCTCGACGACCGCGTCGAGCCCGGTGGTGTCGAGCAGCAGGTCGACGCGCTCCGGCGGGGCACCCCAGTCGAGCGCCGTGCCGCCCCCGCGGGGCACGGTCACCAGCCCGCCGGTCGACGCCTCGCGCAGCACGGCGGAGACCGCCTCGACGGACGCCGGCCGGACGACCGCGGACGCCGGCACCCCGTCCACCGCGTCGGCGTCCGTCGCCTCACGCACCTCGCCCGCGCCGTCCAGCGCCTTCGCGAGCCGGGACAGGTCCATCAGAAGACCTCCGCCAGGCCGGCCTCCTGCAGCGGGTGCGCGCCCTGGCGGCGTCCCGGCCGCTCCCCGCACAGCCGGGGAGTCGGGAACACCTTGCCCGGGTTGGAGATCCCGTCGGGGTCGAAGGCGCAGCGCACGAGCTGCATGGTGTCGAGGTCGTCGTCGCTGAACATCCGCGGCATGTACTTCGCCTTGTCCGACCCCACCCCGTGCTCGCCGGTGATCGAGCCGCCCGAGGTGATGCAGAGGTCGAGGATCGCGCCGCTGACCTCCTCGGCCCGCTCCGCCTCGCCCTCGACCGACCCGTCGAACAGCACGAGCGGGTGCAGGTTGCCGTCACCGGCGTGGAAGACGTTCGCCACGCGCACGCCCTTGGCCGCCGACAGCTCGGCGATGGAGCGCAGGACGCGCGGCAGGGCGGTCCGCGGGATGACGCCGTCCTGCACGATGTAGTCGGGGCTGATGCGGCCGACCGCCGCGAACGCCGACTTGCGGCCCTTCCAGATCAGCGCGCGCTCCACGTCGTCCGCCGCCACCCGGATCTCTGAGGCGCCGTTCGCCTCGCACAGCCGCACCACCTCGTCGAACTCGCCCTCGACGTCCGCCGCGTGGCCGTCGAGCTCGACGACGAGCACCGCGCCCGCACCGGCCGGGTAGCCGCAGTGCACGGCCTCCTCGGCCGCCTCGATCGCCAGGGCGTCCATCATCTCGATCGCGGCCGGGACGACGCCCGCACCGATGATCGCGCTGGTCGCCGCGCCGGCGTCGTCCGTCGAGGCGAAGCCAGCGAGCAGGGTCCGCACCTCCTGGGGCAGCCGCGTGAGGCGCACCGTCACCCGGGTCGCGACGCCGAGCGTGCCCTCGGAGCCGACCAGCGCACCGAGCAGGTCGTAGCCGGGCGGGTCGAGCGCCTTGCCGCCGACCTCCACGACCTCGCCGTCCGGGGTGACCAGCTCCAGCCCGGTGACGTGGTTGGTGGTGAACCCGTACTTGAGGCAGTGCGCGCCGCCGGAGTTCTCGGCGACGTTTCCGCCGATGGTGCAGATCTGCTGGCTGGAGGGGTCGGGGGCGTAGTAGTAGCCGTCCGGGCTCGTGCGCTGGGTGAGCTGGAGGTTGATCACGCCCGGGTCGACGACCGCCCGCTGCGCGTGGACGTCCACGTCGATGATGTCGCGCATCTGGGACATGACCACCAGCACGCCCTCGGCGTGGGGCAGGGCCCCGCCGGACAGGCCGGTCCCCGACCCGCGGGCCACGAACGGTACGCCGTGGCGCGCGCAGGCCCGGACCGCCTGCTGGACGTCGGCCGTCGACCGGGCGAGGACGACGAGGCCGGGGACGACCTTGTAGTGGGCGAGGCCGTCGCACTCGTAGGTGCGCAGCCGCTGCCGGTCGGTGATGACCTGCTGGTCGCCGAGTGCGGCGACCAGCTCCGAGGTGACCTGCCCGAGCGCCGACATCGCCGGACCTCAGGGCATCCGCTCGTAGGCCGGCAGGGTGAGGAAGTCCGCGAACTCGTCGGCGACCGCGACCTCGAGGAACGTGTCCCGGGCCGCCGCGTAGTCGCCGGGCTCGCCCGGCAGCTTGGCGATCTCCTCCTCGACGACACGCTCCACCAGCTCGCGGGTCACCGTCTCGCCGGTGTCGAGCGTGACGTCGTTGTGCAGCCACTGCCACACCTGCGACCGGCTGATCTCGGCGGTCGCGGCGTCCTCCATGAGGTTGTTGATGCCGACCGCGCCGGAGCCCTGGAGCCAGACGTGCAGGTACTGGATGCCGACGCTGACGTTGTTGCGCAGTCCGGCCTCGGTGACCGCGCCGGGCGTGGCCGCGACGTCCAGCAGCTGCTGGGCGGTGACGTGCACGTCCTCGCGCTTGCGGTCGATCTGGTGGGGCCGGTCCCCGAGCACCTCGGTGAAGACCTCCTTGCACAGCTCGACCATGCCGGGGTGGGCGACCCACGAGCCGTCGAACCCGTCCCCGGCCTCCCGGGTCTTGTCGTCGCGCACCTTGGCGAACGCGGCCGCGTTGACCTCGGGGTCCTTGCTCGGGATGAACGCGGCCATGCCGCCGATGGCGTGGGCCCCGCGCTTGTGGCAGGTGCGCACCAGCAGCTCGGTGTAGGCGCGCATGAAGGGCACCGTCATCGTGACCGAGTTGCGGTCGGGCAGCAGGAACTCCTTGCCGCGCGTCCGGAAGCTCTTGATGACGCTGAACATGTAGTCCCAGCGGCCGGCGTTCAGACCCGCGGAGTGCTCGCGCAGCTCGTAGAGGATCTCCTCCATCTCGAAGGCCGCGGGGTAGGTCTCGATGAGCACCGTGGCACGGATCGTGCCGCGCGGGATGCCGAGGAAGTCCTGCGCCAGGTTGAACGCGTCGTTCCACAGCCGCGCCTCGAGGTGGCTCTCCATCTTCGGCAGGTAGAAGTACGGGCCCTGGCCGCGGTCGATCTGCTTCTGGCCGCTCATCGCGAGGTACAGGGCGAAGTCCACGAGCCCGCCGGCGGTCTGCTCGCCGTCGACCAGGAGGTGCTTCTCCGGGAGGTGCCACCCGCGGGGCCGGACGACGATCGTCGCCAGCTCGCCGTCCGTGCGCAGCGCGTAGCTCTTGCCCTCGGGGCTGGTGAAGTCGATGGAGCCGTCGATCGCGTCGGACAGGTTGAGCTGGCCGTTGATGACGTTCTCCCACAGGGGGGTGTTGGCGTCCTCGTGGTCGGCGAGCCACACCTTGGCACCGCTGTTCAGCGCGTTGATCGTCATCTTCCGGTCGGTGGGGCCGGTGATCTCGACCCGGCGGTCGACCAGGCCGGGAGCGGGCTCGGCCACCCGCCACGAGTCGTCCTCGCGGACGTGCCGCGTCTCCTCCAGGAAGTCCAGGGTGCCTCCGGCGGCGAGGTCGGCCACTCGCTGGCGACGCGCCTCCAGCAGCTCGAGCCGCCGGCCGTTCAGCTCCCGGTGCAGCAGGGCGACCAGCTCGAGGGCCCGGGGCGTGAGCACCTCGTCGATGCGGTCGACCCTCACGCCGGTGACCTGGACGCCGTCGGGTGCCTGCACGCTCATGCTCGCCTCCAGAGGGCATTGTGATTCCGCGATACGGAACTGATTCTTCGGTTGCCGAAAACCCTAGTGGCGGCTCACGAGGGGGTCAACGCGGGCCGGGATGACGGGGGCCCGGTGGCGGTGTTGACTCGACGAGACACGTGAGACCCCCAGGAGAGCCGAGGATGCTGCCGCCGCAGGACCTGTACGAGCTGACGGCCGACGCCTTCGCTCGCACACCCGACCAGGTTCCCGCAGACCCGGTGCTGGTGCACGCGCTGGACGGCTTCGTCGACGCCGGTTCCGCCGCGGCCCTGGCCACCGGTCATCTGCTCGCCGAGCTGCCCAGCCGTGTGGTGGCGCGGTTCGACGCCGACCAGCTCGTCGACTACCGCTCGCGCCGTCCCCGCATGACGTTCTCCTCGGACCGCTTCACCGCGGCCGACATGCCCGAGATCCTGCTGCACGAGGTGCGCCTGCCCGACTCCTCGGTGATGTACCTGCTCGTCGGCCCGGAGCCGGACACCCAGTGGGAGCGCTTCGCGGCCGCCGTCCGGTCGCTCGTCGAGACCCTCGGCGTCCGGCTCGTCGTGGGCCTGCACGGCATCCCGTGGGCCGCGCCCCACACCCGCCCCATCGGCCTCACCCCGCACGCCAGCGAGCGCAGCCTCATCGCGGGGCGTCCGCGCTGGGTGGGGGACGTCGACGTGCCGGGCCACGTCGGCGCCCTGCTCGAGCTGCGGCTCGGCGAGGCGGGCCACCCGTCGATGGGCTTCACCGCGCACGTCCCGCACTACCTGGCGGCCACCGAGTTCCCGCCGGCCGCCGTGGCGCTGCTGGAGGCCCTGTCGGACACCGTCGGCGTGGAGCTGCCGACCCAGGCGCTGCGCGACGCGGGGCTCGCGGTGCTCGCGCAGGTCGACGCCCAGGTCACCGACTCTCCCGACACGCTCGAGGCGGTACGCGGGCTGGAGCGCCAGTACGACGCCGTCGTCGCGGGCCGCACCCTCGCCGGGCCGGGCCTGATGGGGCCGTCGCTGCCCGAGGACGAGATGCCGGACGCCGACGAGCTCGCCGCGGACGTCGAGCAGTTCCTGCGCGACCTCGGCACCTGAGACCCCGTGACGTCCGAGGTCGTGGCCGCCTCGGCGACCACGACCTCGGGCGCTGCGACGTCAGCCGCTGGTGACCTCGCCCTGGACGGGCGCCTCGCCGGCGCCGACCTCCTCGGTGTGCCGCTTGGTCTCCACCGAGATCCGCCGCGGCTTGGCCTGCTCGGCCACCGGGATGGTGAGGCTGAGGACGCCGTTCTCGTAGGTGGCGTGGATCTTGTCGATGTCCAGCCCGTCACCGAGGTTCAGCTGGCGCAGGAAGGTGCCGGCGGGGCGCTCCTGGGCCAGCCACTGGGCGTCCTCCGGGCGCAGCGTGCGCTCCGCGCGGATCGACAGCGTGTTGCCGTCGACGGAGAGGTCGATGGACCCGGGGTCGATGCCAGGCAGGTCCACGTTCATGACGAAGTGGTCCCCGGACCGGTAGAGGTCCATCGGCATCCAGCGCGGCGTCCGGGTGCCGGTCGCCGTCGCCCCCATCAGCTGGCTGGCCAGCCTGTCCATCTCACGGAAGGGGTCGAAGGTCAGGGCCACAACAACCACCTCCTCGCGACTCCGGCCGCCACCGGTTGGCGGACCGGTCGTGTCGTGGCGCAAGGTCGGGGGGTGCCGCTCGGACACCCCTCGCGACCGTCAGCAGGTTAGCACTCTCGGGCCTTGAGTGCCAACGGTTTTCGGGAAGGATGCTCCGGTGGACTGCTACCAGCGGAAGGGCCTGCGGTTCGACGTCCGGGACACGGGGCCGGCGGGCGGTGACGCCGTCGTCTGCCTGCACGGCTTCCCGCAGGACGCCACCTCCTTCGACGGCGTCGCCCGGCGGCTCGCCGACCAGGGGCTGCGGGTCCTCGCCCCCGACCAGCGCGGCTACGGGCCCCGGGCCCGCCCGACCGACGTCGGCGCCTACGCGCTCGGCGAGCTCACGGGCGACGTCCTGGCCCTGCTGGACGCCGCCGGGCTGGCCGGCGCCCACGTCGTCGGCCACGACTGGGGCGGCGTCGTCGCCTGGGCGCTGGCCGGTCGACACCCCGACAGGGTGCGGTCGCTGACGGTCGTGTCGACGCCGCACCCGCGGGCTCTGCGCGCCGTGATGCGCACCAGCAGCCAGGGGCTCCGCTCGGCGTACATGGCGTTCTTCTCGCTCCCGGTCCTCCCCGAGGCGGTGCTGGGCGCCGCCGGCGGTACGCCGCTGCGTCGCTGGCTGACCGCCACCGGGCTGCCGGCCGAGCGGGCCGACCACTACGTGCGCCGGGTGCGCGAGCCGGGCGCGCTGACCGCCGCCCTCGCCTGGTACCGCGCCGTCGGCCGGTCCCGCGGCCAGGGCGGCGGGCGGGTCTCGGTCCCGACCCGCTACCTGTGGGGCACCCGCGACCCGTTCTTCTCCCGCGCCGCGGCCGACCTCACGCCGTCGCACGTGACCGGGCCCTGCGCCGTCCGGTACCTGGACGGCGCGGGGCACTGGCTTCCGGAGACGCACCCCGACGAGGTGGCCGCGGAGGTGCTGGCGGGGCTCAGATGAAGATGGCCGGGTCGACGACGTCCTCGGGCGTCCCCTCGCCGCGGACGCGGCCGGGCACGCCGACGACGACGACCCCGGCAGGGACGTCCTTGACGACGACCGAGTTGGCGCCGACCTGCGAGCCGGCGCCGATCCGGACGGCGCCCAGCACGCGCGCGCCGGCGCCGATCGTCACGCCGTCCTCGATCGTGGGGTGACGCTTGCCGCGGTTGGCGCTGCGGCCCCCCAGCGTGACGCCGTGGTAGAGCATCACGTCGTCCCCCACCTCGGCGGTCTCGCCGATGACGACACCCATCCCGTGGTCGATGAAGAAGCGCCGCCCGATGCGGGCACCGGGGTGGATCTCGATGCCCGTCAGCGAGCGGTTGACGTTCGACAGGACGCGCGCCGGCAGCCGCAGGCCGGGTCGCTGCCACAGGCGGTGCGCGAGCCGGTGCAGCCACACCGCGTGCAGGCCCGGGTAGGCGAGCAGCAGCTCCGCGCGCGAGCGCGCGGCGGGGTCGCGACGAGCTGCGGTGGCGAGGTCCTCACGCAGCCGGTCCCGCCAGCCGGTGAGGGAGGGCTCGGCGCGGTTCATGTGCACGCCGACGTCAGTCCATGAGGTCGCTGTAGAGGATGGTCGACAGGTAGCGCTCGCCGAACGACGGGACGATGACGACGACGAGCTTGCCGGCCATGTCGTCGCGCTGCGCGACCTGGACGGCGGCCGCGAGCGCGGCGCCGGAGGAGATGCCGACGAGAAGGCCCTCCTCGCGCGCGGCCCGGCGGGCCCACTGCACGGCGGTGTCGGCGTCGACGTCGACGACCTCGTCGTAGATGCTCGTGTCGAGGATCTCGGGCACGAAGTTCGCGCCGATGCCCTGGATCTTGTGCGGGCCGGGCTGACCGCCGTTGAGGATCGGCGACTCCTGCGGCTCGACGGCGACCATGCGCACGGACGGCTTGCGCTCCTTGAGCACCTGGCCGACCCCGGTGATGGTGCCGCCGGTGCCGATGCCCGCCACCACGACGTCCACCTGGCCGTCGGTGTCGGCCCAGATCTCCTCGGCGGTGGTGCGGCGGTGCACCTCGGGGTTCGCCTCGTTGGCGAACTGGCGGACGAGGACCGCGCCGGCCTCGGCGCCGATCTCCTCGGCCTTGGCGACCGCGCCCTTCATGCCCTCGCTGCCGGGGGTGAGCACCAGCTCGGCGCCGAACGCGCGCAGCAGGCCGCGGCGCTCCTTCGACATCGTCTCCGGCATCGCCAGCACGACCCGGTAGCCCTTCGCGGCACCGACCATCGCCAGCGCGATGCCGGTGTTGCCCGAGGTCGCCTCGACGATGGTCCCGCCCGGCTGGAGCTGCCCGGAGCGCTCGGCCGCCTCGATCATCGACACGCCGATGCGGTCCTTCACGCTCGCACCGGGGTTCGAGAACTCGATCTTCGCGGCCACGGTGGCGGCAGCGCCGTCCGTGATCCGGTTCAGCCGCACGAGCGGCGTGTTGCCGACCAGCTGGGTCACGTCGTCATGAATGCGCACGGGGCCAGTCAACAACGGGTGAGCCGAGATCACTCCCTGGCGGCGCGCCGCGTCTCACATCTCGGACGCGCCGTCCGGACACCGAACGACCTCTGGAGGGTTTCGGGGGTCTCGACGTGCCTTGAGAGCCCCGAAACCCTCCAGAGGTCGCGGCGGGGGGCGGGCGGGTCAGGCGCCGCCACCGAGGCGCTGCATCGCCT
Organism: Actinomycetes bacterium; assembly: GCA_046566185.1. Classification (GTDB taxonomy): domain Bacteria; phylum Actinomycetota; class Actinomycetes; order Actinomycetales; family SCSIO-59966; genus SCSIO-59966. The sequence continues at coordinate 61,640 of JBKHXE010000064.1, read as the reverse complement.
GCTGGACGAGCGTGATGAGCACCTGCTTGGTGGCGGCCCGCGAACGGGCGTCGGTGTAGATCATCGGCACGTGCGGCGGGACGGCGAGCGCCTCGCGGACGGCGTCGAGGCTGTGCTTGGCGACCCCGTCGAAGCAGTTGACCGCGACGACGAACGGGATGCCACGGGCCTCGAAGTAGTCGACGGCCGGGAAGCACTGCTCGAGCCGCTCGGTGTCCACGAGCACGACGGCACCGATCGCACCGCGCACCAGGTCGTCCCACATGAACAGGAAGCGGTCCTGGCCCGGCGTGCCGAACAGGTACAGCCACAGGTTGCCCGGCAGCGCGATGCGGCCGAAGTCCATCGCGACGGTGGTGGTCGTCTTGCGGTCGCTCACCCCGCCGGCGTCGTCGACGCCGATGGAGTGCTCGGTCATGGCGGCCTCGGTGGAGAGTGGCTCGATGTCCGAGATCGACCCGATGAACGTCGTCTTGCCGACGGCGAACCCGCCCGCGACGACGATCTTGACGACGGTGGGGGCGGCCTCCGGGACGCCCGGCGGCTGGCTCCCGGCCGTCTGGGCGCCGTGCGCCGGGACGGCGGAGGCGACGTCAGAGCGAGGAAATGCCATTGAGAACACTCTCCAGGACGCTGAGGGTGGCCGACGGGGCGTAACCGTCGGAGCGGGTCAGGCCGTGCACGCGGACCGCGCCGGAGTCGGCGAGGTCACCCACGACGATGCGGACGACGGGAACCGGGAGCCTGACGTGGGCGGACAGCTCCGCCACGGACAGGTACTGGGTCTGGGTGAGCTCGACGATCCGTCGCTTCTCGGCGGTCATCGTCATGTCGGGCCCACCCAGCGCCTGCACGAGCGCCTCGACCGGCAGGTCGGACGACGTCGGCGAGGTGCGCCCACCGGTGACGGCGTACGGCCGCACCGTGTAGGTGTCCTCCTCCTCCGCCTCCGGGTCGGCGTGCCGCCCGCCCGGGACGAGCTCAGGCCTGTCGCTCACGGCCCGCTCACCCCAGCACCGGGGCACGGGTCGACCCGTGGACCGGGAGCCGCGAGCGCATCTCCGAGATGAGCTGCGGGGTCAGCGTGCTCTCGCACCGGCTCACCAGCAGCGCCATCTCGTAGCCGATCAGCCCGACGTCGCAGCCGGAGTCGGCCATCACCGACAGGTTGGACCCGTCGGAGATGGTCATGAGGAACATGAAGATGTCGTCCATCTCGATGATGGCCTGACGGACGTCGCCGGCGGCGAGCTGGCGGGCCGCGCCGCGGGTCAGGCTCGACATGCCCGACACGATCGCGGCGAGCTGGTCGCCGCTCGTGCGGTCCAGGTCGTCGGACATGGCCATCAGCAGCCCGTCGGCCGACACCACGAGCGTGTGCCGGACTCCCGGGACGCTCTTGACGAAGTTGTCGAGGAGCCAGTTGAAGTTGGCGGCCTCGGTGCTCATGGTGCTCACGCGTGTCCTCCGGTCGGGGGGGCGGTCGTGGTGTCGGGGTCGGTCGGGGACGTGCGTCCGCGGGCGACGCCGGCCTGGAAGCCGGACAGCATGCTGCGGACGTCGGCCGCGTTACGGGTGCGGCGCTGAGCGGACGCCGGTCGCGGCTCGGCGACCTGGGCGGCCGGCGTGGACGCCGGGGTACGGCGGGTCAGCGTCGCCGGAGGCTTGGCGTCGACCGCGGCGGGGCTGTACGCCGACAGGCGGCTCAGCTCGGTGAGCGCCTCGGACGCCAGGGCGGACCGCTGACGCAGCACCTCGGCCATCCCGTCGGCGCCGGGCACGGCGGCCACCGGCACCGGGGCCGGGGCCTCGTCCGCCGCGGGGGAGGCCGCCGCGCGACCCGCCTGCGACGCCGGGACCGGCGAGGACGCCGGGTCAGTGACCCGCGGCGCCGGGGCGACCGGGGACGGGCCGGACGGCGCCGCGAAGGACGGGCCGGGGGCCGCCCCGCCGCGCGACGGCAGGATCGTCGAGGGGGACGCCGTCGGCGCACCCGGGGCCGGGGCCGCACCCGGGGCCTGGCCCGGGCCCGGGCCCGGGGCGGGGCCCGGGGCCGGCTGGGCCGGGGTGCCGAAGAGGCTGCTCGGCGCCGCGATGACCGGACGCTCGGCGGCAGCGGGCCCCGCGGGGGGGACCTGACCCACCGGGGTGGACGCCGCAGGGGCCGGTGCCGGCGCCGGCGGCTGCGAGACGGGCCGCGGCGCCGCCGGAACCGGCGCCCCCGTCGAGGGAGCCGAGGGCGCAGGGGCCGCCGTCACAGGCGGTGCGGGCGTCGACGGAGCGGGCGCCGTCCGGGGGGTGAAGGGGGCGGGGGCGGCCGCGTCGAGGTCGCGCAGCTCGCGCCGCGTCATGGGCCGCACCGGGCTGACCGGGTCCGCCGGCTTCGCGCGGCGACCGAACAGACCGCGGCTGCGCGGCTGCTTGCCGCTCCTGCGCATCGACGAGCGCGACGGGAGGATGTCGAGAGCCGCCGCGGCCACGAGCGGCTCGGGTGCAGGCGCAGGCTCGGCCGGACGGACGGGGGCCGGCGCAGGGACCGGGGCGGGGGTCGCGACCGGGGCGGGGGTCGAGGTGGCCGGGACCGGGCTCGCCGGTGCCGGGCCCGGCGGGGTCGGGAGCGGCCTGGTCGGCGCCGGGGCCGGCGTGGCGTTCGCCGGAGCGGCGGGCCTGGCCGGGACGGTCGGGCGAGCCGGCGCCGGAGCCGCACTCGGCTCGTCGGCGGCGGGGACGTCGCTCACCGGGGTGTCGCTCTCACCGGGACGGCGGGCGCGGAACGAGGAGAACAGCCCGGGACGGCGAGCGGGGCCCGCCTCGGTCGAGGCAGTCGCCGGCGCGGGGTCACCGGGCACGACGTCCACGGAACGCGCGCGGCGCGGGAGGCCGTCGGCACCCACCTCGGGGGCCTGCTTCGTGACCGGGGCCGGGACATCGGCGACCGGGACGTCGGCGACCGGAGCCGGCGCCGCGGCCGGCTCCGGAGCCGGGGCCGGAGGCCGCTGGACGGAGGAGGGCGGGCTCACGCGCACCGGCGCACCACCGCGGACGGGCAGTCCGGCGTCCGTGCGCGGCGCGGGCGGCGGCGACGGGGCAGCGGGCTCGTCGACCAGCGCGACGGTCGGCCGCTCGGGGACCACCGGCAGCTCGTCGGTCTCGTCGGTCGTGTCGGCGGCGGGCAGCTCGACGACCGCTCCCGGCACGAACAGCGCAGCCGGCAGGTCGAGCCGGACGACGGTGCCGCGCTCCGTGCCGGCGGCCAGCGTGACCGTGGCGTCGAGGCGGCGGGCCAGGCGCCCGACGACGAAGAAGCCGAGGCGCTGGGCGCCGACGACCTCCGCGACGGGGGGCTCGGCGATGCGCGAGTTCGCCTCGGCGATCTCGTCACGGGTCATGCCCAGGCCGTCGTCGGTCACGGTGACGACGACGCCCTTCGGTCCCGGTGCCGTGCTCACCACGACGCGGGTGTCGGGGTCGGAGAAGTTCGTCGCGTTCTCCAGCAGCTCCGCCAGCAGGTGCGCGGTGGTGAGGGCGACGTGACCGACCATCGGCGGGTCGGTCTGCAGCACGAGGTCGACGCGCTCGTAGTGCTCGATCTCGGAGGTCGCGGTGCGCACGACGTCCGACAGCGGCATCGGGCGGCGCAGGCGCCGACCGGTGTCGATGCCCGCGAGCACGAGCAGCGACTCGGCGTTGCGGCGCATGCGGGTCGCGAGGTGGTCCAGGCGGAAGAGGTTCTCCAGCGTCTTCGGGTTCTCCTCGGTGCGCTCGAGCTGGTCGATGAAGGCCAGCTGGCGCGAGAGCAGCACCTGGTCACGGCGGGCGACGTTGACGAACATCGCCGCGATCGACCCGCGCAGGGCGGCCTGCTCCTGGGCGACCTGCACCGTCATGGCGTTGACGTCGTTGAAGGCGGAGGCGAGCCGGCCGAGCTCGTCGTTCGAGGTGACCGGGATCGCCGGCAGCGACAGCTCGGGGCCCTCGCCGGGCGTGTGCATCTGCTCGACCATCGTCGGCAGCTCGCGGCGCACGTCGGCGGCGGCCTCGGTGAGGCGGCGCAGCGGCCGGGTGATGGCGCGGGCGATGAACAGTGCGAGCAGCACCGGGACGACGACGAGCGCCGCGGTGCCGAGCCCCACCTGGAGAGCTCGTGCCCGCGCGGCGTCCGCAAGGGCAGAGGCGCGCTGCACAGCGGCGGCGGCCAGCCTGGACTCAGCGGCGCTGAGGGCGTCGATCTCCTGCTGCACGGCGTCCCGCCAGGCGTTACCGCTGAGGTCGGAGAGGGGCTGGTCGCCGCTGGTCTGCTGACGCGCCAGCTCCAGCGCGTAGTTGGTCGCCGGGACGTGAACGCCCACCGCGTCGGCGGCCGCCTGGGCCTCCTCCCGCAAGACCTCCTGACGGATCTCGAGCTGCGCGAGCCGCTGCTTCAGGTCGGCCGGGACGACGCCGTCGACCACCGCGGGGTGGGCGAGATCGCGCTCGGTGGCCACGACCTCGACCAGTCGTTCCACGGCGGAGAACGCGGTGAGGTTCCGGGTGAGCACCCGGTCATCGACCGCGAGGCCGATGCGGCCGGCGAGCTCCACGTCCTCGGCGATGACCTCGGTGTAGAACTGCTGCACGGCCTCGGGCGTCAAGCCGCCGCCGTCGACCTGGTCGCGCAGCGACTCGAGCTGACCATGGGCCTGCTCGGACGCGGCGATGGCCTCCACTGCGGACTGGTCGAGGAGCTCGACGTCGACGTCCGCGATGCCGTCGCGCACCGAGGCCAGGCTGCCGCTGACACGCAGGCGCACCTCGGCGAGCTGCGGGACGGGCACGCCGGACACCGCCTGCATGGAGAGTGCGCGCTCGGCCTGCAGGCCGCGCACGAGCTGGGTGAGCTCGGGCGCCTGGCCGGCCAGGGACTCGACCTGCGCCGCCCGGCGGGCGTCCCTGACGGCACCCACGGAGATGACGGTGGCCGCCAGCAGCAGGACGAGCACAGGCAGCGCGAGGACCGCCAGGATCTTCGACCTGATGCCGATGTTGCGCAGCATGGGCGACCTTCCGCTCGAGACCGTGCACGCGACGCTCCGCCGCGACTGTCGTTGTCTTCGGGTTCGGGGGGGCCCGCATTGACGTCGGGCCCGGGCCGTTACCGGCGGTTCACCCGATCGGCGCAATGCCGTCCTGGCGCGTCGGCTTGCCTTCGCTCCGCGCGGTGCCTGCACTGCGTGCCCCCGTACCTGGTGGACACTGGGGTCATGCCTGCACGACCCGCGCCGTGGGACGGGTGCGCCGTCGTCGTCCTCGCGGGCGGCGCGTCGCGGCGGATGGGCCACGACAAGCTCGTCGAGCCGCTGGTGGCGTCCCCGTCGGTGCTGGACGCCGTGCTGGCCGGCGTCCCGGACGACGTCACCCCGGTCGTCGTCGGGCCGGTCCGGCGCACGGAGCGCGGCGTGGTCACCACCCGCGAGGACCCGCCCGGCGGGGGGCCTGCCGCCGGGATCGCCGCCGGCCTGGCCGCCGTGCTGCGCTGGGCGTCACCGGAGCCGGCGCACGTCGCGGTCCTCGCCGGCGACGCGCCGTTCGCGCCGGCCGCCGTCCCCGCCCTGCTCGCCGCGCTCCGCCTCGACCCGGTGGCGGACGTCGCGGTCGCCCAGGCCCCCGACGGGCACGTGCAGCCGCTGCTCGCGGTCTACCGGACGCCGGCGCTGGCCCGCGCCACCGCGGGCGACCTCGCGGACCGCCCGGCCCGTGCGCTGATGGACCACCTGACCGTCGTCCGTGTGCCGGTCGCCGGCGAGACCCTGCTGGACGTCGACACGGCGGCCGACCTCGAGGTGGCCCGGCGCGCCGCGAGGGCGCGGCTGCGCTCCTGACGGGCGGGCGCCCGGGACGCCCTCCTACTGTCGGGCCCATGAAGGCCGTGACGATCCGCGAACCCGGTCCCCCCGACGTCCTCGAGCTGGCCGAGGTGGACGACGTCCGCCCGGGGCCGGGCGAGGTGCGCATCGCCGTGGCGGCCACGGCCGTCAACCGGGCCGACGTGATGCAGCGGCTCGGCCACTACCCGCCGCCGCCGGGGGCGCCCGCCTGGCCCGGACTGGAGTGCTCCGGCACCGTCGCCGAGGTGGGCGAGGGCGTCACCGACTGGGCGGTGGGTGACGAGGTCTGTGCCCTGCTGACCGGCGGCGGGTACGCCGAGCAGGTCGTGGTGCCGGCGACGCAGGTGCTGCCCGTGCCGACCGGCGTCGACGTGGTGGACGCCGCGGCGCTGCCCGAGGTCGTGTGCACGGTGTGGTCCAACGTGTTCATGACCGCCGGCCTGCGACCCGGCGAGGTGCTGCTCGTGCACGGCGGCTCGTCCGGCATCGGCACGATGGCGATCCAGCTGGCGCGCCAGGTCGGCGCCCGCGTCGCGGTCACCGCCGGGTCGGCGGAGAAGCTCGAGCGCTGCCGTGAGCTCGGCGCCGAGATCGGTGTCAACTACCGGGAGCAGGACTTCGTCGAGCAGGTGAGGGCAAGCACGGACGGTCACGGCGCGGACGTCGTCCTCGACAACATGGGCGCGAAGTACCTGGCCCGCAACGTGGACGTGCTCGCGACGTCCGGCCGCCTCGTCGTCATCGGGCTGCAGGGCGGCCGCCGCGCCGAGCTCGACCTCGGCGCGCTGATGGCCAAGCGGGCCGCGGTCATCGGCACGACGCTGCGCGCCCGCGCCGCGCACGAGAAGGCGACGATCGTCGCGAGCGTCCGCGAGCACGCCTGGCCGCTGATCGCCGACGGACTGGTCCGCCCGGTGATCCACACCCGGATGCCGTTGGCGCAGGCCGCCGACGCGCACCGGCTCGTCGAGTCCAGCGCGCACGTCGGCAAGGTGCTGTTGACGGTCTAGACGGTCACTCGGCGTCGAGCCGCCGGCGTCGGCGCCGAGGGAACCGGCTCGCTCGGAGCACGGGTGCTCCGGCAGTGCTGTGGCGTTCGGACCCTGCCGGGTCCGACATGCGTCGGGAGTCCCGGTCCCCGCCGTCCCCCTGCCCGGAGTGGCGGGACTGCATGATCGCGAGACGGTTCAGTCGCGGACCATCCGCATCTCGGCGAGCCCCGTGCCCGGCTCGATGCGGGCGTCACCGGTCGCCGTCCAGCCCTCACGGAGATAGAACGCCCGGGCGCGCGTATTGCCCTCGAACACCCAAAGGGACGCCGGTCGCGCACCCAGCGCACGTCGCACGAGCTGGGCGGCGAGGCCGCGGCCGTACCAGTGCCGCGCCACATAGAGCGAGCACAACTCGGTGCCAGGCAGAGGCGGCTCGTCGCCGCTGGGACCGTGCAGGGCAAGCCCGACGACGGCACCCCTGTCGAGGGCGACCACGAGCTCGTCGTGCTCGCGGGCCAGTCGGGGCTCCCAGCGGCGCCGCATCGCCTCGACGGTGACCGTCGCGAGTACGCCAGGAGGCACGAGGCCGACGTACGCATCGTGCCAGCAGGCGTGGTGGAACATCGCGACGGCGTCGACGTCGTCACGCCCAGCGGGACGAAGAACGGCCACTGCTACGCGAGGTCGGCCAGCGCCTCGAGCAGCCGGTCGACGTCCGAGCGGTCGTTGTAGTGCACCAGGCCCGCACGGACGGCGGACCCGGAGTCGCGGATGCCCAGCAGCCCGGTCAGCTCCCACGCGTACATGTGCCCGGCCCACACGTTGACGCGCGCACGGGCGCAGTGCTCGGCGACCTGCTGCGGACTGTGGCCGTCGACGGTGAAGTACGCGGTCGCCGTCCGGCTCGCCGGCGCGCCGATCGGGTGGACGTGCGGCAGCGCCTCGAGCCCGGCGAGCAGGACGCCGAACAGCTCGGCCTCGTAGGCCTCGACCGCGGCCATCGACGCGAGCAGGCGCTCGCGGCGGGTGGCCCCGCCGGACGGGGCCAGGCCGGCGAGGTGGTCGACGGCGGCGGCGAGCCCGGCGTGCTGCGCGAACGGCGACGTGCCGGTCTCGAAGCGGTACGGCACCTCGGGCGGGGACGACGCGAGCCGGTCCGGGTGCAGGCCCTCCCACAGCGCCGGGTCGGCGACGAGGGCGCCGAGGTGCGGCCCGGACCACTTGTAGGCGCTCGTGGCGTAGACGTCCGCGCCCAGCGCGGTCACGTCGACCGGGCCGTGCGGGGTGGCGTGCACGCCGTCGACGTAGACCAGCGCCCCGACGGCGTGCGCCGCGTCCGCGACCGCCCGGACGTCGGGCCGGGTACCGACGACGTTGCTCGCGGCGGTCACCGCGACGAGCCGGGTGCGCTCACCGAGCGCGTCCGCGAACTGCGTCGTCGGCAGGTCGAGGGTCGGCAGCACCGGGTCGACGAAGCGCACCGTGGCGCCGGCCCGCCGCGCCGCCTGCACCCACGGCCGCACGTTGGCGTCGTGGTCGAGGCGCGTCACCACGACCTCGTCGCCGGGCCCCCACGTCGGCGCGAGCGCGTTCGCGACGCGGTAGGTCATCGTCGTCATGTTGGGGCCGAGCAGCACGCCCGTCGGGTCGGCGGCGCCGACGAGGTCGGCGACCGCGAGCCGGGCGGCGGCGGTGTGCTCGTCGCTGCGCCGCGAGGCGGCGAAGGCGCCGCCGTGGTTGCCGATGCCGTCGCGCCACGCCTGCGCGACCGCCTCGATGACGGACGTCGGCACCTGGGTGCCGGCCGCCCCGTCGAGGTAGGCCCAGCCGTCGGCGAGAGCGGGGTAGGCGGCCCGGACGGCCGCGACGTCGAGCGCCCGCCCGAGATCGGTGGAGGTCACCCGCCGAGCCTACGGCGAAGCCCTCACCGCACGGTGACGTCGCGGTGCCACGACTCGGTGACGTACGAGGTCCGGAACCCCAGCGACGCGTACAGCCCCGCCGCGCCGGTCGGCGACTCGGCGTCCACCTCCAGCCCGACGCGGTCACGGCCGCGCACCGCGGCGTCCGCGACGACCGCCTGCAGCAGCGACGTCGCGACGCCCCGCCCGCGCGCCGCCTGGGTCACCCCCAGGTAGGCCACGTAGCTGCCGTCCGGCGTCCCCGCGTCGCCGTGCGTCACCTCCCCGACGAGAGCGCCCGCCGGGACGCCGTCCTCCACCTCGGCCAGCCACCAGTGGTCCCACGCGTGGCCGACCTCCTGGCGCTGCCGGTCGACGAACTCCTCGAACGTCTCCTCGTGGTAGTTGAAGTGGTCGGTGAACGCCGCCTCGAGCACGTCGTGGACGGCGCGCAGGTCGGCCTCGTCGGGCTGCCCGTCGTCCTTGACGACCTGGCGGACGACGACGCCGGGGGACGGCTCCGGGAACGCGCCCGGCTGCCCCTCGGCGGGCTCGACCGGCCGTGACATCTGCCACCAGGTCCGCGCGTGCGCGTACCCGGCCGCGGCCAGCCAGCGGTGCTGCCGGTCGTCACCGGCGAAGGCGCCCGCGTCGAGCTGGGTCGCCTCCAGGCCGCGCTCCAGCGCCAGCCGGCGGCCCTCGTCCACGGCGAAGCGGAAGAGGGTCGCCGCCACGCGGTCCGCGTCGCCGTCGGAGAGACCGGGGTCCACGAGCACGCCGACCACGACGCGCCCGGCCGCTCGGTCGTGCAGGGAGCCCCACCCGACGACCCGGCCCGCGTCGTCCGCGACCAGCAGGTGCTCCCGGCTGCGTGCCCCCGGGCCGGCGACCTGTGCCGCGACGCCGTCCGGCGAGGTCGTCGACCGGCCCGCCGCCGCGTGGTCGTGTGCGGCGGCCACCCGGTGCATCGACTCGACGTCCGCGGCCCGGGCGGGCCGCGCCGTCCAGCCCTGGGGCAGCGTCAGGTCGCCGAACGGCCGGTCATGGGCGGGCAAAGTCGTCACCCGCCCACTGTGGCCTACCCGGGTTCGGGTCGGCCACACGCGGCCCTCGGCCGGCGGGGGCCCGCCCGGCGCCCGGGACCGGAGGCGGGCAGGATGTCCTCATGACCGAGGAGCCGCAGCCGCAGCAGTCGAACGGCGAGGACGAGCCCCAGCGGGTCGTCGTCGTCACGCCGCAGGGGATGGGCGTGGTCGGTGGGGACGGTGAGGAGGAGGCCGGCGAGATCGCCGGCATGGTGGAGCAGCCGGCCAAGGTGATGCGGATCGGCAGCATGATCAAGCAGCTGCTCGACGAGGTGCGCAACGCGCCGCTCGACGAGGCGGGGCGCGCGCGGCTCGCCGAGGTGCACGAGCGGTCGCTCGCCGAGCTCGAGCAGGGCCTGAGCACCGAGCTCGTCGAGGAGCTGCGCCGCATCACGCTGCCCTTCGCCGAGGACACCACTCCCACCGACGCCGAGCTGCGCATCGCGCAGGCCCAGCTCGTCGGCTGGCTCGAGGGCCTGTTCCACGGCATCCAGACGGCGCTCTTCGCGCAGCAGATGGCCGCGCGGGCGCAGCTCGAGCAGATGCGCCGCGCGCTGCCCGGCCCGCACCCGCACCAGCCGGGTCAGCCGCCGGCCAAGGAGCACCCGGGGCAGCACGGCACCGGGCAGTACCTCTGAGCCGGTGAGGCTCTTCCACCGACGCACCGACCCGCTCGGGGAGGGCGTGTGGCGCCGCGCCCACGACCGCTTCCGGCGCGCGGTGGACCGCTACCACCAGGTCATCGAGCCGGTGCCCGCCGGTCCGGTGCGCGACCGCCTCGAGCGCACCGGCGCCTCGCTGGCGGCGTCCCTCGGCGTGGTGCACGAGCGGTGCGCGCGCGCCCAGGCGCAGGCCCCCAGCAGCGGGCTCGAGGTCCCGATCGGCGACGGCCACGGCCCGGAGCTGCACCGCCGGCTGACCCGCGCCGCGGGCCTCGCGGCGACCGCGGCGGAGGCGGCGACGATGGCGCGGGTGGCGCTGCGGTCGGGGCGGCCCGAGGAGGCCGAGGCACGCGTCGAGGCCGCCGAGCGCGCCGCGGCGTCGGTGCGCGAGCTCCTCGCCGACTGATCTGCGCCCGCACCTCCTTCGGAGCATCCGTGGGTGTGGTGAAACGGGTGCCATCACACCCGCTCAGTCCCACCGAGGCCTGCACCCACCGCTGCACCCAGCGCACCGATGGCGGGCAGCCGTCAGCGCGACAGGAGCTGCTCCAGCACCTGCGCGACGCCGTCGTCCTCGCACGGCGGAGCGACGTCGTCCGCCGCCGCGACGGCGTCGGGGTGCCCGCCGGCCATCGCGTAGCCGACACCGGCCCAGGCCAGCATCTCCAGGTCGTTCGGCATGTCCCCGAACGCCACCACCTCGCTCGCCGCGATGCCGCGGTCGGCGGCCAGCTCGGCGAGCGTGGCCGCCTTGCTCACGCCGAGCGCCGACACCTCGAGCAGCCCGTCCGCCGCGTTGGAGTGGGTCGGGCGGGCCAGCCCGTCGAGGGCGACGCGGGCCACCGCGAGCATCGCGTCGCTGCTGCCGCCCTCGAGCCGCGCGAGCAGCTTGACCACGCCCGGCGCGTCGGCGAGCAGGTCGGGCAGCTCCCCGACGACGTGGTCGCGCCGGGCGTCCCACCGCGGCACGTACGCAGGCGTGTGCCGGAACCCCCGCAGGCTCTCCACCGCGAACGCGACGCCGGGCAGCGCGGCCCCGAGCCGGTCCGCGACCTCGAGCACGACGTCCGCGGCGATCTCCTTCGCGCGCACGGTGCGCTCGGCCGCGAGGTCCCAGACCAGCGCGCCGTTGGCGCACACGGCGGTGCCGGAGTGCCCTGTCGCATCGGCGACCTGGCGCATCCACCGCGGCGGGCGACCGGTCACGAACACGACGTCGACGCCGGCGTCCACGCAGGCCCGCAGCGCCGCGACCGTGCGGTCCGCGATCGTCTGGTCGCGCCGCACGATGGTGCCGTCCAGGTCGGTGGCGACCAGCCTCAGGCTCACGCGAGCATCCTGCCGCCCATCACCCGCAGCCGCTCAGCACCTCCACGGCGTCCAGGTCGTAGCCGTCGACGGCCGGCGGCCCGGCGTCCGGTGTCGTGTCGACGATCCGCAGCGCCGTCGTGGAGGCCAGCCCGGCCGACGCCAGGTCCACCTCGCCGGTGCCGGTCACCTCGCCCACCGGCACCCACTGCTCGCCGTCCAGGGCGAGCACCTCGGCTGCGTCACCGCGGCCCTTGGCGCCGTCGTCCACGTCGTGCAGCCGCAGGTCGGAGCCGTCGAGGTCACGCACCGGGCGCGCGAACTCGATCGTGACCTCGCCCCCGAGGCCGAGCGTCGTCCAGTACGCCTCCTCGTCCTGCGGGTCGGGCAGGCCCAGGGCGCTCGCCGGGTCGGCCTGACCGGCGGCCACCGGGGCGCCGTTGGCGCGGGAGCCCGGCTGGAAGTCCGCCACCGACTGGACGCCGTCGGCGTAGCACGCCTGCACCGAGAACAGGTCCAGCCCGACGAGCACCGGGTCGTGGTCGGACGAGCGGTAGGCGTCCGGCGCGTAGATCGCGTCCTGCGCGGGCGGCTTGAACGACGTGTCGTAGTCGAGCAGGTCAGGCTCGTCGGCGTTGACGTGCCACTCGGAGGTGCCGGTGACCTGCCTCGTCAGCGTCGGGCTCGACAGGGCGTGGTCGAGATAGCCCGCCTGGCCGTCGAAGACGTACCCGTAGGCGGTCTCGCCGCCGTACTGCCTCACCAGGTCGGTGTAGCCGCCCTCGACGAGGACGTCGATCGGCTGCTCCTTGTCGTAGGAGTTCAGGTCGCCGATGACGAGCTGGTCCGGGTCGCCGCTGCCCGTCGGGTCCGTCGCCAGGAAGTCGACGATCGCCTCGGCCGCGAGCGTTCGGGTGCCGTTGCAGTTGCCCGAGCCGTCACCGGCGTCGGGGTCGCCGACGTCGGCGCAGCTCGAGCCCTTGGACTTGAGGTGGTTGACCGAGACGGTGAAGCGCTCGCCGGTCAGCACCTCGTCGAAGGTCTGGGTGACCATCGGGCGGTTCTTCGTGTCGTCGAAGCGGCCGTCGACGGAGGAGTCGAGGACCGCGTGCTCACCGACCGGCGTGACCGAGCCCGGCTTGTACAGGTAGCCGACCCGGATCGCGTCGGTGCCCACCACGCCGGTGTCGACCCAGCTGTACGTCCCCGTGCCGAGCTCCTCGTTCAGCCCCTCGGCGAGGTCGGCCGCGGGCTCGACACCGGGCGTGTTCTCCATCTCCATCAGCCCGACGACGTCGGCGTCGAGCTCGGCCAGGGCGGCGAGGAGCTTGTCGCGCTGGCGCTTCAGCTCGGTCGCGTCGTCGGCGCCCCGGCACTCCAGGTTCCGGTGGGCGCCGCAGACGTCGGGGCCGGTGTCCAGGGTGAGGAAGTAGTTGAGGACGTTGAAGCTGGCCACCGTCACGGTGCCGCCGACGGACGGCGCCTCGGTCGGGCGCGGGTTCACCGCCTCGTACTCGCCGTAGACGGTCGGCTGCACCCGGTAGAGGCCGAAGGTGTGGTCCACGACGCCCTGCAGGCCGGTCACGGCGTCGCCGCCGCGGAACCGGTTCTCCAGGCTGAACGGCGCGCCGTTGCCGGGGTGCGGCACCGACGACGGGTTCTGCCGGCTGCTGGCGTCGTCCACGGTGATGCGGCGCTTGGCGTACTCGGCAGCCAGCGCCACCGCCTCGGGCCCGGGCTCGACGACCGAGGTGGGCGTCCACAGCCGGTCCTGGCCGTCCAGCGGCTTGGCCACGACGACCTCGCCGAAGCGGTCGTAGTTGAAGTACTCGCTGATCACCAGCTCGTCGGCGAGCTCGACGAGCATCCCCTCGACCCGCTCGAGGTCCGACGGGTGGGCGAGGGGGAACGTCACCGCGGTCGGCGTGATCGGCGCCGCGTCGGCGTCGCACACGACGACGGTCGGGGAGGCCAGCTGGTCCTGCTGCTGGAAGCTGCTGACGCGGCCGGTGACCTGCACGAGGTCGCCCACCGCGACACCACCGGGCGCGGCGCTGCCGTGGAACACCGCGATGCCCTCGGAGGTCGCCGGGTCACCGTCGCTGTCGGCGGCCTCCTCCTGCACGTAGAAGCTGCCCAGGCCCGGGTGCACCGCCGTCACGACCGCCTCCACCGTGACCGTCCGCCCCGCCAGCGGCGACGAGGAGCCGGAGCCCTGGACGGCGGAGACCGGGGTGACGGTCTCGGCGTCGCACGCCGGGGCGGGCGGCTCGCCGCCGCCGACGCCGTCGAAGGTCTGCCCGCCGTTGACGGCGCCCGGTGTCGCCGACGTCGTTGCGGCCCAGGCGAAGTCGCCGGCCACCGTGCCGTCGCCGGTCAGCGCGATCGAGGAGCCGGCCGGTGTGGTCCCCGGCTGGGAGACCCCGACGTCCGTGGACGTCTGCCCGGACGCCGGACCGGCCGCGGCCGTGAAGGTGCCCTCGTAGCTGAGGAGCTGGACGACGGTCGTCCCGTTGACGAGGGCGAAGCCGTCGTTCGGGCCGTTCTGCAGACCGGTGGCCGGGAACGCCACCGTGCCGTAGCCGCCGGCCTGGTCCGGGATCGTGCCGCCGAGGGCGATCGTGCCGTAGGTCGTGGCGGCGCCCGGCGTCGCGCCGTTGTAGAGCACCAGGCTCCAGCCCGACAGGGCGGTGCCCGCGGGCCCGGCGACCTCGATGAACTCGCCGGTGTCGGTGCCGTCGTTGTCGTAGTGGAACTCGTTGACGAAGACCGCCGCCCCCGTCCCCGGCACCGCCGCCGCAGGAGTGGCGAGCGCCAGCGGGATCGCCGCCAGCCCCGTCGCCGCCCCGACCGTCGCGGCGAGCCCCCGCCGCAGTCCTGAACGCCCCACGTCCGCACTCCCTCTCGTCCCCGCCCGGTCCGGGCCCGAGGAACACTATGCGGGCCGTGCGACGGAGTCGATGGTGCGGCGAAAGAACGGCCGGTGTCGGACCGATGACGTCTGGGCGCCGGCGTCAGCCCGCGGCGCGGCGCGCCTCGAGCAGGTCCTCCAGCACCTCGGCCAGCCCGTCCTCGTCGACGGTGGAGGTGACCTCGTCGGCGGCCTCCTTGACCTCGTCGGGCGCCTGCCCCATGGCGACCGACCGGCCGGCCCAGGCCAGCATCTCCAGGTCGTTGCGGCCGTCACCGACCGCCAGGGTGCGCCGCGCGTCGACCCCCAGCCACCGCCGCACCTGCTCGAGCGCGCTGGCCTTGCTCACCCCCTCGGGGGCGAGGTCCAGCCACGCCGTCCAGCCGACGGCGTAGTTGACGCCGTGCAGCCCGATCCGCTCGACCAGGGCGAGGAACTCCTCGGGGGTGTGGTCGGTGCTGCGGACGACGACGCGCGTGGCCGGCGCGCCCAGCAGCTCCTCGAACGGGACGACGGTGATGCGGCCCGCCAGCTCGCCGTCCGGGAAGGGACCGAACAGCCGGAAGCCGGTGCCCATCTCCTCGACCGCGTAGGCCGCCGACGGCAGGTGCTCCCGCAGCAGCCGCAGCGCCGGGGTGGGGTCGAACGTCACCACGTCCACGACCTCGTAGCCTCGCTCGGCGTGCGGGTCGAGCCGCAGCGTGACGGCGCCGTTGCTCACCACGGCGTAGCCGGAGGTCAGGCCGAGCCGGTCGAGCACCGGCAGCGCGCCGTGCAGGGACCGCCCGGTCGCCACCACCACCTCGTGCCCGGCGTCCGCGACCGCTCGCACCGCCGCGCGGACACGGTCGGTGAGGCGCTCGTCGAGGTCGATGATCGTGCCGTCCACGTCGAGCGCTACCAGGGACGTCGGAGCGCGCTGCGTCACCACCCCACCCTAACGAGCGGCGCGCGACGGGGTGTCGCCCTCGCTGGAGTCGCACCCTCCCGGCGCAGGCCCGCCGCTCAGGCGGGGGTGAGGATGTCGAGCCCGCCCAGGTAGGGCCTCAGCGCCTCCGGCACCACGACGGAGCCGTCGGCCTGCTGGTGGTTCTCGAGCAGGGCCACGAGCCAGCGGGTCGTCGCCAGGGTGCCGTTGAGCGTCGCGACCGGGGACGTCGCGCCACCCTCGACGCGGTGCCGGATGGCGAGGCGGCGGGCCTGGAACGTCGTGCAGTTGGACGTCGACGTGAGCTCGCGGTAGCGACCCTGGGTGGGCACCCACGCCTCGCAGTCGTACTTGCGCGCCGCGGACGAGCCGAGGTCACCGGCAGCGGTGTCGATGACGCGGAACGCCAGCCCGAGGTCGGCGAGCATCGCCTTCTGCCACTCCAGCAGTCGCTCGTGCTCCGCCTCGGCCTGCTCGGGCAGGCAGTAGACGAACGCCTCCACCTTGTTGAACTGGTGGACGCGGATGATGCCGCGGGTGTCCCTCCCGTGGGACCCGGCCTCCCGGCGGTAGCACGTGGACCAGCCGGCGTAGCGCAGCGGGCCGCCGGACAGGTCAAGGATCTCGTCGGCGTGGTAGCCGGCCAGCGGCACCTCCGACGTCCCGACGAGGTAGAGGTCGTCCGCCTCGAGCCGGTACACCTCTTCGGCGTGGGCGCCGAGGAAGCCGGTGCCCTGCATGACCTCGGGCCGCACCAGGGTCGGCACCACCATCGGCGTGAGTCCGGCGGCGACGGCACGGTCCATCGCCATCGTCAGCAGCGCCAGCTCGAGGCGGGCGCCGACGCCGGTGAGGAAGTAGAAGCGCGACCCGGAGACCTTCGCGCCGCGCTCGGTGTCGATCGCCCGGAGCAGCTCGCCGAGCTCGAGGTGGTCGCGCGGCGTGAACCCCTCGGCGGCGAAGTCGCGGGGCTCGCCGTGCGTGGCCAGGACGACGTAGTCGTCCTCACCGCCGGCCGGGACGCCGGCCACGACGACGTTGGGGATCCGCAGCTGCAGCCCGGCCAGCTCTGCCTCGGCGGCGTCGGCGTCCGCCTGCGCGGCCTTCACCTGCTCGGCGAGGGACTTCGCCTGCGCGACGAGGTGCTGCTTCTCCTCGCCGGACGCCGCAGCGACCCGCTTGCCGAACGACTTCTGCTCGGCCCGCAGCGACTCGAACGACGCCAGCGCGGACCGCCGGCGGGCGTCGGCGGCCAGGACGGCGTCCACGACGGACTCGTCCTCGCCCCGCGCCCGCTGGCTGGCCTTCACGGCGTCCGGGTCGTCGCGCAGGAGTCGCAGGTCGATCACGGCGTCGAGGGTAGTGGGGCTGCCGGGCGGTCCGGCCTGCCCGTACCGGGCACCACCACTACGGTGCGCCCATGAGTACCGACGCCGCAGTGGTCGTCGGCGTCGTCGTCGCACTGCTGCTGGTCGCCGGTCTGTTCGCGGCCGTCGCGGTGCGGGGACGACGCTGGGCCGACTCGGCCGCGCCGGCCGAGCCGGAGCCCTTCGCTCCCGACCCGGACGCCCGCCCGCGCGCCGCCGTCGTCGTGAACCCGACGAAGTTCGACGGCGGCACCGACGACATGCGCCGCCAGGTCGAGGTCGCCTGCGCGGAGGCCGGCTGGGCGACGCCGTTGTGGCTGGAGACGACGGAGGACGACCCCGGCGTCGGCCAGACGCGGCAGGCCCTCGCCGACGGCGTCGACGTGGTCGTCGCCTGCGGCGGTGACGGCACCGTGCGCACCGTCGGCGAGACCCTGGCCGGGACGGGCACGCCGCTGGGCCTGCTGCCCGCCGGCACCGGCAACCTGCTGGCCCGCAACCTCGACACCGACGTGACCGACGTCCCGCGCTCGATGCGGATCGCCCTGACCGGCCGCAGCCGCCCGGTCGACGTGGGCTGGGTGACCGTGGTGGGGCCCCACGGCGAGGAGCACACGCGGCCGGAGGAGCAGGCGTTCCTCGTGATGGCCGGCATGGGCTTCGACGCGGCGATCATGGCCAACGCCCCGGAGGCCCTCAAGGCGAAGGTCGGGCCCATCGCCTACGCGATCTCGGGACTGCGGCAGCTGCGCGGGCAGCAGGCCAGGGTGCGGCTGCAGGTCGACGACGAGGTGGTCACCCGCCGGGTACGCACCGTCGTCGTGGGCAACTGCGGCCGCCTGCTGGGGGGGCTGGTGCTGATGCCGGACGCCGAGGTCGACGACGGCTGGCTGGACGTCGTGACGATCTCGCCGAAGGGCGTCGTCGGCTGGGCGGCCGTCGCCGGGCGCGTCATCACCCGCCGGCGGCGCGGGCACCCGCGGGTCGAGCACTGGCGGGCCCGCGAGCTGTCGATCCGCGCCGAGACCCCGCAGCCGGCGCAGCTCGACGGGGACCCGGTCGGCGACGCCGTCGAGCTGCGGATGCGGGTCGACCCGGGCGCTCTGCTCGTGCGCGTGCCGGACGCCGCGGAGGGCCAGCCGTGAGCGTCCCGGAGGGCACCGAGTCGGTCACCTCGTTCGCGCCCGACCGGGCCGTCGGGCGGTGGTTCAACGAGCACGTGCAGACGTCCGAGGCACTGGTCGACGTCGGTGAGGTCGTCGCGGTCGCCTTCCACCCGTGGACCTTCCGCACGCTGGTCGCCGCCGGCTGCCTGCTGGCGTGGCGGGCCGGACGACGTCGCGCCGCGGCGGTCGTCGGGGCCACCATGGCCCTGGGCAGCCTGCTCGGGATCGGGCTCAAGGTGCTCATCGCCCGTCCCCGCCCGGTGTGGGGGAACCCGGTCGCGTCGGAGGTGGGGTTCTCGATGCCCAGCGGACACGCCCTCAACTCGGCCCTCGGCGTGAGCCTGCTGCTCGTCCTGGCCTGGCCGTGGCTGCGGCGCCGCGGCCTCACCCGCTCTGCCGTCGCCGTCGGCGCGGTCGTGGTCGGGGTCACCGCGCTCGACCGGCTGGTGCTCGGCGTCCACTACCTCTCCGACGTCACCGTCGGGGTGGCCGCCGGGGTGGGCCTGGCGCTGCTCGCCCGCCGGGTCGTCGTCGCCGAGCCGGCCCCGGCGGGGGTGCGGCGTGGCCGCTGAGGGGCGCGACGTCACCGCGACGTCGCCCCTGTGGAGGCGGGCGGCCCTGCTCGTGGGCCTGCCCGCCGTCCTCTGGTACGCCGTGCTGATCGGCGTGGGGTTCCTGCTCGGCGGCCCGGCAGCCGGCCTCGCGGACGTCGGCGAGGAGGTCGTCCAGGGCTTCGAGTCGTCGCGGACGCCGCTCGGCGACGACGTGACGCACTGGTGGTCGACCAGCGCCGACACCGAGGTCATCGTGGTCGCCGCGGCCGTCGTCGGCCTGGTGCTGCGGTGGGTGTGGAAGCGCTGGGTGCCCGCGCTGCTGCTGTGGGGCGGCGTCGCGCTGCAGAGCAGCATCTTCCTGCTGACGACGCTGGTGGTCAGCCGGGAGCGTCCGGAGGTCGAGAAGCTCGACCCGGCCCCGCCGACGTCCAGCTTCCCGTCCGGGCACACCGGCGCCGCGACGGCGCTGTGGCTCGGCCTGGCCCTCCTGGTGGCCCACCGCGTGCAGCGCCGCTGGCTGCGGGTCACGCTCGTGGCGCTGATGCTCGTCGTCCCCCTCGGCGTCGGGTTCTCGCGGATGTACCGGGGCATGCACTACCCGGGCGACGTGCTGTTCGGGGCGCTCAACGGCGTCGCGGCCGTGCTGATCGTGCGGCACGCGTTCGCGGAGCGGGTCGAGGACCTGCGCGAGCACCCCGAGGAGGTCGCGGCGAGGGCCGCTGAGGACGTCGAGTCGCTCGGCGTGCCGCCGCCCGCCGAGCAGCACCCGTGAGCCGGCCGTGAGCTCGGTGCGACCCGTCCCCGAGACGGAGTGCATGCCCGGCGAGGAGCTGACCTTCACCGACGCCCGCGTCGCGCTGCGCCGCCACGGCGGCTGGTCGCTGGTCCGCGAGTCGTTCACCCGCTTCCGCTACGGCGACGGCTTCAGCCACGCCCGTGGCTTCGGGCTGCAGCTCGCGCTGGCGACGGTGCCGCTGGTCATCGCGCTCGCCGGCCTGGCCGGGGTCGCGGGGGCGGACCGTGTCGCGACCGTCGTGGCCCGCACCGCCGTCGCCCTCAGCCCGGGCAGCAGCGACGCCCTCGTCGAGCAGACCGTGGAGCGCGCGGCGGCGGCCGGCGACGAGGACGCGCGCGAGGAGCGTGCCGAGGCCGCCGGCGAGGAGGAGCCGGAGTCGCCGGGACAGACGCAGGAGGACGTCAGCGAGCTCGCCGTCGTCCTCGGCCTGCTGGTCGCGGTCGCCTCCACGACCTCGGCCTTCGCGCAGCTCGAGCGCGGCGCCAACCGCATCTACGGCACCGGCCGCGACCGGCCGGCGCTCGCGAAGTACGGGCGGGCACTGGCGCTGGCGCTCACCGCCGGCACGCCGCTCGCCCTCGGCCTGCTCGCCATCGTGGCCGGCAACCCGCTGGCGGACGCCGTCGAGGACGTCTACGCCCCGGACGGCGCGTGGCTCACCGCGTGGCGGGTCGGCCGGTGGCCGCTCGGCCTGCTGCTCCTGCTGGTGTCGGTCACGACCCTGTTCCGGTACAGCCCCCGGCGGCGGCAGCCCGGCATGACGTGGCTCGTCGTCGGGTCGGGTGCCACCGTGCTCGGCTGGCTCGGGGCGTCGGGGCTGCTGGCCCTGTACGTCGCGACCTCCGGCTCGTTCGGCGAGACCTACGGCGCCCTGACCGCGGTGATGGCGCTGCTGCTGTGGGCCTACGTCACCGGGGTGGCGCTGCTCGGCGGGGTCGCGCTCGCCGCCCAGCTGGAGGCGGTGCGGGCCGGGCTCGACGACCCCCTGCTGCCGGACTCCGACTCCGACGGGGTGCCCGACGCGCTCGACGCCGGTGCTACAGCTTCCCCTCCCGCAGCCGCTCGAGCCACGAGCGAGCCTGAGTGAACGACGTGTCGGTGGTGGCCGGCAGCACCTGCGTCGGCCGGCCGTCCGCCCGCGGGTAGGAGCCGAGGAACCGCACGAGCGGCGTCACGCGGTGCAGGCCCATCAGCGCCTCGGCGACCCGCTCGTCGTCCACGTGGCCCTCGCAGTCGATGGAGAAGGCGTACTGGCCGAGCGCGTCGCCCCGCGGGCGGGACTCGATGCGCGTGAGGTTGACGCCGCGCGTGGCGAACTGCTCGAGCAGCTCCAGCAGGGCGCCCGCGTGGTCGTCGGGGAGGTGAACGAGCAGGGTGGTCTTGTCCGCGCCGGTGGCGGACGGCGGCGGGGCGGGCCGGCCGACGAGCACGAACCGGGTGACCGCGCCGGCGTTGTCCTCGACGTGGTCGGCGAGCACCTCGAGCCGGTAGCGCTGCGCCGCGATCGGCGCGCAGAGGGCCGCGTCGTACGGCGCCGGCGACGCCCCGGCCGCCAGGCCGGCGGCGGCGGCGGCGGTCGACAGGGCCGGCAGGTACCGGGCGTCCGGCAGGGTGGTCGACAGCCAGCGCCGGCACTGGGCGTGGCCGTGCGGGTGGGTGGAGACGGTCCGGACGTCGTCCAGCCGGGTGCCCGGGCGCGCCGCCAGCACGAAGGTGACCGGCACGACCACCTCGCGCACGACCATCAGCGGCTCGCCGGTGGACAGCGCGTCGAGCGTCGCGCTCACCCCGCCCTCGACCGAGTTCTCGATCGGCACCATCGCGGCGTCCACCTGCGCGCCGCGCACCAGGTCGAGCGCGGCGTCCACGCTGCCGCAGGCCACGAGCTCGCCGCGGTCGGCGGCGGGCACCTGCCGCAGGGCGGCCTCGGTGAAGGTGCCCTCGGGGCCGAGGTAGGCGTAGCGCGCAGGGGGGACGCCGGGCATGGGCGTCAGCGTAGTGACCGGTGCGCGTCTACCCTCGCGGACGTGGACGCGGACGGCTTCGTTGACCCCGGCTTCCTCGACCTCGGCTTCGCGCGGCTCGACACCGACCGGGCCCGCCGCACGGGCGACCCCGAGGTCGTCTACGGCCGCGGCAAGACGCCCGAGCAGGTGGTCTCGGCCCTGACGCACCTGCACGAGCGCCATCCCGACCGCGCCGTGCTGGCCACGCGGTGCACGCCCGAGACGCTGGTCGCCGTGCGCGCAGCGCTCCCGGACGCCGAGGTCGACGAGGTCGCCCGCTGCGCCCGCGTCGGGCCGTTGCCGACCGCGCGAGGCACGGTGACCGTCGTGGCGGCCGGGACGTCGGACGCGCCCGTCGCGCGCGAGGCGGCGCTCACCGCGCGGGTGCACGGCGCCGGCGTGGACGTCGTGACGGACGTCGGGGTCGCGGGAATCCACCGGCTCTTCGCCGTGCGGGACCGGCTGGAGGCGGCGGACTGCCTCGTCGTCGTCGCCGGCATGGAGGGCGCGCTGCCGAGCGTCGTCGGCGGGCTCACCGGGGTGCCGCTCGTCGCCGTCCCGACCTCCACCGGGTACGGCACCGGCGCCGGCGGCCTCGCGGCGCTGCTGTCGATGCTCAACTCCTGCGCGCCCGGCGTCGTGGTCGTCAACGTCGACAACGGCTACGGCGCCGGCGTGCACGCCGCCCGCGTGGCCCGGCAGTCGGTGCAGGAGCCCGCGTGATCGGCTGGCTCGACTGCGGGAGCGGCGTCGCCGGCGACATGCTGCTCGGCGCGCTCGTCGACGCGGGCGTGCCGCTGCCGGTGCTGCGGTCGGCGGTCGACGCGGTGGCGCCCGAGCCGGTGATGCTGCGCGCCGAGGACGTGCGGCGGGCCGGCGTGCGCGCCACGCGCGTGCACGTGGAGGGCACCGAGTCGACCACGCACCGGACCTGGGCCGACGTCCGGGCGGTGCTGCAGGGCTCGTCGCTGGACACGGCCGTCCGCGAGCGCGCGCTCGCGGTCTTCGCCCGGCTCGCCGAGGCGGAGGGAGCGGTGCACGGCACCTCCCCGGACGAGGTGCACTTCCACGAGGTCGGTGCGCTGGACGCCATCGCCGACGTCGTCGGGGCCTGCGCGGGGTTCGTGCACCTCGGGCTCGCGGCGCTGCACTGCTCGCCGGTCGCCCTCGGCGGTGGCACGGTGCGGACGGCGCACGGGCGGCTGCCGGTGCCGGCCCCCGCGGTCGTCGCGCTGCTGGCCGGCGCGCCCACGTACGGCGGGCCGGACGACGTCGAGCTCGCCACGCCGACGGGCGCCGCGCTGCTCGCGGCGCACGTCACCGCGTGGGGCCACCAGCCGCCGATGCGGGTCCAGCGGGTGGGCTCGGGCTCGGGCGGCCGCGACCTGCCCGGCCGGCCCAACGTCGTCCGGCTGCTGCTCGGCGAGCCGCTGTCGGAGCCGTCCGGCGGCGAGGCCGTCGTGCTGGAGACCAACGTCGACGACCTCGACCCGCGGCTGTGGCCGGGCGTGCTCACGCGCCTGCTCGACGCGGGCGCCTCGGACGCCTGGCTGACGCCCGTCCTCATGAAGAAGGGCCGCCCGGCGCACACGCTGCACGTGCTCGCGCCGGCCGCGGCGGTCGCCTCCCTGCGGCGCGTCGTGTTCACCCAGACCAGTGCGATCGGGCTGCGGGAGACCTCCGTCGGCAAGGTGGCGCTCGACCGCGAGGCCGTCACCGTGGACGTCGACGGGCAGCGCGTGTCGGTCAAGCTCGCCCGCCTCGACGGCGAGGTGGTCAACGCGCAGCCGGAGTTCGAGGACGTCGCTCGGGCCGCCGCCGCCCTCGGGCGGCCGGCCAAGGAGGTGCTGGCGCGGGCCGCTAGCCTCGCCGCGCCATGGACCTCGCCGTCGCGCTGACCGCGCTCGCCGTCGTCGTGCCGGTCGAGCTGCCGGACAAGACCTTCGTGGCGACGCTCGTCCTGGCGACCAGGTTCCGGCCCGCGCTGGTCTGGCTCGGCGTCGGGCTCGCCTTCGCCGTCCAGACGGCCATCGCCGTCACCCTCGGCGGGCTGGTCGGCCAGAGCCTGCCCCGCACCCCGGTGAGCCTCGTCGTCGCGCTGCTGTTCGCGGTCGGTGCGGTGCTGCTGTGGCGGTCGGCCGCGCACGCCGACGACGAGGAGGCCGAGGCGGAGGCGGAGTTCGGCGCCAAGGTCACCGAGGGGGCGACCGGCCTGCGGGCGGTGACCACGAGCTTCCTCGTGCTGTTCCTCGCCGAGTGGGGCGACCTGTCACAGGTCTTCACCGCCGGGCTCGCGGCGCGCACCGGCGACCCGGTGTCGGTGTTCGCCGGCGCCTGGGCTGCGCTGCTCGTGGTCTCCGGCGCCGCCGCGCTGTTCGGCCGGGTGCTGCTGACCCGGCTGCGCCTCTCGACGGTCCGCCGCACCGGCGCGACGGTCTGCGCCGTCCTCGCCGTCGTCACCGCGCTGCAGGCGGTCGGCGTCGACCCCCCGCTCTGACTCTCTCCCCCCGTGATCTTGCACTTCCGGGTGATCTTGCGCGCCGGGCCGCCCCCAGGGCCTGCCCCGTAGCCTTGACGGCGTGCCGGCCCGCCTCCTGACGCTGCCCGTCGTCCTGCTGGCGCTGCTCGTCGCCCTGGTGCCCGCCGGTGCCGCCCGCGCCACCGGCCCGGACGCCGTCCCCGGCCCCGTCGTCCTGGTGGGTGCGCCGGGCCTGCAGTGGAGCGACGTGTCGGCCGACGGCACCCCCGCGCTGTGGGGGCTCGTGCAGGAGGGTGCCTCGGGCGTGCTGGCGGCCCGCAGCGTGCGGTCGCGGTCGTGCCCGGTCGACGGGTGGCTGGCCGTGTCGGCCGGACGCCGCGCCGGCGACGAGCCGCCGGTGGTCGGGGGTCCCTCGTGCCGCACGGCCGAGGAGCCCGTGGACGGCCGCGTCCCCCGCTGGGACGTCTACCGCACCGAGGCCGACCGGCTGAGCTTCGACGCCGAGCCGGGACTGCTCGGCGACCTGCTCGACGCCACCGGCACCGCGGCGGCGGCTGTCGGCTCCGGCGCCGCCATCGCGCTGGCCGACGGCGACGGACGGCTGGTGGGCGAGTACCGGCCCGGCGCGGACGACCCGGCGGCGCTCGCCGCCGACGTCCGGCAGGTGGTCGACACCGACCTGCTGCTCGTGGACGTCGGGGCGCTGCGCGACCCGGACGACCTGCCGGCCACCGATCCCAAGGCGTACGGCCCCGACCGTGCCGCCCAGGCAGAGGTGCTGGACGCGCGCGTCGGCGCCGTCCTCGACGAGCTGCCCGAGGGCGCGACGGTCGTCGTGGCGAGCCTGTCGGACTCCGGCCTCTCCGACCGGCTGCAGCTCGTCGCGGCGGTGGGCCCGGCGGCGTCCGGTGCGCCGTACGCCGAGACGCTGCTGACCAGCCGGTCGACACGTCAGCCGGGCATCGTGCAGGCGACCGACCTCGCCCCGACCCTCCTCACCCTGCTGGACGTCGAGCGGCCCGGCGAGCTGGTCGGCTCCCCTCTCGTGCCGATGGCGGAGGCGCCCACGGCCGCCGAGGAACGACTCGAGCGGCTGCTCGACATCACGACGGCGTCGGAGGCGGTCGAGCCACTGGTGCCGTGGTTCTTCAACCTGCTGGTCGCCGCGCAGATCGCCCTGTACGGGGCCGCGGCCCTGGCGCTGCGCAACCGCTGGGGTGGCCCGGAGGGACGCCAGACGGTGCTCGCGTGGCTGCGCCGCGTCTCGGTGCTGTTCGCGGCCGTCCCGGTGTCGACGTTCCTGGCGAACCTCGTGCCGTGGTGGCGGGCCGGCAACGACTTCCTCGCCGTGGTGGCCGCGGTCGCGTTCTTCGCGGTCGCCGTCAGCGCCCTGGCCCAGGTCGGCCCGTGGGGACGGCGTCCGCTGGGCCCGTTCGGCGTCGTGGCGGCGGTCACCGCCCTGGTGCTCGCGATCGACGTCGTCGCCGGGACGCGGCTGATCACCTCCAGCCTCATGGGGCTCCAGCCGTCGGTCGCCGGGCGGTTCTACGGCCTCGGCAACGTCCAGTACGCGCTCTTCGCGACCGGCGCCCTGCTCGCTGCGACGGCGATCGCCGACCGGCTCGTGCGCACCGGGCGTCAGCGGGCTGCGGTCGTCGCCATCGCCGTGATCGGCGTCGTCGCCGTCGTCGTCGACGGCACACCCGGACTCGGCAGCGACTTCGGCGGGCCGCCGTCGATGGTCCCGGCGTTCACGCTCTTCGCGCTGCTCGTCGCGGGGCTGACGATGACGTGGCAGCGCGTGGCGGCGGTCGCGGCGGGCACCCTGGCGGTCATCGTCGGCCTCTCGGTGCTCGACTGGCTGCGGCCGCCTGCGGACCGCACCCACCTCGGCCGGTTCGTCCAGACGCTGCTCGACGGCGGGGCGTGGTCGGTCATCGAGCGCAAGCTGGCCCAGAACCTCGACATCCTCATCAGCAGCTGGCTGTCGGTGCTCGTGCCGTTCGGCGCGCTGTTCGTCGCCCTCGTGCTGATGCGCCCGGTCGCGTGGGGCGCCCCCGCCCTGCAGCGCGCCTACGAGTACTGTCCCGCGCTGCGCCCTGGCCTGACCGCGCTCATCGTCATGCTGGCGATCGGCTTCGCCGTCAACGACTCCGGCACCGTCGTCCCGGCCGTGGGGGCCACCCTGGCCATCCCGCTGCTCATCGCGGCGAGCGTGCGCGTCCTCGAGCTCGAGGACGCCGGCGAGATCGACTCCCCGGTCCACGAGGCCGACGCCGCGGTGGCGCCGGCCCGTCGCCCGTAGCGGTCAGCGGCGCCGAAGGGCCCGCAGCCGCCGCACCAGGAGCGCCCGTGCGACGTCCCGGTACTGCGTCGCCCGGTGCAGCTGCGCCCGCAGGTCGGTGCCGGTGACGCGGTGGTGCAGGTCGCAGGGCACCTCGACGACCCGGTGACCCGACCGCAGCAGGTCGATCGTCAGCCCGGTCTCGACGCCCCACCCCGCAGCGAGCGGCCGTGCCGCCTCGAACGCCTCCCGCGTCAGGCACCGCATCCCCGACAGCGGCTGCGTCGGCGTCCAGCCGGTGAGCCGCTCGATGCCCTCACGGGCGAGGTTCACCACGAGGCCACGGCCGCCGCCCGCGGACTTCTGCACCGGCAGCACCGCGATCGTCATGTCGGCCTCGCCGGCGAGAACGGGCGCGACCAGAGGTGCGGTGCCCGCCGCCGTCTCGCCGAGGTCGGCGTCGACGAAGAGCAGGGCACGAGGCACCTCACCGGTGTGCTGCTCCCGCACCTCGACCGCGGCCGCGCCGGTCTCCATGGCGGCGGCCTTGCCGCGGTTGCGGGGGTGCCGGACGACGACGGCGCCGGCCTCGCGGGCGACCTGGCCGGTCGCGTCCCGGCTGCCGTCGTCCACCACCACGACGAGGTCGACGCCCGGGATGCCGGCGGCGGAGGCGACGGTCACGGCGATCCGGTCGGCCTCGTCCTTGGCCGGAATCACGACGGCGACGGCCCGCGGCGGGGGAGGCGGCTCGGTCACGGCGCCGAGGGTAACGACCGCGGCGGATACCCTCGGCTCCCATGTCGACCCAGGAGCGGCCGCACGGTGTCACGAGCGAGGTCGGGCGGCTGCGCTCGGTGATCCTGCACCGTCCCGGGGCGGAGCTGCAGCGCCTCACCCCCCGCAACAACGACCGGCTGCTGTTCGACGGCATCCCGTGGGTCAGCCGGGCGCAGGAGGAGCACGACGCGTTCGCCGCCGCGCTGCGCGAGCGGGACGTCGAGGTGCTCTACCTCGCCGACCTCGTGCGCGAGGTGCTCACCGTGCCCGCCGCGCGCACCGACGCGATCGCCGCCGTGCTGGCCGACCCGCGGCTCGGGGTGTCGCTCGCTCGCCGGGTCCGCGGCTACCTCGAGGACCTCGAGTCCGACGCGCTGGCCGCCGTCCTGGTGGCGGGGCTCCGCTTCGACGAGCTCGAGCACGCCCGTCCGGTACCGGACCCGGGCCTGGTCACCACCCTCGCGCAGGTGGACGACTTCGTCGTGGACCCCTTGCCCAACCTGCTCTTCACCCGCGACTCGTCGGCGTGGGTCGGCAGCCACGTCGCGGTGACGTCGCTCGCGATGCCGGCGCGCCGGCGCGAGACCTCCCTGACGAAGGTGGTCTACGCGCACCACCCACGGTTCGTCGGGACGCCGCTGGTCTACGAGCCGGCCTTCGAGCACGTCGAGGGCGGCGACGTCCTCGTGCTGTCGGACGGCGTGCTGGCGGTCGGCACCGGCGAGCGGACGACACCGGCCGGCGTGGAACGCCTTGCGCGGCAGTCGTTCGAGGCGGGGGTGGCGCACAGCGTGCTCGCGGTGCCGATCGCCCAGGAGCGCGCGACGATGCACCTCGACACCGTGTGCACCATGGTCGACGTGGGCGCGATCGTCATGTACCCCAACGTCGCTCACACGCTGCAGGCGTACACGATGACGCCACGCGACGGCGACGTGCACGTCGAGGGGCCCCGCCCGTTCCTCGACGCGGCCGCCGCCGCGATGGGCATCGAGCGGATGCGGGTCATCGACACCGGCCTCGACCCGGTCACGGCCGAGCGCGAGCAGTGGGACGACGGCAACAACACCCTGGCGATCGCCCCGGGGGTCGTCGTCGCCTACGAGCGCAACACCGAGACCAACGCGCGGCTCGAGGACGCCGGCATCGAGGTGGTTCGCCTGGCGGGCTCCGAGCTCGGGTCGGGTCGGGGTGGCCCCCGGTGCATGAGCTGCCCGGTGTCGCGGGAGCCCCTGCCGGGGTAGGGGCCTACTCGCCGCCGTCCTGGAGGCGCTCGGCGACGGTGGCGGGGGTGACCGCCGGCGCCTTCGCCGCCGAGGCCTTCGCCGCCGGCGTCCTGGTGGCCGCGCGCTTGCGTGGCGTGGTCTTCTTCGCGGCGCGGGCACCGGCCGCGGCGGCGGCCTCGTCGGCCGCCAGGCGGCCCTCGAGAACCGCGATGCGGTGGCGCAGCTCGGCGACCTCGGTCGCGCTCACCCCGCCCATCTCGGCGATCGAGCGCTGCACCTCGGCGCGCACCATCTCCCGCAGCCGGCCCAGCCCCGCGACGGCCGAGCTCTCGGTGGCACGCGCGGTCATCGAGTGCCGCAGCTGCCGCAGCCCGATGCCGGCCACCTCCGCCACGCCGCTCGCCGCCGCTGCCAGTCCCTGCACGGTCTCCCTCATCGGCACTCCTCCTGTCGTCCTCGGACTCCCCACCGTAGGCACCCGCTGCGCCGGGCGCAGCGCCGACCTCACCGCAGCGCCGACCTCATCGCAGCGTCAGCTGCCGCGAGACGACACCGGCCCTCGCGCGGCGCTCGTCCGCGGTCAGCGGGGAGTCGTCCGCGAGCACGGCCTCCAGGCGGACCCCGAACGCGGCGGCCGGCTCCTCCGCGCCGTCGACGGAGGTGCCGGGTGCGAGGTCCCAGACGGGTACCAGCAGGCCGTGGGCCCGGAACGCGCCGATGTAGCGCGAGCCCTGCCCGAGACCGGACTCGCCGCGGGCGTGCAGCCGGGCGAGCGCGTCGAGCAGAGGTTCCTCGTCGTGCGGCAGCACCCAGCGCAGGTGCTCGCGGTCCCCGATGCGAGCCCAGTAGGCCGCCTCCACCGCCGTCAACCGCTCGGTCGGCACGACGGCGGAGTTCGCGCGCTCCATCGAGGCCTGCACCTCGGGCGTCTGGGCGGCGTCCGAGTCGTCGAGCCAGAAGTCGAAGCCGGAGTGCATCTGCACCCGCAGCGGCGTGCCGGGGTCGAGCACGTCCTGCAGGCGCGGTCCGGCACCGGGCAGGCCGACGCCCTGGACCGGCGTCCCCGGTTCGGCGTCGACGACGCGCAGCAGCGCGGCGGCGGCGTCCCGGCTGGCGTCGCCGGAGCCCCCCTGCACCTGCATCCCGAGGAACAGCCGGCCGTCCTGGCGGCGCATCGCGGCCCACGCCATCGGCAGCACCGTGGCGACGGTGACCTCCTCGCCGCCGTACTCCTCGGTCAGGCGCACCGTGGCGGTCGCGGCGGGGACGATCTCGCGCATCGCCACCCAGTCGCACTCGGCGGGCAGCCCCTCGTAGGGGCGCGGCACCAGGACGACGTCGTCCGCGGCGGCCCGCCGGCCGTGACACGTCTTGTAGCGCTTGCCGGAGCCGCAGGGGCAGGGCTCACGCGGGCCGACGACCGGGACGTCGGCGTCGAGGACGGCGCTGGGTGAGGAGGGTCGGCGCGACTTCTTGCCCATGGCGGCGGAGCGTACGGCAGGGGGTGGGGCGGCGGCGGCCCGGACTCTGCGCGATCAGCCGGCGCGCCGCCGGCGCGAGGGACCGCCGAGTGCCGCCCACACGGTGCGCTGCCCGTCGTCGGTCTCCTGCACCCCCCACTCGTGGGCGAGGGTGCGGACGATGCGCAGGCCCCGGCCGTGCGTCGACATCTGGGCCGGGCGGGCGGGTCGCACCTCGGAGGGCCCCCCGCCGTCCGTCACCTCGACGTCCACCACCGGGCCACGCACCTGCCACCGCATGAGGACGCGGCCGTCGGGGAGCGCACGCGCGTGCCGGACGGCGTTGCCCAGCAGCTCGGAGACGACGATGCACGCCTCGGTGACGATCTCGTCGTCCGGGACGCGGTCGGCGACGTCCCGCTGGAAGGCCCGGCGCGCGGTCGGCACCGCGTCGGGGCCGTGCACCAGGCTCAGCGCCCGGGCGTCGCCCCGGGCCGGCGCGTCGACGACGACAGGACGGTCGGAGGTGGCGGCCATGGTGGGCACGTCGGCTCCCGGCGGTCGGTGTCAGGACGTCACCGTCGACGTACCCAGGGCTCTTGTCCCTGAAACCTTCGACCGCCTCAGACCGCGCGGTGCAGCTGGGCGAGGACGGCGTCCGGCCGGTTCGTGATGATCGCCTCCACGCCGGCATCCAGGCAGCGCTGGACGTCGTCCGGCTCGTCGACCGTCCAGACGTGGACGGCGTGGCCGCGCCGGTGCAGGGCGTCGACGTACCGGGGGTGGCGACGCAGCACCGCGACGTCGATCCCGGCCGTGTGGACGCCGCGGGGGAGCCGGCCGTCGCGCAGCCGCAACGGCACGTGGTCGATCAGGTAGACCAGGGGCAGCGTGGGCGAGAACGTGCGCATCCGCTGCAGGGCGATCGTCGAGAAGCTCATCATCCGCACGCGCGGCGGCTCGCCGCGGCGCGGCCGGGCCCAGCCGAAGTGGTCGAGCACGTCGTACAGCTCCTGCTCGACGAGCCCCGCGTACCGGGTGGGGTGCTTGGTCTCGACGGCGACCTCGATCCACCGGTCGGTGTCGGCGACCATCCCCAGCAGCCGGCGCAGGGTGAGCAGCCGGCCCGCGTCGCGGTCGGGGATCTCGGTCATGGTCGCCAGGTCGCGCCCGGCCTTCCACGAGGCCCAGTCGAGGCCCTCGAGGTGGGCGAGCTCCAGGGTCGACACCTTCCCGCGCCCGGACGACGTCCGGTCGACCCGCCGGTCGTGGACGCAGACGAGGTGGCCGTCGGCGGTGAGCCGGACGTCGCACTCCAGCGCGTCGGCGCCCGCCTCGATCGCGCGGCGGTAGGCCCCCAGGGTGTGCTCGGCGTGCTCGTGGCTGGCACCACGGTGCGCCACCACCTGAGGGCCCCCACGGACCGCCTCGGTCACGAGCGCAGATCCTGCCAGCCCCCGACCCTCACACCGCGCAGGCCCCTAGCGTTGGACCACCGTGAGCCTGCCGCCCTTCCAGCACCTCGTCGACGCCCACTGGCGCGACGTCGCCCGGCTCGCCCACGCCCTCGCCGGCCCGGTGGACGGCGACGACGTCGCCCAGCAGGCGTGGGCCCAGGCCCTGGCGGCCTATCCGTCGCTGCGTGACGCCCGCAACCTGCGCGGCTGGCTGATGACGGTGACCGCGCGCTGCGCGACCGACGTCCACCGCGGACGGGCGCGGCGGGCCGTCCCGGTCGAGGACGTGCGGGACGACGCAGCAGGGGCCGCGCCGGCCGCGGACGCCCACCTGCCGGACGGCGCCCTGTGGGACGGCGTGCGCGCCCTGCCCGAGCGGCAGCGCGCCGCGGTCGCCCTGCGGTACGTCGCCGACCTCGACCACGCGGCCGTCGCCCGCGCCCTGGGCACGACCCCCGCCGCCACCCGGCGTCTCGTCTCGGACGCCCTGGCCACCCTGAGGAGCCGGTCATGAGCCTGGAGCAGCGCCTGACGCAGTTCGACCCCGCCGTCCGCCCGCCGGCGCTGCCGGACGGTGACGTGTCCTACACCGTCGACGACACCGGGGTCGGCCGGATGCTGCTCGCCGTCCGGGCCGACGGGGCCGTCGTCGCCTCCTCGTTCGCGCCGGACGCCGCCGCCGAGGACGCCGTCCTGACGCGGATCGCCGCGCGGGTGTCACCGCGGGTGCTGCGCAAGGCCGCGCCGACGGACGCCCTGCGCCGGCAGCTGGAGGAGTTCCTCACCGGACGCCGCCGCGACTTCGACCTGCGGACCGACCTCGCGCTCGCCGGCGACTTCCAGCGCTCGGTGCTGACGCGCCTGGCCGCCACGGTCCCGTACGGCGCCCGGACGACGTACGGCGCCCTGGCCGCCGACCTCGGCCGCCCCACCGCGTCGCGCGCCGTCGGCGCCGCGCTCGGTGCCAACCCGCTGTGCGTCGTGCTGCCCTGCCACCGCGTCGTCGCCGCGTCCGGCGCGCTCACCGGCTACGCCGGGGGGCTGGCCGTCAAGGAGCGCCTGCTCACCCTCGAGTCCCCACCCTCCCCAGGCGGTCAGTCGGAGGCGTGGGCGCGAAGGTAGCGCCCGAAGTGCGGCACGGTGAAGGCGATCTGCCCCCGCTCCGCGCTGTAGACCAGACCCTTCTTCAGCAGCGCGTCGCGTGCCGGCGACAGTGACTGCGGCTTGCGCCCGAGCGCGTGGGCGACGGCGGACGTCGCCACCGCGGCGTCCCCGTTCTCCAGCCCCAGGTCGGCCATGGCCCGCATGTACTCGCGCTCCGCCGGGGTCGCGCGCTCGTAGCGGGAGCCGAAGAACCCCACGGCCAGCTCGGCCTCGGCCTGCGGGGCCGCGACGACGACGTCCGCGTCGGAGACCGGAGAGGCGGGCGCGACGTCCCACACGGCCTTGCCGTAGGCCTGGACGAAGTAGGGGTACCCGTCGGTCGCCTCGTACAGCGCCGCGAGCGCCTCGTCGGTGAAGTCGGCGCCCTCCTCCTTGGCCGGCGTCCGCAGCGCCCGGTCGGCCTCCTCGCGGGCGAGCCGGTCGATCCGCAGGTACCGGAAGAGCCGCTCGCTGTACGACTTGGACGCCGAGAGCACCGCCGGCACGTGCGGCAGGCCGGCCCCGACGACGATCAGCGGCAGCCCCTGCTGGCTCAGCTCGTGGCAGGCGGCGCACAGCGCCGAGACGTCGTCCGGCATGAGGTCCTGCATCTCGTCGACGCACACCGCGACGCCCTTGCCCGCGGCGGCGGCGAGCCCGGCGACGTCGGTGAAGAGCTCGACGAGGTCGATCTCGATGTCGCCGGAGTCGGCGCGGCCGGTCGCGGCCGGGACGTCGATGCCGGGCTGCCAGCGGTCCCGCAGGCGACCGCCGGGGTCGCCGGAGCGCAGGGCGAACGCCTTGACCACGCCGAGGACGTCGTCGGCCTCCTCGCGGTTGCGTCCGGAGAGCTCGCGCACGGCCAGGTGCAGCGCGGCGGCGAGCGGACGGCGCAGGGGCACGTCCGGGCGGGCCTCGAGCTTCCCCGTCCCCCAGCCGCGCCGGACGGCGGCCGACCGCAGGGCGTTGAGGAGGACCGTCTTCCCGACCCCGCGCAGTCCGGTGAGCACCAGCGAACGCTCCGGCCGCCCCCGGGCCACCCGCTCCAGGACGACGTCGAACGCCTCGAGCTCGCGGTCGCGCCCGGCCAGCTCGGGGGGCCGCTGCCCCGCGCCGGGGGCGTACGGGTTGCGCACCGGGTCCATGATCGGACCGTATCGGCGTCTCTAGCGATCTCCCGATAGACACGCAGAGCGCGCCACACGCCGCGCCGCAGAGCGTTCTAGCCGGATCCCTAGACGGCGCCAGACAGTCCGATCGCGACCCGCGCGTGAGGGCGGTGAAGCGCGGCCAGCGTCCGAGGACGTCAGACCACGCGCGGCTCGTCCTCGCCCGCGGCGACGATCGGGCGTCCCGCCTCGACCCAGGCCGCCATCCCGCCGGCGACGTTCACCGCGTCGAAGCCGACCTCGTTCAGCCAGGCGGCCACGCGTGCGGACCGGCCGCCGGTGCGGCAGATGACGTGCACCTCGGTGTCGGCGGGCACCTCGCCGTACCGGGCCATCAGCTCGGTGGCGGGCAGGTGGACGGCGTCCGGCGCGTGCCCGGCGTCCCACTCGTCCTGCTCGCGGACGTCGAGCAGGACCGTGCCGGGGCCGACGGCGTCGACGGGCACGGTGGGCACTCGGTCCGATCCGGCGTACTGCGACATCGGGGACACTCCTCACCAGGTGGGGAACCGAGGGCACCAGTCTCGCCGTCCCACCACCGGACCGCACCCCCCGACCCCCGGAGGTCACCATGCGCCGGGCCCTGGCCGCGCTGACACTGGTCGCGACCCTGACGACCGCAGGCTGCGCAGGAGGCGATGACACCGTGAGCGTCGAACCGGGCGGCACGACGACGAGCGGCGGCGCCGCCACCGAGCTCACCGTCGAGCTCGACGAGGCCGGCACCGGCGAGACCCGCACCTTCACCCTGACCTGCGACCCCGCCGGCGGCGACCACCCCGACCCGGAGGCCGCGTGCCGGGCGCTCGCGGAGGCCGGGGGCGTCGCCGCCTTCGCCCCGGTGGCCGCCGACATGATGTGCACCGAGATCTACGGGGGGCCGCAGACCGCCCGCGTCACCGGCACCGTGGACGGCGAGCCGGTGGACACCACGTTCTCCCGCACCGACGGCTGCGAGATCGCCCGGTGGGACGCCCTCGCCGCGCTGCTCGGCAGCGCCGGCGGCGCCTCGGGGGCCTGACTACTTCAGGAACCGCGACGTCCGCCGGTCGGCCAGCGGCCTGCCGCCCGTCTGGCAGGTCGGGCAGTACTGCAGCGACCGGTCGGCGAACGACACCTCGCGCACGACGTCCCCGCAGACGGGGCAGGCCTCACCCGTGCGCCCGTGGACGCGCATCCCCGCCCGCTTGGCGTCCTTGAGCTCGGCGGCCGGCCTGCCCGAGGCGGTGGCGACCGCGTCGCGCAGCACCTGCTGCAGGGCGGCGTGGAGCCGGTCGACCTCCTCCTCACCGAGCGTCCCGGCGATCGCGAACGGCGACAGCCGCGCCGCGTGCAGCACCTCGTCGGAGTACGCGTTGCCGACGCCGGCGAGCACCGACTGGTCGCGCAGCAGGCCCTTGACCTGCTGGCGCGACCCGGCGAGGAGCGCGGCGAGCGCGGCCCGGTCGAAGCCGTCGGCGAGCGGGTCCGGCCCCAGCGTGGCGACCCCGGGGACGGCGGACGGCGAGCGGACGACGTGGACGGCCAGGCCCTTGCGGGTGCCCGCCTCGGTGAGGTCGAAGCCGGAGCCGTCGTCCAGCCGCACCCGCAGCGCCTGCGGCGCCTTGCCGGGGCGCAGCACCCGCTGCGGCACCGCGTCGTACCAGCGCAGCCACCCCGCCCGGGCCAGGTGGAACACCAGGTGCAGGCCACCTGAGTCCACGTCGAGGAACTTCCCGTGCCGGGCGACGTCCACGACCTCGAGGCCGGCCAGCGAGGTCACCGGCGGGTCGTAGGTCTTCAGGACGGCGACCGAGCCCAGCTCGACCGCGGCGACGACCCGGCCGACCGCCCGCTCGCGCAGGAACACGGCGAGGGCCTCCACCTCGGGCAGCTCGGGCACGGCGACAGCCTGGCACCGCCGGGGCGCGGCCGGCACGTCGGTACCGTGCAGGGGTGACCTCCCGGTGGGTGTCCCGGCTGCTGGCGGAGGGGGAGAGCCCCGACCCGCGCTTCAGCTTCGCCAACGAGCGCACCTTCCTCGCGTGGATCCGGACGGCCCTCGCGCTGCTGGCGGGTGGCATCGGGCTCGAGGCGTTCCTCGCCGGCCAGCTGCCCGACGTCCCGCGACGGGCGCTGGCCTCGCTGCTCATCGTCCTGGGCGGCGTGCTGGCCGTCACCGCGTTCACGCGCTGGCTCGCCAGCGAGCGGGCGATGCGGCTGGGCCGGCCGCTGCCGCCGCCGGGCGCGGCGCCGCTGCTCACCGCGGGGGTCGGCGTGGCGGCGCTCGTGCTGCTGGGCTACGTCGTCCTCGTCGGATGAGTGGAGTCGGATGAGCGGGTCGCAGGGGCCCTGGGACGCCGGGCTGCAGCCCGAGCGCACGACCCTCGCCTGGGTGCGGACGGCGCTGACGACGATCGTCGTCTGCCTGCTGGCGGCGCGCCTCGCCCGGTCGTCCGGGCTCGTCGCGGTCGTGGTCGGGCTCGGCGGCACGGTCGCGTCCGCCGCGCTCGTCACGCTGCAGGCCCGGCGGCACTACCGTCGCGACACCCGCCTGCGGGCCGGCGTCGCCGTGGACCCGGCCCTGCTCGCGGTGCTGGGCGTCACCGTGCTCGCGGTGCTCGTCGCCGCCGCGGCGCTGGCCCTCGTGCTGTTCGGCGCCCGGGCGGGCTGACCCCGCCGTACCATCGGGACATGCCAGCGGGGCCGGTCCGTCTGGCGACGTTCCCCGGCCGCGGGCTCGTCGCGGCCGCCTCGCTGGGGTCGGGCATGGCGTTCCTGGACGCCACGGTCGTCACCGTCGCGCTGCCGACGATCGGGACCGACCTGGACGCCGACCTGGCGGCCCTGCAGTGGACCGTCAACGCGTACACCCTCACCCTGGCCGCCCTCATCCTGCTCGGCGGCTCGCTGGCCGACCGGCTCGGCAGACGCCGGGTCTTCCTCGCCGGGACGATGGGGTTCGCCGTCGCGTCGGCCCTCTGCGCCCTCGCCCCCACCGCCGAGGCGCTCGTGCTGGCCCGGGGCGTGCAGGGCGCCGGCGCCGCCCTGATGACCCCTGCGGCGCTGGCGATGATCCAGGCGTCCATCGACCCGCAGGACCGGGCCCGGGCGATCGGACTGTGGTCCGGCCTGACCGGCGTGGCCACCCTCGTCGGGCCGTTCCTCGGCGGCTGGCTCATCGAGCGCGACTGGCGCTGGGTGTTCGCGATCAACCTGCCGCTCGCGGTGGTCACCGTGCTGCTGGCCCGCCGGTGCGCCCCCGAGACGAGGGAGCCGGGGCCCGACGGCCGCCTGGACGTCGCGGGCGCGGTGCTGGGCGCCGTCACGCTGGGGGCGGTGACCTACGCCCTCGTCACGGCGACCGAGGAGCCGCTGCCGGCCGCGGTCGCGGGGGTGGTGGGTGTCGCCTCCGGCGTCGCGTTCCTGCTGCGCGAGCGGTCGACGGCGTCGCCGCTGGTGCCGCCACGGCTGTTCGCGGACCGCGTGTTCACGGTGACCAACCTGCTGACGCTCGCCGTGTACGCCGCGATCTCGGGCGTGCTGCTGCTGCTCGTCGTCCAGCTGCAGGTCTCCCTCGGCTGGTCGCCGCTCCAGGCCGGGCTGGCGACGCTGCCGGCGACGCTGCTGCTCACGGCCCTGTCCGCCCGCGCGGGCGTGCTGGCGGAGCGCTTCGGGCCGCGGTCGCTGCTGGCGGCCGGGCCGTGGACGGCCGCGGCGGGCGTCGCGCTGCTGGTGCCGCTCGGCGGCGGCGACCCGTTCGTCTCCGCGGTGCTGCCGGGGGTCGTCCTCTTCGGCGCCGGCCTGACGCTCCTCGTCGCCCCGCTGACCGCCACCGTGATGGCCGCTGCCCCCGCTGCGCTGGTCGGCACCGCGAGCGGCGTCAACAACGCCGTCGCGCGCACCGCGGGCCTGCTCGCGGTGGCCGGGCTGCCGCTGCTGGCCGGGCTGAGCGGCCGGGCCTACTCGGACCCGCAGGCGATGACCGGTGCCTACCGCACCGCGATGGTCGCCTGCGTCGTGCTGCTCGTCGTGGGAGGGGGCGTGGCCCTGCTCGGCCTGCCGCGACGCACCGCCCTCGCGCCCGTCCCGCCGGAGGCGTCGCACCAGTCGGGGCCGGTCTGCGGCGGCGCGCCCACGGTGACCCCGTAGGAGCGCTGATGAGAGACCTCTCACCGGCCTCTCATGGTGGGCCGGCACCGTCGGCGGCAGGATCGCCGTCGTGACCGGAGTTCGCGCCCTCGTCGTGTGGGCGCTCCTCGGCGGCCTGCTCGTGGGCCTCGCCGCCGGCGTGCTCGCCCTCGGTGGCGACGGCGAGCCACAGCTCGGCGGCCCGGTGGTCGTCGTCCCGACGCACGGCGGCCCGACCACCTCACCCACGTCCGCCCCGACGGACACACCGACGACCGCGTCTCCCGCCCGCACGAGCACGCCGCCGGCTCCGGCGGCGACCCCCGAGCGGCGCGCGACGACCACGCGCCCGCAGCCGCCGCCCGCACCCGCCCCGGCGCCCGCGCCGCCACCCGCCTCTCCGGACGACGACGAGACGGACGACGGCGATGACGGCGACGGCGGCGACGACGACGGCGGCGGTGGTCACGACGGACCGGGCGACCCCGACGATGACTGAGCCGGCAGCACCCGGGACGGCACCCCGCCCCGGCTGGCGGGAGCGGGTGCGGCGGCGCAGCGTGCGCACCCGCATCCTCGGCTGGCTCGTCCTCGTCGCCGCGCTCGGCCTGGCCCTGGCCGGGACCGCGTCGTACGTCGTCCAGAGCAACGTCGTCGACCGCCGCGTCGACCGGGCCCTGACCCAGGAGGTCGCCGAGTTCCGCACCTTCGCGTCCACCGGTCTGGACCCCACGACGGGCCAGCGGTTCACCACCCTGCAGACCCTGTTCTTCGCAGCGCTGCAGCGCAACGTGCCCGACGAGAACGAGGGCTTCCTGACGCTCGTCGACGGCGAGGTGGCCTACTACTCACCGGGTCGGCGGCCGGTGCGCCTGCAGACGCTGCCGGAGGTGGTCGAGGCGGCCTCGCGGGTCCGGCCCGGCGACGACGTGCGGGTGCAGACGGTGGCGACGTCCGTCGGCGACGTGCGGATGGCGACCGTGCCGGTGAGCGTCGCCGGCGGCACCTCGGCCGGTGTCTACGTCGTCGGCGTCGGGCGTGACCTCGAGCAGGCCGAGGCGCTCGACGTCGCGCGCACGTACGCCCTGGTCGCCGTGGCGGCGCTGCTCCTCGTCGCGCTCGTCGGGTGGCTCGTCAGCGGCCGGCTCCTGCAGCCAGTGCGGGCGCTTCGTGAGACGGCGCAGCGGATCACCGACACCGACCTCGGCCAGCGCATCGAGGTCACCGGTCACGACGACCTCTCCGACCTCGCCCGCACCTTCAACGGCATGCTCGACCGCCTGCAGCTGGCCTTCGCCGCCCAGCGGGAGCTGCTGGACGACGTCGCGCACGAGATGCGCACGCCCGTCACCATCCTGCGCGGGCACGTCGAGCTGATGGACGCCGGCGACGCGCGGGACGTGGCCGAGACCCGGGCGCTCGTGCTCGACGAGCTCGACCGGATGAACCGGCTGGTGGACGACCTGCTGGTGCTCGCCAAGGCACGCCGCCCCGACTTCCTGCGGTGGGGCGTCGTGCACGTGGCCACACTCGTGGACGACGTCCTGGACAAGGCGCGCCCGCTGGGCGAGCGGCGCTGGCGGCTGGACGGCCGGGCGGACGTCGTGGTGGCCGGAGACCCTCAGCGGCTCACCCAGGCGCTGCTGCAGCTCGCGGCGAACGCCGCCGCCTGGACCCTCCCCGGTGACGAGGTCGCGCTCGGCTCGTCGTCCGACGAGCACGAGGTGCGGCTGTGGGTGCGCGACACCGGCCCGGGCGTGGCGCCGGAGGACCGCGAGCGCATCTTCGACCGCTTCGGTCGCGGCGCCGCCGTCGCCGGCGTGGACGGCGTCGACGGCACCGGGCTCGGCCTGCCGATCGTCGCGGCGATCGCCGAGGCGCACGGCGGCCGGGTCGAGCTCGACAGCGCGCCCGGGCGGGGCTCGACCTTCACCGTCGTCCTGCCCGCCCCCACGCCGGACCCGGGCGAGGACCTGCCCGCGGCGCCGGCGAGCGACGTCCCCGTGCCCACCCTGGAGGACACCAGCCGATGACCGGGATCCTCGTCGCCGAGGACGAGCCGCGGATCGCCTCGTTCATCGCCAAGGGACTGCGGTCCGCGGGCTGGAGCCCCACCGTCGTCGGGGACGGCCAGAGCGCCTACGACTACGCCATGTCGGGCGACTTCGACCTCATGGTGCTCGACATCGGCCTGCCCCGGATGGACGGGTTCGCGGTGCTGCGCCGGCTGCGCGAGTCGGGCAACGACCTGCCCGTCGTCATCCTCACCGCCCGGGACTCGGTCACCGACACGGTGGCCGGTCTCGAGGGCGGCGCCGACGACTACGTGGCCAAGCCGTTCCGCTTCGAGGAGCTCGTCGCGCGCATCCGCCTGCGGCTGCGGGAGGACCGGGCCCCCGAGGCGGTCGTCCTGCGGGCCGGCGAGCTCGCCCTCGACCTGCGCACCCGCCGGGTGACCGTGGGCGCCCGCGAGGTCGACCTGTCGGCCCGCGAGTTCGCGCTCGCGGAGACGTTCCTGCGCAACCCGGGTCAGGTGCTGACCCGCGAGCAGCTGCTGAGCCGCGTGTGGGGCTACAACTTCGACCCCGGGTCGAACGTCGTCGACGTCTACGTCGGGTACCTGCGCCGCAAGCTGGGCGCCCGCCACCTCGTCACGGTCCGCGGGATGGGGTACCGGCTGGACGCCTGACCCGCGCCCGTAGGGGTGGGCGGGGAGCGGAGGTCAGTCGTCCTCGCCCGCACCGTCCGGGGTGTCGGCGTCGTCCGGGGTGTCGGCGTCGTCCGGGGTGTCGGGGCTCTCGGGGCTCTCGGGGCTCTCGGACGGCGCCGGGGCCGGCGAGTCGGCCGTGTCCTCCGCGGACGCCGGCTCGGGGGCGACCGCGGTGGGCGCCGGGGCGGGGCTCTCGGCGGAGGCCGCGGAGACGAAGCCCGGGTCGTCGGGGCTGTCGGTGGGGGAGTCGGGCGACTCGACGGGCGACTCCGCCGGCGAGTCGGCGGACTCCGGGGAGTCGTCGACGGTCGGGGTGGCGGTGGGCTCGGCGGTCGCGCCGTCGCCGGAGCCGTCGTCCGTGTGGCCGGACGCCAGCTCGACGGCCGCGCCGTCCACCACCGCGGCCCGGTCGTTGAGCGAGGTGCCGAGTGCCGCGGAGGCGACGCCGCCCCCGACGCCGAGCGCGGCCGCCGCGCCGACCACGACCCACTTGCTGGTGGAGACCATCTCCGTCCTCCTGTCGTCACGGGCGCCGACGTCGGCACCGACTGCCCGCACCATCGGCGGCGTTCGTGAGGCGACGGCGAGACGGGGATGAGAGCCCTCTCACGAACCGGCGTGCGCCAGCCACCGCTCGACGAGGTCGAGCCGCCGGCCGGTCGCCTCCTGCCACCCGGACTGCTGCACGCGGTGCGGCCCGGTGGCCAGCGACAGCAGCGCACCGGCGGTCCGCAGCCGCAGGGCGGTCGGGTCGGTGGCCGGGTCGGCCTCCATCACCGGCAGCCAGCCGGCGACCGCCTCGCGCAGCCGGTCGGCGTCCGCGGTGTGGATCTGGGCGAGCACCTCGACGTGGGCCAGCAGGCACGCCAGGTCGTCGGCGCGGTGCCCGGGCCCGGCGGAGTCGACGTCGAGCACACCGGTGAGGTGCCCGCCGTCGGCGAAGAGCTGGGCCTCGTAGAAGTCGCCGTGCACGGGGACGACGGGCTCGTCCTGGGCGGCGAGTCCGTCGCGGACGGCGCGCGCGAGGGCCGCGGCCCGCTCGGCCTCGTCGGGCACCGCGGCGCCGATCACCCGGGCGTAGTGCTCGGCGCCGTCCGTCCACGAGGCGCGGCGCGGCATCTCGAGCAGCTCGGCGGGCAGCGCGTTCAGCACCCCGAGCAGGTCGCCCGCGTCGACGGCCGCGGCGCCGCGGGCGCGCAGCTGCCGCCGCAGTCCCTTGCCGGGCAGCGCCGTGAGCACGAGCAGCCCGTCGTCGTTCCAGCCCAGCGGACGCGGCACCGGCACCCCGGCGTCCACGAGCAGCTGGTGCCGCCGGTGCAGGTCGGCCACCCGGTCCGGCCGGGCCACCTTGAGGAACGCGCGGCCCGTGCCGCCGTCCCGCGCCGGGAAGCGGGCCTCCACGACCGCCCGGCGCCTCGGCCGGTAGGCGCGGGTCAGCAGCTCGACGTCACCCGGGCTCGACGCGGGGTCGGCCAGACCGAGGTCGAGCAGCAGCGCGTGCACCGCGGGCAGGTCGCAGGCGAGCGTGAGGGCGGGGAGGCCCGGGTCGAACGGGTAGCGCCACACCGCGACGTCCGTGGCGCCGTCCGACAGCAGCAGCACACCCGGGTGCTCGCAGTCGGTGGCGATGCCGGCGCTCGCGGCGAGCGTCTCCTCCTGCTCCCGGTCGGCCCAGGCCACCCGGGCGGCATACGCGACCGTGGTGCCGGTGCCGGGTCGGTGGTCGACCTGCTTGGCCCGCCAGGTGACGAGCCGGCCGCCCGCGGTCTCGACGGCCGCGGCCAGGAGCCCTCCGGCGTCGTCCCCCGTGAGCAGCCGAAGGGTGTCGGTCACGACTCCCAGCGTGCCACCCCGCCCGCGTCCTCTGGAGGGTTGTGGGGGTCTCAAGGGGCCAGGAGAGCCCCCAAACCCTCCAGAGGTCGGGGTCAGGAGCGGGCGGGGACGGCCTCGCGGACGTCGGCCGGGACGGCGACACCGGGGTGCCGGAAGGCGAGCTCGGCGAACGTCGCGCGCGACGCCGGGGTGGCGCGCAGGCCGACGTAGGCGCCGTCACCGGCCCAGAGCAGGGGCCGGGGGTCCGTGGTGGCCGCAGCCTTGTCCGCCGACCGAGCGCGACGCCGACCCTGGGCAGAGGGTGCTCCCTTCCGGTTGGATGCCATCCATGCACGCGCGCGCCGGCCAGCCCGCCCGCTCCGAGGACCTCGTCGACCTCGACGCCCTGCTCGCCGCGTACAGCGACGTCTCCCCGGACGTCGACGACCCGGCGCAGCAGGTCGTGTTCGGCACCTCGGGCCACCGCGGCTCGAGCCTGGACGGCGCGTTCAACGAGCCGCACATCGCCGCCATCACGCAGGCGATCTGCGAGTACCGCGCCGCGGAGGGGACGACCGGACCGCTGCTGCTGGCCCGCGACACCCACGCCCTGTCGCTGCCGGCGTGGCGGACGGCGCTGGAGGTGCTCGCCGCCAACGACGTCGAGGTGCTCGTCGACTCCCGCGACGGCTTCACCCCGACCCCGGCCCTGTCGCACGCGATCCTGGCGCTCAACCGCGAGCGCCCCGGCAGCACCGACGGCATCGTCGTCACGCCGTCCCACAACCCCCCTCGCGACGGCGGCTTCAAGTACAACCCGCCGCACGGCGGGCCGGCCGGGTCCGAGGCCACGGGCTGGATCGCGGACCGCGCCAACGCCCTGCTCCGCGACGGGCTGCGCGGCGTCCGGCGGGTCGGCGGCGAGCAGGCCCGCCGCCGCGCTGGCTCCTTCGACTTCCTCGGCCGCTACGTCGACGACCTGCCGAGCGTCCTGGACCTGGACGTCGTCCGGGAGGCGGGGGTGCGCATCGGGGCCGACCCGCTCGGCGGCGCGGCCGTCGCGTACTGGGGCGAGATCGCCGACCGGCACCGCCTCGACCTCACGGTCGTCAACTCCGAGGTCGACCCCCGCTGGGCGTTCATGACCCTCGACCACGACGGCAGGATCCGGATGGACTGCTCGTCGCCGTCCGCGATGGCCTCGCTGGTGGCGCAGCGCGAGCGCTTCGACATCGCCACCGGCAACGACGCGGACGCCGACCGGCACGGCATCGTCACGCCGGACGCGGGGCTGATGAACCCCAACCACTACCTCGCCGTCGCCATCTCGTACCTGTTCAGCCACCGGCCCGGCTGGGGCGAGGGCGTGGCCGTCGGCAAGACGCTCGTGTCGTCGTCCATGATCGACCGCGTGGTCGCCGACCTGGGCCGCCGGCTGCTCGAGGTGCCGGTCGGGTTCAAGTGGTTCGTGCCCGGGCTGCTCGACGGCAGCGTCGGCTTCGGCGGCGAGGAGTCGGCCGGCGCCTCGTTCCTGCGCCACGACGGCACGGTGTGGACGACGGACAAGGACGGCATCCTGCTCGCCCTGCTCGCCAGCGAGGTCCGCGGGCGGACCGGCCGGTCGCCGTCCGAGCACTACGCCGACCTCACCGCCCGGTTCGGTGACCCGGCCTACGCGCGGGTCGACGCCCCCGCGACGCGGGAGGAGAAGGCCCGGCTGGCGGCCCTGAGCCCCGAGGCGGTGACCGCGACCGAGCTGGCGGGCGAGCCGATCACGGCACGGCTGACCGCCGCCCCGGGCAACGGCGCGCCGATCGGCGGGCTCAAGGTGGTCACCGAGAACGCGTGGTTCGCGGCCAGGCCGTCCGGCACCGAGGACGTCTACAAGATCTACGCGGAGTCGTTCCGGGGGCGCGAGCACCTCGCCCAGGTCCAGCAGCAGGCCCGCGAGGTCGTGTCCGCCGCCCTCGCCGGGTGAGCGACCTGGCACGCTGAGCGACTGTGCGGAGGACCCCCGACTCGGCGCCCAGCGGCATCTGGGCCCCCCTGGTGCTGACCGGCGCCGTCCTCGTGCTGGAGCGGGTGGAGGGTCCGGCGGCCCAGTACATCGGCGTCCTGACGGCGATGCCGCTGCTGGCCGCCGCGCTCGCCGGGCCGCTGTCGACCGCGTTCGTCAGCTCCGTCGTCCTGCTCGCCGCGTTCGTCATGGGCTACGTGGAGACGGACCAGCTCACCGGCCTGCCCGCCGCCGAGACGACGGCGCAGAACACCCGACTGGGCTTCATCCTCGCCGCCGGCGTGCTGGGCGTCGTGGTCTCGCGCACGCGGACGCTGCGCGCCCAGCAGTTCCGCCGCATCGCGGGCGTCG
This sequence comes from Actinomycetes bacterium, assembly GCA_046566185.1. Classification (GTDB taxonomy): domain Bacteria; phylum Actinomycetota; class Actinomycetes; order Actinomycetales; family SCSIO-59966; genus SCSIO-59966. Next base: position 17,102 of record JBKHXE010000064.1, on the reverse strand, counting down.
CCGACGCCGCCCAGAGCGCGATCCTGCGCCCGGTGCCCCCGACCGTCGGCCCGCTCGACTGCGCCAGCGTGTACGTGTCGGCGACCTCCGAGGCCAGCATCGGCGGTGACCTCGTCGAGGTGCTCGACACCCCGTTCGGCGTCCGCGCCATCGTCGGCGACGTGCGCGGCAAGGGCCTGGACGCCGTCCGGCTGGCCGGCCAGGTGCTCGGGTCCTTCCGGGAGGTCGCGTGGACGGTCGCGGACCTGCGGGACGTCGCGCTGCCCCTGGACCGCGCGGTGCGCCGCGACGCCGGCCCGGAGGACTTCGTCACCGCCGTCCTCGTGCAGCTGACGTGGGACGGGGTCCTGACGACGTGCTCGTGCGGCCACCCGGCGCCACTGGTCGTCGACGGCTCGGGCACCCCCGCCCGCACGCTGGACGTCGAGCCCGCGCCGCCGCTGGGGATGCTCACGTCGGCCCCGGCCGCCACCACCGACCGGCTCTCGGCGTCCGACCGGCTGGTGCTCGTCACCGACGGCCTGCTGGAGGCCCGCCGGCCCCGCCGCCTGCTCGACCGCCGGTCGGGCCAGTTCCTGCCCGCCGAGGAGGTGCTCGGCACGTCGCTGGCCAGCGGGCCGCTGTCGGTGGGCCTGCAGCGCACGGTCGCCGCGGTGCGCCAGTTCACGCGCGACCGGCTGCGCGACGACCTGGCGCTGCTGGCCCTGCAGATCCGCCCGTCCGGCCCCCGCCGGAGCCGACGCCGGCCGTAAGATCCACTCGTGACGCTGGCGCCGGCCGAGCGGTGGCGCGCCCACGGGCACGCCGTCGAGGCGCTGCTGCGGTCCTACCGCGCCGTCCCCGCCGGGACGCCGGTGCGGCTGGCCAAGCGGACGTCGAACCTCTTCCGGCCCCGCGCCGGCGCACCGGGGACCGGGCTCGACGCCTCCGGGCTGACCGGCGTCCTGGACGTCGACCCCGTCGCCCGCACGGCCGACGTCCAGGGGATGTGCACGTACGAGACGCTCGTCGAGGCGACGCTGCCGCACGGCCTCGCGCCACTCGTCGTCCCGCAGCTGCGCACGATCACCCTCGGCGGCGCGGTCACCGGGCTGGGCATCGAGTCGACCTCGTTCCGGCACGGGCTGCCGCACGAGTCGGTGCTGGAGATGGACGTGCTGACCGGGGCGGGCGAGGTCGTCACGGCCACGCCGGACGGCGAGCACGACGAGCTGTTCCGGGCCTTCCCCAACTCCTACGGCGCCCTCGGCTACGCGACGCGCCTGAGGATCGAGCTGCACCCGGTGGGGCCGTACGTGGCGCTGCGCAACGTCCGGTTCGGCGACCTCGACGAGCTGGTCGCGGCGGTCGGCGAGGTGACCGGCACCGGCGCGTGGGACGGCGAGCCCGTCGACGCCGTGGACGGCGTGGTGTTCTCGCCGCGTGAGGCGTACCTCGTGCTCGGCACCTTCACGGGCGCCGTGCCGGCGGTCAGCGACTACACGGGGCAGGAGGTGTACTACCGCTCCCTGCGCGACCGGGCGCGCGACGCGCTCACCGCGGACGGCTACCTGTGGCGGTGGGACACCGACTGGTTCTGGTGCTCGCGGGCCTTCGGCGCCCAGCACCCGGTCGTGCGGCGGCTGTGGCCGCGGCGGTACCGCCGCAGCGACGTCTACCACCGGCTCGTCGGGCTCGACCACCGGCTGCACGTCGCCGCGCGGCTCGACCGGCTGCGCCGGCTGCCGCCCCGGGAGCGGGTGGTCCAGGACGTCGAGATCCCGCTCGAGCACACCGCGGACTTCCTGCGCTGGTTCTGGCGGGACGTGCGGATGGAGCCGGTGTGGCTGTGCCCCGTGCGGCTGCGGTCGAGCCGGCCGTGGCCGCTGTACCCGCTGTCGCCGGGGCGCACCTACGTCAACGTCGGCTTCTGGGGCACCGTGCCGATCGCCCCGGGCGCGGTCGACGGTGACGTCAACCGCGCGGTCGAGCGCGCGGTCGCCGAGGCCGGCGGGCACAAGTCGCTCTACTCGGACGCGTACTACGACCGGGAGACCTTCGACCGGCTCTACGGCGGGGAGGCGTACCGCTCCGCCAAGGAACGGTACGACCCGGGGCACCGCCTCACGGAGCTGTACGACAAGGCGGTGGGCCGGCGCTGAGTCCGGCGGAGGGGAGGGGACGATGACCACGGTCGCGGACATCGTCGGCGCGCTGACCGACGGGCCGCTGCCGCTGCGGCTGACCGCGTACGACGGCACCGACGTCGGGCCGCGCGACGCGGCGATCCGCCTGCACGTGGCCTCCGAGCGCGGGCTGTCGTACGTGCTGACCGCGCCGGGGGACCTCGGCCTGGCGCGGGCGTACGTCAGCGGCGACCTCGAGGTGCACGGCGTGCACCCCGGCGACCCGTACGAGCTGCTGCGGGCTCTCGAGGACGTGCGCTCGAGGCGTCCGTCGCCGGCGGAGGCGCTCGCGCTCGCCCGGGGGCTGGGCCTGCGTCGGCTTCGGCCACCGCAGCCGCCGCCGCAGGAGGCGCTGCCGCGCTGGCGGCGCACCCTGCAGGGTCTACGGCACTCGAAGCCTCGGGACGCGGCGGCGATCCGGCACCACTACGACGTCTCGAACTCCTTCTACGAGAAGGTGCTCGGCCCGTCGATGACCTACACGTGCGCCGTCTACCGCAGCCCCGACGACACCCTGGCGGCGGCGCAGGAGGCGAAGTACGCCCTCGTGGCAGGGAAGCTCGGGCTGCGCCCCGGGATGCGGCTGCTCGACGTCGGTTGCGGGTGGGGCGGCATGGTGCGGCACGCGGCGCGGGAGCACGGAGCGCGCGTCCTCGGCGTCACGCTGTCGCGGCAGCAGGCGACGTGGGCGGCGGAGGCGATCGAGAAGGAGGGGCTGGGCGACCTCGCCGAGGTGCGCCACCTCGACTACCGCGACCTGCCGACGGACTCGCCCTTCGACGCGATCAGCTCGATCGGGCTCACCGAGCACATCGGCGTCGCGAACTACCCGGCCTACTTCGACCGGCTGCGCCGGCTGCTGGTGCCCGGCGGCCGGCTGCTCAACCACTGCATCACCCGGGCCGACAACCACGCGCCGCACCGCACCGGGGCCTTCATCGACCGGTACGTCTTCCCGGACGGCGAGCTGGCCTCGCCGGGCAGGCTCGTCGCCGAGGCGCACGACGCCGGGCTCGAGGTGCAGCACGACGAGAACCTGCGGCAGCACTACGCCCTGACCCTCGCTGCCTGGTGCCGCAACCTCGTCGACCGCTGGGACGAGTGCGTCGACGAGGTCGGCGAGGCCAGGGCGCGGGTGTGGGGCCTGTACATGGCGGGCTCCCGGCTGTCGTTCGAGCGCAACGCCCTCCAGCTGCACCAGGTGCTGTGCACCCGGACGGAGTCCGGCGCGCCGGGCTTCCCGCTCCGCCCGGACTGGACCCCCTGACCGCCTCGCCCCGTCCGCCGAGTGTGAGTCTGCGGGCAGACACGCCGCGCGTGTCTGCCCACAGACTCACACTCGAGGGGGTATCGAGGGGGGAGTTGACACGCACGTAACGCGGCGGGCCCACTGTAGGGCTCATGCTCGCTCGCATCCGCATCAGCGTCCCCGACCGCCCCGGCTCGCTCGGCCGGGTCGCCACCGCTCTCGGCGCGGCGTCCGCCGACATCGCCCAGGTCGAAGTGCTGGAGGCCGAGGCCGGGCGGGCGCTGGACGACGTCCACGTCGTCGTCCGCGACCTCGACCACCTCGACCACCTCGGCACCGTGCTCGCCGGGGTGCCCGGGGTGACGGTCGTGGGCATGCAGCACCCGGCGCCGCCCACCAACGGGCACGCCGAGCTCGAGCTCGTCGCGCAGGTGCTGGCCCGCCCCGAGCGTGGGCTGCAGACCCTGGTGGACGGCGCCCCCGGCGCGATCGGCGCCCACTGGGCGGTGGCCATCGCCTACGACGACGCCGGGCAGGCCACCGGTGTCGTCGCGGCGAGCACCCTGTGCCCCGGCGTGGACGTCGTCCCGCTCACGGCACCGCTGAGGGTGTCGGCGCCGTCGTGGCCGGCCGCCGCCGGTGCGGCGCTCGTGCCGGTCGGCCGCTCGTCCCTCGCCCTGGCGGTGGTGCGCGACACCGGTCCACCGTTCCACCGCAGCGAGCTGTGGCGGCTGGAGCAGGTGGGCCGGATCGTCGGGACGGTCCTCGCGCCGGTGCCGTGACGGGCGAGTTTCCGTCACGACGCCGTCACCTATTTGTCTTAGGGAAGCCTTACCTTTACGGTTGCTCGGGTGACCGACCCGCGGACGCTGCCCGGCCTCGCGCCGCTGCCGTTCGTCGCCGACCTGGCGCGGCACGGCGAGCGCCTCGCCGTCCTCGGCGACGACGGGCCGGTCACGTACCGCGAGCTGGCCGACCGCGTCGGCCGGGTGCGGGACGTCCTCGGCGCCACGCGTCGGCTGGTGCTGCTGGCCGCCGCCAACGACCTCGACTCCCTCGTCACCTACCTCGCGGCCCTGGCCGGCGGGCACCCGCTGCTGCTGGTGCCCGGCGACAAGCCCGGCGCGGTCACGGCGCTCACCGACGCCTACGACCCGGACGTCGTGGCCACCGGCGGCCGGCTCGACGAGCGACGTCCCGGTACGCGGCACGAGCTGCACCCCGACCTCGCCCTGCTGCTCAGCACCTCCGGGTCCACCGGCTCACCCAAGCTCGTGCGCCTCTCGCACACCAACCTGCAGTCGAACGCCGAGGCGATCGCGACCTACCTCCGCATCCGCCCGGAGGACCGCGCCGCGACCACCTTGCCGATGCACTACTGCTACGGGCTGTCGGTGGTGAACAGCCACCTCCTGCGCGGGGCGGGCCTCGTGCTCACCGGCCTGTCGGTCGTCGACCCCTGCTTCTGGCGGCTCGTGCGCCGGCACGAGGTGACGACGTTCGCCGGGGTCCCGTACACCTTCGACCTGCTCGACCGGGTCGGCTTCGCCGACATGGACCTGCCGCACCTGCGCTACGTCACCCAGGCGGGTGGCCGCCTCGCGCCCGACCGGGTGCGGGCGGTCGCCCAGCTCGGCCAGCGCCGCGGCTGGGACCTCGTCGTGATGTACGGCCAGACCGAGGCCACCGCCCGGATGGCGTACCTGCCGCCCGACCTCGCGACCGCCCGCCCGGAGGCGATCGGCGTCCCCGTGCCGGGCGGGAGCCTGCGCGTGGACCCCGTCGACGACGCACCGGACGGCGCGGGGGAGCTGGTCTACACCGGCCCGAACGTCATGCTGGGCTACGCGGACACCCCCGCCGACCTCGCCCTCGGACGGACCGTGACCGAGCTGCGTACCGGTGACCTGGCCCGGCGCGCGCCCGACGGCCTGTTCGAGGTCGTCGGGCGGCGCAGCCGCTTCGTCAAGGTCGTCGGCCTGCGGATCGACCTCGGCCGCGTCGAGGGCCTCCTCGCGGGCGCCGGTGTCCCCGCCGCCTGCGCGGGCGCCGACGACCGCCTCGTCGTCGCGGTCGAGGGTCGGTGGGACGTGCGCGCCCTGGCGCAGCGGCTGGCCGACGACCTGGGCCTGCCGCGGTCGTCCGTCGAGGTCCACGCGCTCGAGGCGCTGCCCCGACTGCCGTCCGGCAAGCCCGACCTCACCGCCGTCCGGTCCCTCGCGAGACCGGCTGCCGCGGCGCAGGACCCGGGCGTGCCGCAGCAGCGGCAGGTCACCGGGCCCGACGGCCTGGTCGCCCTCTTCGCCGAGCTGCTCGACCGGCCCGACGCCACCGCCGACGACACCTTCGTCACCCTCGGCGGGGACTCCCTGTCGTACGTCGAGATGTCGGTGCGGCTCGAGCAGGCGCTCGGCCACCTGCCCGACGGGTGGCACGTGACCCCGATCGGGCAGCTGGCGCCGCGCGCCCGCCGCCACCGTCTGGCGTCGATGGAGACGAGCGTGTTCCTGCGCGCGGTGGCCATCGTGCTCATCGTCGGCACGCACGCGTCGCTGTTCACGTGGCAGGGCACCGCGCACGTGCTGATGGCCGTCGCGGGCTTCAACTTCGCGCGGTTCCAGCTCGCGGGTGACCGCCGCGCCCGGCTGCGCCGCCAGCTGCGCAGCGTCGTGAGGGTCGTCGTCCCGAGCGTGGCCTTCATCGCGCTCGCCTACGTGCTGACCGACCGGTACTCGCCGGCGAACATCCTGCTGCTCAACGCTCTCGTCGGCCCGGAGCGGTGGACGACGACCTGGCACTTCTGGTTCGTCGAGGTGCTCGTCTACGTGCTGCTCGCGATGGCGGCGCTGCTCGCCGTCCCCTGGGCGAGCGCGGCGGAGCGCCGGTTCCGGCTCGGCTTCCCGCTGGCACTGGTCGGCGTCGGCCTGCTCGGACGCTACGGGCTCGTCGACCTCGGGGTGCCCAACACGAAGCCGGTGCTGTGGCTGTTCGCCCTGGGGTGGGCGGTGGCGCAGGCCCGCACGACGCCGCAGCGGCTGGGCGTCTCGGCGCTCGCGGTGGCCACGGTGCCCGGCTTCTTCGACGACCCCCGTCGCGACTGGCTGATCGTCGCGGGCCTGCTGGTGCTCACCTGGGTGCGCGGCATCCCGAGCCCGCGGCTGGCCTCCCGGGTCGCCGGCGTGCTGGCGAGCGCCTCGCTGTACGTCTACCTCACGCACTGGCTCGTCTACCCCGAGCTCCGGGGCCTCAGCCCGGCGCTCGCGCTCGTGGGGTCGCTGGCGGTCGGCGTCGCCTACTGGGCGCTGGCCGAGCGGCTGCAGCAGCTCGTCGGCCGGCGCGGCAGGATGGCCGCGTGCACCTGCAGGTCCGGCGGCTAGACCTCGACGTCGCGGTCGACACCGAGGCCGCCTACGACGCGCTGTTCGCGCACCTGCCCACGTCCGCCTGGCTCGACAGCAGCCGGCGCGAGCCGGGGCTGTCGACGGTCAGCGTGCTGGCGGCCGGGGCCGGTCCGCTGGCCGAGGTGCTGCGCTACCGGGCCGGGACCGGCCACGTCGAGGTGAGCCGCCACGGGCGAGTCGTGGCCGAGCCCGGCACCGTCGTCGACGCCCTCCGCCGGCGCACCCGCGGGCTGCGGGTGGACGCGGCCACGGACCTGCCGGTGGACCTCGCGGGCGGCTGGGTCGGCGCCGTCGGCTACGAGCTGGCCGCGGACTTCGGGCTGGCCACCGCGGGGCGCAGCCCGTACCCCGACGCGGTGTGGCTCGGCGTGGACCGGCTCGTCGTCGTCGACCACGCCGCCGGGCGCACGCACCTGCTCGCCCTCACCGACGGGAGCGACCTCGACGCGGCGGACCGGTGGCTCGCCGACGCCCACCGCACCCTCCCCCGCGAAGCGGAGACGGCGGCGGCCGCGGCGACCACCGTCTCGGACGTCCCGCTGCGCTTGCTGGCCCGCGACCGCGAGCGGTACCTGGCGGACGTGGCGGCGGTGCACCGGGCGCTGCGCGACGGCGAGAGCTACGAGGTGTGCCTGACGAACACGCTGCGCCTGCCCGGTGTCGTCGACGACCGGGCGCTGCACACCGAGCTGCGGCGGCGCAACCCGGCGCCCTACGGCGCCCTGCTGCGGCTGGGCGGGCTGTCGCTGGTCTCGTCCTCGCCCGAGCGGTTCCTGCGGGTGACGCGGGACGGCGTCGCCGAGAGCAAGCCCATCAAGGGCACCGTGCCGCGCCGCGGCGACCCGGTGCAGGACGGCGAGGCGGCGGCGGAGCTCGAGGCAGACCCGAAGGCACGCGCGGAGAACCTCATGATCGTGGACCTGCTGCGCAACGACCTGTCGCGGGTGTGCGAACCGGGCACCGTCGAGGTACCGGTGCTGATGGGGGTGGAGTCCTACGCGACGGTGCACCACCTCGTGTCGACGGTGCGCGGCCGCCTGGCGGCCGGCGAGGACGCGCTGTCCTGCCTCGCGGCGCTCTTCCCGGGAGGGTCGATGACGGGGGCGCCGAAGCCGCGGACCATGGAGATCATCGCGGCCCTCGAGGAAGCCCCGCGGGGCCTGTACTCGGGCGCCTTCGGCTACGTCGGACTGCCCGTCGGGGCCGGGGGGGCGCCGGTGGACCTCGCCATGACGATCCGCAGCGCCGTCGTGACGCGGGACGCCGTGACGATCGGCGGCGGCGGCGCGGTGGTCGCCGACTCCGACCCCCACGCCGAGTGGCACGAGATGCTGCACAAGGTGTCGGCGGTGTTCCAGGCGGTCGCGGCCGTCACTCCCGCGGCGAGGCCTGCCACCGCGGCACGACGCTGATCCCGCCGGACGTCTCCAGCACCGCCCACTTCACCTGGTCGAGCCGCTCGAGCCCGTACTTCTCCCGCGCCGCGTCGACGACGTCGTCCTCGGTGAGGTGGTGCTTGGCCATCACCTCGGTCAGCAGGCGACCGTCGTGGACGATGACGACCGGGACGCTCTGGGTGACGCGCTTGAAGGTGGGGAACCGGAACGAGAGGTAGTCCGACCCGCGGTCGAGCAGGAGCATCGTCGCGATCACGAGCGCCGCCTGCACGATCGAGAAGTCCTCGCCCAGCAGCGCCTGCTGCGACGCCTCACCGACGACGAGCAGGATGACGAAGTCGAACGTGGTGAGCTGCGACAGCGCCCGCTTCCCGGTGAGCCGGAACAGGAGGAGCAGCACCAGGTAGACCGCGACTCCACGCAGCACGGCGTCCATCGCCGGACCTCCTCAGGGCAGGACGAGCTGGGACAGGGTGAGGCGGTCCTGCCGGACCGCCAGGTCGGCGTCGAGCGCGGCGTAGCGCTGGGGCCGGTACGTCACGGTGACCTCGAGGGAGCCGGGCTGGTCGACGTCCCACTCGAGCACGGCGCCGTCCCGGGTCAGCTGCTCTGACGACGGCGCCGGCGAGATGCCCTGCAGCTCGATGCCCTCCAGCCAGTCGCCGGTCAGCTCGAGGGTGACCTGCTGGTCCTGCACCGCCTCGGGGGTGAAGGTCAGGGTGAGGGCCTCGTCCGCCTCGTGGTGGACGACGCGCTGGTAGTCGACCGCCACGACGCCGTTCGAGCTCTCGGCGGTGGTCCAGCTCAGCGGGCCGGGGCCGAGCAGGCCCAGCACGCCGGACAGGACGAAGGCGGTCATCACCACCCAGCCGACGCGCTCGACGCGCCACTCCCGCCGGGTGAACCGTTCGTGCTGACGCACGTGCAGATCCATCGCACCCGCCCTCCCTGCAAGACACGTGAGTCGATCATGGCCCCGCCTCCAGCACCCCGCCACCGCACGTGGCAGGCTGGTGCGCCGTTTACGCGTGGAGGAGGGCCGGGCCGGGTGGGTGCCGTCGACGACGAGATCGCTCGTGAGCAGTCGTACGTCACGCGCCTGTACGCGCGTCTCGACGAGCTGCGGACGCTGACCGCTCAGCGGCTCGCGGAGGTGCGACGGTCCGGGGCGTCCGGGACGCACGCGATGCGCAGCGAGCGGGACGCCTTCGCCACGCTGTACGAGGACCGGGTGAGCCAGCTGCAGGCGGTCGAGGACCGCCTCGTGTTCGGTCGGCTCGACCTGCGGGACTCCGAGACGCGCTACGTCGGCCGCCTCGGCCTGTCCGACGACCGGCAGGAGCCGCTGCTGACGGACTGGCGGGCCCCGGCCGCCGAGCCGTTCTACCGCGCGACCGCGGCCGAGCCGGGGGACGTCGTCCGGCGCCGCCACCTCATGCTGCGCGGCCGGGCGGTCAGCACGCTCGAGGACGACGTCCTGGACCCCGACGCCCTCGGCGAGGAGATGGTGGTGGCGGGCGAGGGCGCGCTGATGACGGCGCTCAACGCGGCGCGGACCGGTCGGATGCGCGACATCGTGGCGACGATCCAGGCGGAGCAGGACCGGGTGATCCGGGCGCCGCTGCCGGGCGTCCTCGTCGTCCAGGGCGGTCCGGGCACCGGCAAGACCGCCGTGGCGCTGCACCGGGCCGCCTACCTCCTGTACGCGCACCGCGAACGCATCTCGCGCTCGGGCGTGCTGCTCGTCGGCCCGAACCGCTCCTTCCTGCGCTACATCGAGCAGGTGCTGCCCGCGCTCGGCGAGACCGGCGTCGTGATGGCGACGCTCGGCGAGCTGTTCCCCGGCGTGACGGCCCGCGGGTCGGAGCCGGACGAGGTGGCCGCCGTCAAGGGCGACCTGCGGATGGTGGACGTCGTCGCGAACGCGGTGCGCCAGCGGCAGCGGGTGCCGGCGCGCGACGTCCGGCTGGACGTCGCGGGCACGACCGTCGTCCTGCGACCGCGGGTGGTCGCCGCCGCGCGGGCCGCCGCCCGCGACACCGGCAAGCCCCACAACGACGCCCGGGTGGTCTTCGTCAAGCGGGTGCTGTCCGACCTCGTGCGCCAGCTGGCGACGGCGCAGCGGCTGCCGGTGGACGACGACACCCGGCCGTCGCTGGAGGCCGACCTGCGCGCGTCGGCGGACGTGCGGCGCGAGGTGAACCTCTGCTGGATGCCGCTGTCGGCCACCGGCCTCCTCGAGACGCTGTACGCGGCACCGGAGCGGCTGGCCGCGGCCGCGCCGCACCTCACCGAGCGGGAGCGGCTGCTGCTGCGCCGGGAGCGCGGCAGCGCGTGGACGCCCGCCGACGTCCCGCTGCTCGACGAGATCGCCGAGCTGGTCGGCGTGGCCGGCGAGGCTCAGCGCCGCGAGAGCGACCGGGCCTCGGCCCGGCGGCGCGAGGAGCTCGAGTACGCCCGCGGCGTGCTCGAGCTGTCCGGCGCCGGCGCGTTCATCACCGCGGAGGCCCTCGCCGACCGGTACGCCACCTACGGGCCCTCCCTGACGCTCGCCGAGCGGGCTGCGGCGGACCGGACGTGGGCGTACGGGCACCTCGTGGTCGACGAGGCGCAGGAGCTCAGCCCGATGGCGTGGCGGCTGCTGGTGCGCCGCTGCCCCGGCCGGTCGATGACGGTCGTCGGTGACGTGGCCCAGACCGGCTCGGCGGCCGGCGTCACCGCGTGGGCCGACGCGCTGGACCCCTTCGCCGAGGGCCGCTGGTCGGTCGAGCGCCTCAGCGTCAACTACCGCACGCCGCGTCAGGTGATGGACCTCGCGGCGGCGGTCATGCGCGAGGCCGGCCTGGACGTCGACGTGCCGGGCTCGGCGCGCGAGGGCACCGTGGAGCCGGTCGCCCGCCGCATCACCGGCCACGGCGACGTCGCCGGTGAGGTGGCGGACGTCCTCGACACGCTGGACGAGGGACTCGTCGCCGTCGTCGTCCCGGACGCCGCGGCGGCGGACGTCGCCGAGGTGCTGACCGAGAAGCTGGGCGCCGAGCAGGTCCGCACGGCCGACGAGGACCGCGAGGCCCAGGTGACCGTCACCACCGTGCGGCAGGTGAAGGGCCTGGAGTTCGACGTCGTCGTGCTGCTCGAGCCCGCCGAGGTGGTGCGGCAGTCACCCCGCGGCGTCAACGACCTCTACGTGGCCCTCACCCGCCCCACCCAGCGCCTCGTGGTCCTGCACGCCGACCCCCTGCCCCCCGGCCTCCACACCCTGGCGTGATCAGGCAGTCCCGCCCCCGGCGGGTGACGTGGTGCGCGCGGGCCGGAGCGGGTAAGCAGGGCCCGTGTTCTTCTTCTTCTCGAATCGTGTCGGCTGCCTCGGCTCCCTGCTGATCTCCGCCGTGGTGACGGCGATCCTGCTCCTCGTGCTGCTGTGACGTGCTGCCGTGACGTGCGGCCGTGACCCTAGGTGAGGACGACGCCGTCGTGGTCGTGGCGCACGTCGACCTCGGGGTCGTCGAACCAGTGGCCGCCCTCGGCCAGGTAGCGGAAGCGGTACGCGCCGCCCGGCTCGACGGCCACGCCGACGCTGCGGGTGCCGTTGCTGCGCTTGGTCAGCGTGTGGACGCCGGGCGTCCAGTCGTTGAAGTCCCCGACCACGGACACGCGCCCCTGCGGCGCGTCCTCGGGCAGCACGAACGTGATGCGCAGCTGCCCGGACTTCTTCTCTCGCCGGATCATCCGGTCCTCCTGAGTGCACTGTCGATCTCACGGCGCCCCTCCCGGGCGCCGGCGCCGAGTGTGCCGGTGGAGCCAGCACCCTGGAGGCACGACGCGCCGCACGTAACGTGCCCGAAACCATTGCGCCGCAGGGACTTCCGTGAAGCACCCCCGCACGTTGTCCCGAGGCCCCACCGTTGCCACCGGACGATCTCCCGCCCCACCCCCTCTGTGATCTTGCACTTCGTGGTGATCAAGGACTCCGAGCGTGATCAAGGAACTCGGGTCCGAGCCGAGGCCGGTTGCGCCACAGGGAGGATCGCGGTCGAGTCCGCGGCACGTGATGGCGTGACGGAAGTGCAAGATCACGGAGGGGGTAGGGGGTGGGTTCGGCGCGCGGCTGGGCGTGATCATGGCTAGACAGGACGCCGTGACCGTCGTCGGCTTCCACGCCTCCCACGAGCAGATCCACCCCGCGCGGCTGCTGCGCGACGTGCAGCACGCCGAGGAGGCGGGCTTCGACGCCGCGATGAGCTCCGACCACTTCTCGCCGTGGAGCCGGCGGCAGGGCCAGTCCGGCTACGCCTGGGCGTGGCTCGGCGCCGCGCTGGCCACGACCCACCTCCCGTTCGGCGTCGTCAACGCCCCCGGCCAGCGGTACCACCCCGCGGTCGTCGCCCAGAAGATCGCCACGCTCGGCGCGATGTTCCCCGGGCGGCTGTGGGTCGCCCTCGGCAGCGGGGAGAACTCCAACGAGCACATCACCGGCGACGGGTGGCCGCGCAAGGAGGTCCGCAACCAGCGCCTGCGCGAGTGCGTGGACGTCATCTCCCGGATGCTCGACGGCGAGGAGGTCTCGCACGACGGCCTCGTCCGCGTCGACCGCGCCCGGCTCTGGACGATGCCCGACGTCCGTCCCCGGCTCGTCGCCCCCGCGGTCAGCGTCGAGACCGCGCGGGACGGCGCCGCCTGGGCCGACGGCCTGGCGACGATCAACCAGCCGCACGACCACCTCCGAGAGATGATCGCCGCGTACCGGGAGGCCGGCGGCCGGGGCAGGACCGTCCTGCAGGTGCACCTGTCGTGGGCGCCGAGCCGCGAGGAGGCCGAGGCCGTCGCGCTCGACCAGTGGCGCAGCAACGTCTTCGCTCCGCCGGTCTGCTGGGACCTCGACACCGCCGAGGCCTTCGACGTCGTCAGCGAGGAGGTCGGCATCGACCAGGTGCGCCGCGCCGTGCTGGTCTCGCACGAGCCCGGCGAGCACGCCCAGTGGCTGCACGACCTCGTCTCGATCGGCTTCGACGAGGTGTACCTGCACCACGTGGGCCAGGAGCAGTCGGCGTTCATCGACACCTTCGCCGAGAAGGTGCTGCCGCAGCTGAAGGACGCCCGGTGAGGATCACCGACACCAGCGACCTGTGGTGGAAGACGGCGGTCGTCTACTGCCTGGACGTCGAGACCTACTTCGACTCCGACGGTGACGGCTGCGGCGACATGGCCGGTCTCGCCCACCGCATCGACTACCTCGCCGAGCTGGGCGTGACGTGCCTCTGGCTCATGCCGTTCTACCCGACGCCGGACCGCGACGACGGCTACGACATCACCGACCACTACGGCGTCGACCGCAGGCTCGGCACGCACGGCGACGTCGTCGAGCTGATCCGCACCGCGCGCGACCGGGGCATGCGGGTGATCGCCGACCTCGTCGTCAACCACACCTCCGACCAGCACCCGTGGTTCAGGGAGGCCCGCAAGAGCACGGACAACCCCTACCGTGACTTCTACGTCTGGCGCTCCGACCCGCCGCCGGACACCTCCGACCAGGTCGTCTTCCCCGGCCAGGAGGACAGCATCTGGGAGCTCGACGAGAAGACCGGCGAGTGGTACCTGCACCGGTTCTACAAGCACCAGCCGGACCTCAACGTGACGAACCCCAGGGTCCGCGACGAGATCGCCAAGGTGATGGGCTTCTGGCTGCAGCTCGGCCTCTCCGGCTTCCGGGTGGACGCCGTCCCCTTCTTCCTCGAGACGACGGGCACCGACGGCGACCAGCAGCAGCAGCTCGCGGACCCGCACGACTACCTGCGCGCCCTGCGCCGCTTCCTCGGACGACGCACCGGCGACGGCGTCCTGCTCGGCGAGGTGAACCTGACGTACGACGAGCAGGTCACCTACTTCGGCGGCGAGGACGGCGACGAGCTGACCATGCAGTTCGACTTCGTCGGCATGCAGTCGCTGTACCTGTCGCTCGCCCGCGGTGACGCCGGCCCGCTCGCCACCGCACTGACGAGGCGTCCGACCGTGTCCCCGGACGCGCAGTGGGCCAACTTCGTCCGCAACCACGACGAGCTGACCCTCGACAAGCTCTCGGACGACGAGCGGCAGGAGGTCTTCGCCGCGTTCGGTCCCGAGGAGCGGATGCAGATCTACGGCCGCGGCCTCAAGCGCCGGTTGCCGACGATGCTCGACGGCGACCCGCGCCGCCTCAAGATGGTCTACAGCCTGCTCTTCTCCCTGCCCGGCACGCCGGTGCTCTACTACGGCGAGGAGATCGGGATGGGCGAGGACCTCGACGCCCCGGGCCGGCTCGCCGTCCGCACCCCGATGCAGTGGACGTCGGACGCCGGCGGCGGCTTCTCGACCGCCCGCCCGTCGAGACTCGTCTCCCGCGTCGTGGACGGCGGCTACTCACCCGAGCACGTCAACGTCGCCGACCAGCGACGCGACCCCGACTCGTTGGGGACGTTCATCGCGCACCTCGCCCAGCGCTACCGGGAGTGCCCGGAGCTGGGCTGGGGCGACTACACGGTCCTCGACCAGCCGCACTCGCAGGTGCTCGCGGTGTGCTGCACCTGGGACGAGGCGTCGATCGTCACCGTGCACAACCTGGGGGCCGACGCCCTCACGGTGCCGCTGCGACTGGACGCGGCCGGCGCCGGCTGGCGACTCGTCGACCTGCTCGACGGCACCGACGCCGACCTGGACGGCGAGGGGCACGCCGACGTGCGGCTCGACGGGTACGGCTACCGCTGGCTCCGTGTCGCCAAGCCGGCGGACCGCCGCCTGCCCTGACCGACGGTCACGCCGTCCGCCGGTACACCCGCGCCTCCCACGGCCGCAGCGCCAGGTCCCGACCCACCTCGGCGTAGTTGCCGATCACGAGCTCGGACGCCGCCCACCCGGCGGCGTCCGGCACGGGCGCCTCGACGTCCTCGGCCGAGAAGTTCGCCACGACCAGCAGCTCGACGTCCGCCAGCCGGCGGGTGAACGCGTAGACCGCGTCGTGGTCGGGCAGCAGCATGTGGAAGTCGCCGTGCGCCACGACCGGCTCGGTGTGCCGCAGCTCGATGAGCCGCCGGTAGTGGTGGAAGACCGAGTCCGGGTCCGCGACGGCGGCCTCGGCGTTGATCTCGCGGTAGTTGTCGTTGACCGCGATCCACGGTGTCCCGGTGGTGAAGCCGGCGTGCTCGGTGTCGTCCCACTGCATCGGGGTGCGAGCGTTGTCACGGCTCATCCTCCGCAGTCCTGCGAGCACGACGTCGGTCGAGACACCGGCGGCCACCTCGTGGGCGTAGTGGTTGAGGGACTCGATGTCGCGGAAGTCGTCGATGCTCGTGAAGTGCGTGTTCGTCATCCCGAGCTCCTCGCCCTGGTAGACGTACGGCGTCCCCCGGTGCAGGTGGAGCACGGTGGCCAGCAGCTTCGCCGACTCGACGCGGTACCGGCCGTCGTCACCGAAGCGGGAGACGACGCGTGGCTGGTCGTGGTTGTTCCAGTACAGGCTGTTCCAGCCGCGGTCGGCGAGCCCCGCCTGCCAGCGACCCAGCGCCGCCTTGAGCTCGCGCAGCCGCAGTGGGTGGACGTCCCACTTGGTCTCGCCCTGGTCGATCTGCACGTGCTCGAACTGGAACACCATGTCGACCTCGGCGCGTGCCGGGTCGGTGAAGAGCACCGCCTCGTCCACCGTGACGCCCGGCATCTCCGCGACGGTCAGCAGCTTCTCGCTGCGGCCGGCGAACACCTCGCGGTGCATCTCGGCGAGGAACTCGTGGATGCGCGGCCCGCAGACGTAGTGCGGCGACCCGTCACCCAGCATGCCGTGCCCGGTGAGGTGGCCGTCGGGCAGCGCGGGGTCCTTGGAGATGAGGTTGATGACGTCCATCCGGAAGCCGTCGACACCCCGGTCGAGCCACCACCGCATCATCGCGTAGACGGCCTGCCGCACCTGAGGGTTCTCCCAGTTGAGGTCCGGCTGCTTGCGGGAGAACAGGTGCAGGTAGTACTCGCCGGTCGACTCGTCGAGCTCCCAGGCCGAGCCGGAGAAGAAGGACCGCCAGTTGGTCGGCTCGGCTCCCGGCTGGCCCGCCTCCATGCCGCGCCGCGGCGGCCGCCACCAGTACCAGTCGCGCTTCGCCGAGGAGCGCGAGGCCCTGCTCTCGGCGAACCAGGGGTGCTCGTCGGAGGTGTGGTTGACGACGAGGTCCATCACCAGCCGCATGCCGCGCTCGTGGACGGCGGCGAGCAGGGCGTCGAACGTCTCCAGGGTTCCGAACACCGGGTCGATGGCCTGGTAGTCGCTGATGTCGTAGCCGTTGTCGTCCTGCGGTGACGGGTAGACCGGCGACAGCCAGACGACGTCCACGCCGAGTGCTGCGAGGTAGTCGAGCCGAGCGATGACGCCGTCGAGGTCACCGATGCCGTCGCCCGAGGCGTCGGCGAAGCTGCGCGGGTAGATCTGGTAGACGACGGCGGACTTCCACCACGGCTCGGTCATGGACGTCGATCCTGGCGAAGCAGCGCGCCGCACGGCAAACGCACGAACGCCCCGGCTCGGGGGAGCCGGGGCGTTCGAGGGGACTGCCGTCAGAGAGGACGGATGTCCGAGGCCTGCGGGCCCTTCTGGCCCTGGGTGATCTCGAACTCGACCTTCTGGCCCTCCTCCAGAGCGCGGTAGCCGCTCATCTGGATGGCGGAGAAGTGGGCGAAGACGTCAGCGCCGCCGTCGTCGGGCGTGATGAAGCCGTAGCCCTTGTCAGCGTTGAACCACTTGACGGTACCTGTGGTCACGTACCTGTTTCCCTTCGGAGTGTTCCGTCGAGCCCGACCTCCGGACCCGCGCGTCACGGTGTTTCGTCGTCCGCTCCTGATGCAGGAAAACAAGACGTGCGAGCACAGCAACTAC
>JBKHXE010000063.1:0-9530 GCA_046566185.1 Actinomycetes bacterium | reverse complement strand
CGAGCGGGACGCGCCGATGCGGCAGCATGGGGCGTCATGGCCCGGCTGCGCTTCCCGATGCCCCTGCGGTGGTCCGACATGGACGCGTACGGGCACGTCAACAACGTCGTCTTCCTGCGGCTCCTCGAGGACGCCCGCGTCCTCGCGTTCCACGGCCACGACAGCGAGGACGGCGGCAACATGCTCGACACCGGCGTCCTCGTCGCCCGCCACGAGATCGACTACGTCGCGCCGCTGCCCTGGCGCCCGGAGCCGGTGTCGATCGACCTGTGGGTGACCGACATCAAGGGCGCGAGCTTCGACATGGGCTACGAGGTGCTGGACGACGACCCGGACGGCGGGCGGCCCACCGTCTACGCCCGCGCCGAGTCGACGCTCGTGGTGTACGACCTGGCCGAGCACCGGCCGCGGCGGATGTCCGAGGCCGACCGGGCGCGACTGGAGTCCTGGCGCGGGGAGCCGGTGGACCTGCGCCGCCGCCGGCTCGAGCAGCGCCGCACGCAGGCATGACGCTGCGCCTGGCCGACCAGGCGTCGTGGGACGACCTGGCCACCTACGTCGCGCGCGCCAAGTACCTCGACTCCGGGGGCGCCGCGCGGCTGGCCGGCCACGCCCGGGTCCTCGCGGTCTACGTGTCGCCCGTCCACGGAGGCGGCGGTCCCGACGTGCTGGGCCTGCGCACGTTCGCACTGGCGGAGCCCTCGGACGTCGACGTCGTCGTCGACCTCGCCGCGCTCACCGACCGGTTCGCGCGCCGCGCCGCCGAGCCGGTGCTGCCGCTGCCGCCCGCGCCGGCCACCGGCGTCTCCTGGGCGGGGGTCGCCCCGCCGCGCAGCGGCTGGACGGCGCTGGGCCAGGTGCCGGCCGACGTCCTTCGCGACGCCGCCCGCCTCGGCGTCGCGGAGGTGGCCGCCGGCGTCCCGGACGTCGCCGGCGCGCCCGCGGTGGCCCGGCTGCGAGCCGGCGTCTGGTCGCGTCCGGCGCCCGGCACCGAGGTGCCGGGCGGGGCAGCGTTCGCTGCCGAGGGGCTCGGCTTCCTCGGCGCCGAGCCCGTCGACGTCCTGGTCGCCGGGCCGTGGCACCGCCTGTCCACCCGGCGCGGGCACGTGCTCGTGAGGCGTCCGCTCCTCGCGTGAGACACGCTGGGCCGATGGACACCGCAGGACTGCTGACGGACGCCTTCGGCCGCGTGCGGGAGGTCGTCCACGAGACGCTCGACGGCATCACCGCCGCCCAGCTGCACTGGCGCGCCGACACGGACGCCAACACCGTCGCGTGGCTGGTGTGGCACCTCACCCGCGTGCAGGACGACCACGTCGCCGACGTGGCCGGCCGCGAGCAGGTCTGGACGGCGCAGGGCTGGCACGAGCGGTTCGGCCTGCCGCTGCCGGTGGGTGACATCGGCTACGGTCACGACAGCGACGAGGTGGCGTCCGTGCGGGTGCCCGACGCGGCGCTGCTGCTCGGCTACCTCGACGCCGTCCACGCCTCGACGGTTGCGTTCGTCGCCGGCCTGTCGGGCGAGGACCTCGACCGGGTCGTCGACACGCGGTGGGACCCGCCGGTGACCCTCGGCGTCCGGCTCGTCAGCGTCGTCAGCGACGACCTGCAGCACGCCGGGCAGGCGGCGCTGCTGCGTGGCATCGCGGAGCGTACCGGGGTGTGACGGTTGTGTCGTCGCCCCGAGGCAGGGTCGGTCCTGGACACCACGACACCGTGCGCACCCCATCAGCCCTTGGGTGAGGCCTCGTCGAGGCTGTCTCGGACGAGTGGGAGGGATGAGGCGCGGGGACATCGTCTCCGTCGCCGGTGGCGTCTACGCGAGCAAGCCGAGACCGGCGTTGGTCGTCCGGGACGATCGGTTCGACGCGACGGAGTCGTTGACGGTCTGCCCGTGCACGACCACGGAGGTCAACGCACCTTTGCTCCGAGTG
The DNA here is from genome assembly GCA_046566185.1 of Actinomycetes bacterium. Classification (GTDB taxonomy): domain Bacteria; phylum Actinomycetota; class Actinomycetes; order Actinomycetales; family SCSIO-59966; genus SCSIO-59966. Next base: position 7,596 of record JBKHXE010000063.1, on the reverse strand, counting down.
CCGGTCGCAGCGGATGAGCAGAACGGCCTCGATCGAGACAGCTTTGTCATGGTCGACAAGCTGACCACCGCTCGAACGTGCGTCAGGAGAGCATTCCGTTGACCAACTCCTCGACATCGCCGGGTCGCCGCAAGAGCACTTCGCGCCACAATCCGTCGCCCTGGTCGCACCATAACGTCGAGTCCTCCTCGAAGTACCAGGCGCATCGACGCCCATGGCGGTCGCAGACCGTAAGCACCGGTCCGAAATCGAAGGGACCAGACGGGCGGCCCCGCGAAGCCTCAACCTCTACACCCCTTGCTTCCAGCGTGCGACAAACCCTCGAGGCGAACTCCTCTCGATCCATCCGCGAATGCTGGCAGGAGATGTCGGCCGATCCAAGCCGCAAGGACAGCGGCATGGTTGGGCCGGCGCAACCGCCCTCAACGCGGCAGAGGATGCTCGAGTTGCGACGGCGCTCGATCAGGGTTGGCTGACTTGCCAGCTGGCGGGATTGGTAGGCGGCGGACACGCAGGTCGACGTCGGTGACGACGACGACAGCGCCGGTGAGGAGGTCCTCCGTGAGCTGGTCGAGGTTGGCCAGGAGCAGCGCGGCCAACTGTTCGGCCCGTCGGGGTGAGGCCCGTCGTATCAGGATGATCGATGGCGCGTCGGCGCCGGTACGCGCCAGGAGCGTTCCGTCGGTGTCCGCGGAGATCAGTGTTCGGCGTTGCTGGCGGGCGAGGCCGAGGACCTCTTCGTCGGCGGCGGCCTGAATGCCGTGATCCCGGCTCGGTGTCGTGACCGGCATCCCGAAGGAGCGTGGCGAGTCGTGAGGGAAGCTGTTGTCGAGCAGCATCCGCGACCATGGCGACGACGGTCGCCAAAGGGACGTCGTCCGGGAGGTCCTTGATCTGACACTCGGCGTGGCGCCATCTTGGCGCCACGTGGGCGAGACGCAGCCAGTCTCACATCGGCACCACGGCGGTCAGGCGCGCAGCCAGACGGTGACGTCCGTCGGGACGGCGGCGCGACCGTCGGCTCCGGCGACGAGCTGGCCCGAGACGAGCAGCACCTCGGCGCCCGCCGGCAGCGACACCGGCTCGTCGCCGAAGTTCGTCACCACGAGCACGCTGCCGTTGCGGAACGCCAGCACGTCGCCGCCGTCCAGCTCGGCCCACTCGAGCGTGCCGGCGCCGAGCGCGTGGTCCCGCCGCAGCCGCAGTGCCGCGCGGTACAGCTCGTACGTCGACCCGGGCACCCCCTGCTGGACGTCGAGCGCGTAGCGGGCGAACACCTCGGGCTGCGGCAGCCACGGCTCGCCGCCGAAGCCGAACGCGGGGGCGTGCGCCGTCCAGGGGACCGGCACCCGGCAGCCGTCGCGGCCGAGCTCCTCGCCGTCCGTGCGGTGGAAGGTCGGGTCCTGCCGCACGTGGTCCGGCAGCGCCGTGTGGTCGGGCAGGCCGAGCTCCTCGCCCTGGTACAGGTACGCCGAGCCGGGCAGCGCGAGCATGAGCGTCGTCGCGGCGCGCGCCCGGCGCAGGCCGAGCTCCTCGTCGGGCTGCGGGTCGTCGGCGCCGATCCCGTTCGGCCGCGGCGTCCCGACGGGCAGCCCGAGGCGCGAGGTGTGCCGGACGACGTCGTGGTTGCTCAGCACCCACGTGGACGGGGCGCCGACCTCGCCCATCCGGGCCAGCGACGCGTCGATGACCTCGCGCTGGTCGGCGGCGCGCCACGGCGTGACGAGGTAGTCGAAGTTGAAGGCCTGGTGCATCTCGTCGGGGCGCACGTAGCGGGCGATGCGGTCGACGGGGTGCACCCACGCCTCCGCGACGAGCATGCGGTCGCCGTCGTAGGCGTCGAGCACCCGGCGCCACGAGCGGTAGATCTCGTGGACGCCGTCCTGGTCCCACATCGGGGGCCGCTCGCCGTCGGAGTTCGCACCCTCGAGCAGCTCCTGCTCGTGGTTCCAGTCGGGCAGGCCCGGGGCCTTCACCAGCCCCGAGGCGACGTCGACGCGGAACCCGTCGACGCCGCGGTCCAGCCAGAACCGCAGGACGTCCTCCATCTCGGCCCACACGTCCTCGTGGTCCCAGTCGAGGTCCGGCTGCTTGGTGTCGAACAGGTGCAGGTACCACTGGCCGGGGGAGCCGTCGGGCTCGGTGACGCGCATCCACGCCTCGCCGCCGAACACCGAGCGCCAGTCGTTGGGCGGCAGCTCGCCGTGCTCGCCGCGGCCGTCGCGGAACAGGTAGCGGGCCCGCTCGCGGCTGCCGCGGCCAGCGGCGAGGGCGGCCTGGAACCACGGGTGCTCGTCGGAAGTGTGGTTCGGCACGAGGTCGACGATGACCCGGATGCCGAGCTCGTGGGCCCGGGCCACCAGGGCGTCGGCGTCCGCGAGCTCGCCGAACAGCGGGTCGACGTCCCGGTAGTCGGCGACGTCGTAGCCGGCGTCGGCGTGCGGCGAGACGTAGAACGGGCTCAGCCACACGGCGTCCACGCCGAGGGCGGCCAGGTGGTCGAGCCGGGCGGTGATGCCGGGCAGGTCGCCGACGCCGTCGCCGTTGGAGTCGGCGAACGAGCGGGGGTACACCTGGTAGATCACCGCGGAGCGCCACCACTCGTGGCCGGCGGGAGTGGGCGCGCTGACCGGGGACGTCGTGGCGAGGGAGGTCACGGCTCACCAGCGTAGGGCGGCCCCCCGGGGGTGATGCAAGTCCTTGCCGAAGATGCCGCCTTCTTGCGGCGGCCCCTCAGGAGAGGCGGTTCACCATGCTGTGCGCGGCCCGCTCGAGGTAGTCCCACAGCATCGACTCGTACAGCGGAGGCAGGCCGAGGTCGGTGACGGCGTCGCGCATGTGCCGCAGCCACGCGTCGCGCGCCGCGAGGTCGACCGGGAAGGGGGCGTGCCGCATCCGCAGCCGCGGGTGCCCCCGCTGCTCGCTGTACGTCGTCGGACCTCCCCAGTACTGCTCCAGGAACATCGTCAGCCGCTGCCGCGCCCCGGCGAGGTCCTCCTCGGGGTACATCGGCCGCAGCAGCGGGTCGTCGGCCACGCCCTGGTAGAAGCGGTCGACGAGGCGCACGAAGGTGTCGTGGCCGCCGATCGCCTCGTAGAACGACTGCTGACGGCCCGGCTCTGCGGTCGGCTCGGGAGACTGGGTCACACCCTCATTGTCCGCGGTCGTCGCGCCAGAGGTTGCCCGGGCCCGGCTCGGCGGGCGCCCGGCTGAAGCCGCCGACGCGCATCAGGGGGCCGGCCAGGGCGTCGTAGGCCCACGGGAGCAGCGCGCCGCCCGCTGCCATCAGCGGCGTGGCCCACCCGGTGAGCCGCTCGCGCCGTGGGTGCTCGACGGTGTGCAGGACGGCGCGGGCCACGTCGTCCGCCTGCGCCACCGGCCACGGCGGGCGGGGACGCCGGCCCGTCCAGTTGCCGGCCTCGGGGTAGATCGGGGTGTCGACGGCGCCCGGGGCGACCAGGCAGACCTCCACCCCCGGGATGTCGCGGGACTCCAGGGCGAGCACCCGCGCCAGGCCCCGCACGGCCCACTTGCTGACGACGTACGCACCCATCTGCGGCACCGCGACCCGCCCCAGCACCGACCCGATGAGGACGAGCGTGCCCCCCTGCTGCTCGCGGAAGGCCCGCAGCACCGGACGGGCCACCCGGAGCGACCCGAGAACGTTGATCTCCACCACCCGGTCGACGGCCTCCAGCGGCAGCTCGTGCAGCCGGCCGTAGGCGGCCACGGCCGCCGAGTGCACGCAGACGTCCAGGCCGCCGTGCGCCGCCACGACGTCCGCCACCACCTTCTCGCACGCCCCCGCGTCGGTGACGTCGGCGGGTCGGACGAGCACGTCGTCCGCGCCCTGCTCACGGCACCGCGTCGCCACGTCGTCCAGCGGCGCCGCGCGGCGCCCGACCAGGGTGAGTCGGGCACCGCGTTCGGCGTAGCGCAGCGCGGTCGCGCGCCCGATCCCGGTGCCGGCGCCGGTGACGAGCACGCGCGTCGGCTCAGGCACTGCGCGGCTCCGGCTCGTCCTGCTGTTCCGGGGTGGGCTCCGGCTCGGCCTGCCGGCCGCGGGTCACCCGCCAGCGGACCGGCGTTCCTTCGCGCGCCGCCTGCTCGGCGGCGTGCGCGATGTTGCGCTGCATGCCGCCGAAGACGACGCCGTGGAACGGCCAGACCGACCACCAGTAGGCATGGCCCAGCAGCCCCTGCGGGTGGAACAGGGCTCGCTGCCGGAAGACGGTGCGGCCCTCGTCGTCCCGCTCGACGATGAGCTCGAGCCAGGCGAGCCCCGGCAGCCGCATCTCCGCACGCAGCCGCAGCAGCTCGGCGTCCTTGACCTCCTCGACGCGCCACCAGTCGAGGGCGTCGCCGACCGACAGGTCGTAGGGGTTGCGTCGGCCGCGACGCAGCCCGGGCCCGCCGGCGACACGGTCGAGGATCCCGCGCACCCGCCAGCCGAGAGACCAGGAGTACCAGCCGTTCTGCCCACCGATTCCCTCGATCACCGACCACAGGTGCTCCGGGCCGGCGTCCACCACCCCGGCCCGGTCGTCGACGTAGAGGGAGCCGCCCGCCCAGTCGGGGTCGCTGGGCAGCGGGTCGCTCGGGGCTCCCGGGACCGACGCCGACGCCCACGAGGTGGCGACCTCGAGGTTCTGCACCCTGGCGAGCGCGAGCTCGACGGCGCTCGTGAAGCTCGTCAGCCCCTGCGGCGGGTCGGGCACGTAGGCCCGGATGTCCTGTTCCTTGCACACCACCTCGTGCACGAGGCTGTCGACCAGCGGCCGCGCGATGGTGCTGGGCACCGGCGTGACGACCCCGACCCAGTGGCTCGACAGCCGCGGCGTGAGCACCGGCACCGGGAGGATGCGCCGCGGCGGCAGCCCGGCGACCCTCGCGTAGCCCTGCATCATCTCCCGGTAGGTGAGGACGTCGGGCCCGCCGATGTCGAAGGTGCGGCTGACGTCGTCCGGCAGCGACGCGGCGCCCACGAGGTAGCGCAGCACGTCCCGGACGGCGATCGGCTGGATGCGCGTGTCGACCCACCGCGGCGTGACCATCACCGGCAGCCGCTCGGTGAGGTAGCGCAGCATCTCGAACGACGCCGACCCGCTTCCGATGATCACCGCGGCCTGCAGCGCCGCGGTCGGCACGCCGCTGTCGAGGAGGATCTCGCCGACCTCCTTGCGGCTGCGCAGGTGCCGGGACAGGCGCTGGTCGCCGGGGTGCAGACCGCCGAGGTAGACGATGCGGCCGACGCCCGCCTCGCGCGCCGCCCTGGCGAACGTCCGCGCCGTCCGCCGGTCGCGGTCGGCGAACTCCGGCCCGCTGCCCATCGCGTGGATGAGGTAGTAGGCGACGTCCACGCCGTCCAGCGCCGCGCGCACCGCGTCGGCGTCCAGGGCGTCGGCCTCGACCACCTCGGCGTCGGCGTACCAGTCGCGGTCGGCGAGCCGCCGCGGGTTGCGGGCCATGGCGCGCACCCGGAAGCCCGCGTCGAGCAGCTCGGGCACGAGGCGGCCGCCGATGTAGCCGGTGACACCGGTGACGAGGGCGAGCGGAGGGGAGTCGGCCACCGCCTCAGTGTCAGGGCAGCGTGCCCCCACCGCACCCGCGCGCCGCCCGCCCCCGCGCCGAGTGTGGCTCCGGGTACGGACACGCCCGGCGTGTCGGCTCGCGGCGTCACACTCGATCACGGGGTGCCGGGGGTCCACAGGTCCCGTCGCCGGTCGCGGTGGCGCCCCTCGGCGTAGGTGCGCCGGACGCGCAGCACCGTGCGCATCCGGTAGCGAGCGAGGTCGGGGCCGGCGATCCGGACGACGCGCAGCCGGTGGGCCTCGATCGTCTCCTGGCGGGCGTGGTCAAGGGCGCGGCGCTCGGGTGCCGCGTGGTCGGCGCCGTCGTACTCCCCGGCGACCCCGGCGTCCGGGTCGAGCAGGTCCACGACCCCCAGCAGCCGACCGTCGAGATCGGTGACCGGCCAGTTGCAGAGAGGCCGCGGCAGCCCCGCCTCCAGCACCCACAGCATGCGGTACCGGGTCTCCTGCGGTGACGCCGTCCGGACGTCGACCAGCCGCGATGCCGCTCTGGCCCGCGGGACGCCGCGCCACCGTCGCCGCTCGCGGGCGTACGCCAGCACGTCGTCGGGGTCCACCGACAGGTCACGCGCCAGCACGTCGAGGCGGACGACGGCCTCGGTGAGGTCCGGCGCGAGCCGGGCCAGGTCGAACGCCGTCCGCAGGGGCGAGGTCACCGGCACGCCGTCCACCTCGACGACGTCTGCGGCGTCCAGGTCGCTGCGGAAGGGCCTCACCCCGGTCCACCACGGGCGCTGCTGCACGCGGCGCATGCACAGCAGGACGGGCTCGTGCACGGCTGGGTCGACCGTCGAGCCGTCGAGCTGGCGCGCGCCGTGCAGGAAGGCCGCCGCCCAGCCGCCGACCGCGCCGTCGTCCGGGACCGCCGACGCGCCGACGAGCGCCCGTTGACGCGGGTGGTCGGGGTCGGTGGGCACCCATGCCCACCGGTTCGGCAGGGCCTGCCGCCACAGCGGGTCGCGGCGGTAGTCGGTCACTCCGGCGGCGGTCAGCGCCCCGGCACGGTGCGCGCCGCGGAGGAGGGTGTCGGGAAGGGTCTCCATCGCGCAGACGCTGGGGCCCGTGCCCCCGAGAGAGAAGCCTCGCCGGGGGCGCTGTGGACGGCGGGACCGCCGCGGTGGGCTGTGGAGGCCCCGTCACCGAGGCGCTCGAGTGTGGGTCCTGGGGCAGACACGCCGGGCGTTTCAGCGCCAGGACTCACACTCGGCGGGGGCGGGGTGGGAGGGGTGGGGGGTGGGGGGCGGCGGCTACATGCCCTTGTCGCTGCGCTTGTCGATGTCCTGCGCGACCTGCGACTCGCCGCCGGTCGGCTTCTCGTGGCGCTCCTGCGCGGGGCCGCCGGCGGGCTGCCGCTCGCCGTCCGCGTGCCGCATCCACACCGTGCGCTGCGGGAACGGGTGCTCGATGCCCTCCCGGTCGAAGCGCGCCTTGATGCGGCGGCGCAGCTCGCGGGCGACGGTCCACTGCTCCAGCGGAACGGTCTTGACGACGAGTCGGACGACGACGGAGTCGGCCGAGAGCGCCTCGATGCCCCAGACCTCGGGGTCCTCCATGACGAGGTGGGCCCAGTCCTCGTCGGCCTTCAGGTCGGCGCCGATCTCGCGCAGCACGTCGTGCACGCGCCCGAGGTCCTCGCCGTAGGCCACCTCGACGTCGAGGACGGCGCGGGCCCAGCCCTGCGACATGTTGCCGACGCGCAGCACCTCCCCGTTGCGGACGTACCAGACGGTGCCGTTGACGTCGCGCAGCCGCGTCACGCGCAGCCCGACGGCCTCGACGGAGCCGCTGGCCTCGCCGAGGTCGACGACGTCGCCGACGCCGTACTGGTCCTCGACGATCATGAAGATGCCGGAGAGGAAGTCCTTGACGAGCGCCTGCGAGCCGAACCCGAGCGCGACGCCGAGGACGCCGGCGCCGGCGATGAGCGGGCCGACGTTGATGCTGAACTCGGCGAGCACCATGAGGACGACGACCACGGCGATGACGCCGGTGCTGATGCTCTTGA
>JBKHXE010000062.1:0-25805 GCA_046566185.1 Actinomycetes bacterium | reverse complement strand
CCCACCAGAGGAGCCGACCATGACACCGATCTCCCCGGTCCGCCTGAACCACGCCGTCCTGTTCGTCTCCGACCGCGAACGGGCCGAGCGGTTCTACACCCAGGTCTTCGGGATGGAGGTCGTGGCCCGCGAGCCGCGCGCGGACGCCGCGTTCCTGCGACTGCCGCGCTCGGGCAACCACCACGACCTCGGCCTGTTCGGCCTGGGCGCCGGTGCCGCCCCCAGGCACCGCGGCACCGTGGGGCTGTACCACCTGGCCTGGCAGCTCGACACCGTCGAGGAGCTCGCCGCCGCCCGGCAGACCCTCCTGGAGGCCGGCGCCTACACCGGCGAGTCGAGCCACGGCGCCACCAAGAGCGTGTACGGCGCCGACCCGGACGGCAACGAGTTCGAGATCATGTGGATGCTGCCGCGCGAGGACTGGGGTGCCTACGAGAGCGCCGCCCCGGTGGAGCGCCTCGACCTGGACGCCGAGCTCGCCCGCTGGTCCGGCGTGCGAACGGCCGGGCGCGTCGTCACCGAGTCGGACGAGCGGGGGGCCACCACGTGAGCGCGTTCCCGGAGCCCACCGTCGCCTGGCGGGACGGCGACGACCCGGCCCGTCCCCTCGTCGTCCTGCTGCACGGCAGGGGCTCCGACGAGCAGGGCATCCTCGGCCTGGCCGACCACCTGCCCGCCGGCCCGTCCTGCGCCGCGGTCCGCGCGCCGATCGCCGAGGGCGGCGGTTACGCCTGGTTCGCCAACCGCGGCATCGGGCGGCCGCTGGCCGAGTCGCTGGCCGACACGATGGCCTGGTTCGGGCGCTGGCTGGACGACGTCGCTCCTGCCGGGCGGCCCGTGGTGCTCGTCGGCTTCAGCGGTGGGGCCGCGTTCGCCGGCGGTCTCCTGCTGAGCGACCCCCAGCGGTTCGCCGGAGCCGCGATCCTCTACGGCACGCTGCCCTTCGACGCCGAGGTGCCCGTCGAGCCGGCCCGGCTGGCCGGGGTGCCGGTCTTCGTCGCCCAGGGCGACGGCGACACGGTCATCCCCCGCGAGCTGCTCGACCGGACCTGGCGCTACCTGCTGGGCGAGTCGGGCGCGCCGACCTACGCCCGTCGGGACCCGGGAGGGCACGGCCTCACCGCCGGGACCGTCACCGAGCTGGCCGGCTGGGTCGGCGAGCGGCTGGACTTCCTCAGCCGACGCCGTCCACTGCCCCCGGGGCCGACCACGTGGCCGTCGCTGCCGGACGGGCTGCTGCCCGACCGTGACGGCGACAGGCCCCGGGTGTCGTGGACGATCCCCCAGCAGCAGGAGTCGGACAACAGTCCCGCGGAGATCCAGGAGCAGCTCTTTGCCCGGGTGGCCGCCCTGCCGGGCGTGACCAGCCGCCAGTCGGCGATCTCCGTGCCCGGCGCTCGCGGTCTCATGGTCGAGCGGGGTGCCGCCGCACCGCTGGACGCCTTCCTCGTGCCCCAGGTCGGCGAGTTCGCGCACCTGCACCCCGGCCACGACGGGTCGCTGCACCTGGCACTCCCCCGGGCTCTGGCGGCGGACGCCGTGGCGCGCGGCTGGGCGGTGGCGCACCCTCTGGCGGGCGTCCGGCTCGCCCGCGGCATGGTCCTGGTCTACGGCCCGCGCACCGAGGGCGAGCTGGACGTGGTGGCGGGCGTCGTCGCCGCCAGCCACGCTTACGCGACCGGGACGCTCGGGTGAGGGACCCCCTGGCCCTGCCGGCCTGTTGACATCGTCACCGCGAGCCGCAAGCCTGGCTCGGCGGCTCCCTCGCCAGGGACCGACTCGGACAGAACGTCACCATCAACCCGCGAGCGCGTCGCTGTCAGGGGGCTCGGCACCGCGCGTCACGTCCACGAGGAGCCCGATGAGTCACGACGCAACCGCCGACGTCCAGGACGACAGCAGGTCCGACTACGAGCGCGTCGGCGGCGGACCCGCCGTGGCGCAGGTCGTCGACAGCTTCTACCGCCGGGTGCTGGCCGATCCCGCGCTGGCGCCCTTCTTCGCCGGCATCGACATGGCGCGGCTGCGCCGGCACCAGGTGCTGCTCATCTCGCAGGTGCTGGGCGGTCCCGCGGAGTACGACGGGCGCGAGCTGCGGGCGGCTCACGAGCCGCTCGGCATCGGCGACGGCGACTTCGACCGGGTCGTCGCGCATCTCGTGGCGGCGCTGCGGGATGCGGGCGTCCCCGACGACATCATCGGCCGTGTCGGCGCGACGCTGGGGGCTACCCGCGGGGACGTCGTCAGCGCCGGCTGAGGGGTGGCTCGTGGTCGACGCGCACGCCCTCAAGGACACGTGGGCCCAGGTCGCCAAGTGCGGCGACGAGGTGCCGCACTTCTTCTACTCCCACCTGTTCCTGTCGCACCCGGAGACACGGGACCTGTTCCCCATCTCCATGGCGTCCCAGCGCGACAAGCTCGTGGCTGCCCTCGGACGGATCGTCAGCCACGTGGACGAGCTGGAGCAGGTCACCCCGTTCATCCAGCAGCTCGGCCGCGACCACCGCAGGTTCGGCACCGTGGCCGCCCACTACCCCGCGGTGGGGGCCTCCCTGCTGGCGACGCTCCGGCACTTCCTCGGCGCGGCGTGGACCGACGAGGTCGCCGCCGACTGGGCCGCCGCCTACGGGCTCATCGCCCGGGTGATGGTCGAGGCCGCCGAGGAGTCCGAGGCGACGAGCCCGGCCGCCTGGGGCGCCACCGTGACCCACGTCGAGCGCCGCACGCTCGACGTCGCGGTGGTCCGCCTGTCGCTCGACCAGCCGTTCGACTACCTCCCGGGGCAGTCGTTCGCGATGGAGGTCCCGCAGCGCCCCCGGCTGTGGCGCTACTACAGCCCCGCGAACGCCCCGCGCGACGACGGCTCGATCGAGATCCACGTGCAGCTCGTCGCCGGCGGTCAGGTGAGCACCAGCATCGTGCGAACGCTCCGGGCCGGGGACACCGTCAGACTCGGCGCTCCGGTGGGTGACCAGCTGACCCTCCCCGATCACCGGCCCGACCTGCTGCTGGTGGCCGGCGGCACCGGGCTCGCGCCGTTGCGCGCCGTCCTGGAGCAGGTGGACGAGCTGCACCGCACCACTGGCTCGGGACCGCAGGCGCACCTGCTCCACGGCGTCCGGATGCCCTGGAACCTCTACGACCGCGACCACCTGCGACAGCTGGCCGCCAGCCGGCCGTGGTTCACGTACACCGAGGCCGTGTCGGACGACCTCTCCTACCCGGGCACCCGGGGTCTGGTCGGCAGCGTCGCCGCGCGCAGCGGTGCCTGGCAGGGGCGCACCGCTCTGGTCTGCGGCTCGCAGGCGATGGTCGTGCACACCATCGGAGCGTTGACGGCGGCCGGGATGCCGGCCGCCGACATCCACTACGAGCAGTTCACCACCGTCGTGTCGGGCCCCACGGCGGACCACCCCCGAGAAGGTGACGAGCAGTGACCGACCTGCAGAACGAACCCGTCCGGGCGGTCCTGTCGCCGCACGCGATCCGCTCGGTGCGCTTCGCCCGCCAGACCGACGGGCTGCACGAGGCCGAGGTGCGCGCCTTCCTCGACCGCCTGGCCGCTGACATCGAGGCGGCGGCCGAGGACCGCGCCCGGATGCGTCGCGAGCTGGCCGAGCTGCGCGACGAGGTGGCCCGGCTCCACCAGGAGAGCCCCCGACCGGACGACGACGAGATCCGGATGGAGATCAGCGTCCGGGCCGTGGAGCTCCTCAGCCGCGCCCAGCAGGCCGCGGACGACACGGTCGCGGAGGCCGAGCAGTACGCCCGTGACCTCGTGGAGTCGGCCCGGGCCCAGTACCGCGACATCGTGCAGCGGGCCCAGCAGGCGGCACGGGAGATCTCGGACCGGGCCGGTGACGGCCCCGTGGCGGCGCGGGCCGCCCCGGGCGCCCCCGCGGCACGGCCCGAGCTCGCCGCGACGGTCGCCGCGCTGCCGGACGTCCAGTACGTGACCGCGTTCGCCCGGGTCGCGCAGGTCCAGCTGCGCGCGGTGGTCGACGCGCTCACGCAGGAGGTGGAGAAGCTGGGGGGCGTGGCGCACCTGCCGCCGCCCGACGACGAGACGGTGGACGACAACGCCGGCTCCCCCGCCGCCGAGCCCGAGCCGGGTTCCCCCGACTGACCGGACGGCGTCGCGTGCGCCTCAGGCGTCCCTGGCCACCTTGTGCTGGGCCGCCTGGGCGCGGGGCCGGACGACGAGCAGGTCGACGTTCACGTGGTGCGGCCGGGTGAGGGTCCACACGACGCAGTCCGCGACGTCCTCGGCCGTCAGCGGCTCGCGCACGCCGCGGTAGATCGAGTCGGCGAGGTCGGCGTCACCGCGGAACCGCTTGACCGAGAACTCCTCCGTGCGCACCATGCCCGGAGCGATCTCGATCACCCGCACCGGCTCGCCCGCGAGCTCGAGGCGCAAGGTGGCGGCGAGGGCGTGCTCGGCGTGCTTGGCGGCCACGTACCCGCCGCCGCCCTCGTAGGCGACGAAGCCGGCCGTCGACGACATGACGAGCACGTCGCCACGTCCGCTCTCGCGCAGCGCCGGTAGCAGCGCCTGCGTGACCCGCAGCGCGCCGAGCACGTTGACCTCGTACATCGCGCGCCACTCGGCGGGGTCGCCCTCGGCGACGGAGTCCATCCCGATCGCCCCGCCGGCGTTGTTGACGAGCGCGTGCACCGGGCCGACCGCGGTCGCCTCATGGGCCAGCCGCGCGACGTCCTGCGCGTCGGTGACGTCGACGACGCAGAAGTCGCAGCCCGTCTCGCGGGCCAGCTCGGCCAGCCGGTCCCCGCGGCGGGCCACGGCCAGCACGGCCCAGCCGAGGCCGCGCAGCTGCCGCACGGTCGCGGCCCCGATCCCCGAGCTCGCCCCGGTCACCACCGCGCGCGGCGTCTGCTCACTCATGGGCTCATCCTGCCCCGGCACCCGCCCACCCGCCGAGTGTGACCCTGCCGACACGACACGCCGGCGTGTCTGCTCCCGGGGTCACACTCGAGCGGGCGGGAAACCGGTTCGGGGTGGCGGGCGCGGGTCTGGGAGGATCGGGCCATGCAGAGCCACACCCCGCCCAGCGTCCCGGAGAAACCGTCCCTCGACGGCCTCGAGACCAAGTGGGACGCGGTATGGACCGAGCAGGGCACCTACGCGTTCGACCGGACGAGGACGCGCGACGAGATCTACTCGATCGACACGCCCCCGCCGACCGTCTCCGGCTCGCTGCACGTGGGGCACGTCTTCTCGTACACGCACACCGACCTCGTCGCGCGGTACCAGCGGATGCGCGGCCGCGAGGTGTTCTACCCGATGGGCTGGGACGACAACGGCCTGCCCACCGAGCGCCGGGTGCAGAACTACTTCGGCGTCCGGTGCGACCCGTCGCTGCCCTACGAGCCGGACTTCACCCCGCCGCACAGCGGGGGCGCCAAGAGCGTCAAAGCCGCCGACCAGGTGCCGGTGAGCCGGCGCAACTTCGTCGAGCTGTGCGAGCGGCTGACCGTCGAGGACGAGCGGCAGTTCGAGGCGCTGTGGCGCCGGCTCGGCCTCTCGGTCGACTGGAGCCAGACGTACCAGACGATCGACGCGAACGCCCGGGCCGCGTCGCAGCGCGCGTTCCTGCGCAACCTGGCCCGCGGAGACGCGTACACCGCGGAGGCGCCGGGCCTGTGGGACGTCACGTTCCAGACCGCGGTGGCCCAGGCCGAGCTGGAGGCGCGGGACTACCCGGGCCACTTCCACCGGGTCGCGTTCCACGGCCCGGACGCGACCACGGTCGAGATCGAGACGACACGGCCCGAGCTGATCCCCGCGTGCGTCGCGCTCATCGCGCACCCGGACGACGAGCGGTACCAGTCGCTGTTCGGCACCACGGTCACCACTCCGCTGTTCGGCGTCGAGGTCCCCGTGCTCGCGCACCCGGCCGCCGAGCCGGACAAGGGCGCCGGCATCGCGATGTGCTGCACCTTCGGCGACCTCACCGACGTCCAGTGGTGGCGCGAGGCGCAGCTGCCGACCCGCTCCGTCGTGGGCCGTGACGGGCGGCTGCTGCGCGAGACGCCCGAGTGGCTGGCGCACGAGCCGGCCGCGGAGGTCTACGCCGACCTCGCCGGCAAGACCACCCACGCGGCGCGGCAGGCCGTCGTCGAGCGGCTGCGGGAGTCCGGCGACCTGGTCGGCGAGCCGGCGCCCACGCAGCGCAAGGCGAACTTCTACGAGAAGGGCGACAAGCCGCTCGAGATCGTCACGAGCCGGCAGTGGTACATCCGCAACGGCGGTCGCGACGCGGCCCTGCGCGACGAGCTGCTCGCCCGCGGCAAGGAGCTCGCGTTCCACCCCGACTTCATGCGGGTGCGCTTCGACAACTGGGTCAATGGGCTCAACGGCGACTGGCTGATCAGCCGGCAGCGGTTCTTCGGCGTCCCGATCCCGGTCTGGTACCGCGTCGACGAGCACGGGGACGTCGTCCAGGACGACCCGATCGTGCCCGACGAGGCGAGCCTGCCGATCGACCCGAGCAGCGACGTCCCGCCGGGGTACACCGAGGACCAGCGTGGCGCGCCAGGTGGTTTCGTCGGCGACCCCGACATCATGGACACCTGGGCGACGTCGTCCCTCTCGCCCCAGATCGCGGGCGGGTGGGAGCGCGACCAGGACCTGTTCGAGCGGGTCTTCCCGATGGACCTGCGGCCGCAGGGGCAGGACATCATCCGCACCTGGCTGTTCTCGACCGTCGTCCGCGCGCACCTCGAGCACGGCTCGCTGCCCTGGGCGCACGCGGCGATCAGCGGCTGGATCCTCGACCCTGACCGCAAGAAGATGAGCAAGTCCAGGGGCAACGTCGTGACGCCGATGGGGCTGCTGGAGGAGCACGGGTCGGACGGCGTCCGGTACTGGGCCGCGAGCGCCCGCCTCGGCACCGACGCGGCGTTCGAGGTCGGCCAGATGAAGATCGGCCGACGCCTGGCGATCAAGGTGCTCAACGTCAGCAGGTTCGCCCTGTCGATGGGCGCGACCGACCCGGGCGCACCGGTCACCGCGCCGCTCGACCGCGCGATGCTGCGCGGGCTGGCGGACGTCGTGACCGAGGCCACCGCCGCCTTCGAGGCCTACGACCACACGCGCGCCCTGCAGGTGACCGAGACCTTCTTCTGGACGTTCTGCGACGACTACGTGGAGCTGGTCAAGGACCGCGCGTACGGCGCCCAGGGCGAGGACGCCGCGGCGTCGGCGCGCGCGGCCCTGGCGCGGGCGCTCGACGTCCTGCTGCGGCTGCTGGCGCCGTTCGTGCCGTTCGCGACCGAGGAGGTCTGGTCCTGGTGGCGGTCCGGCTCGGTGCACCGGTCCGCGTGGCCCGAGGCGGGACCCCTGCGCGAGGCCGCCGCCGACGCCGACGCCCGCGTGCTGGCGGTCGTCGGCTCGGCCCTCGCCGGGGTCCGCAAGGCCAAGTCGGAGGCGAAGGTGTCGATGCGGACGGACGTCGCACGCGCCGTCGTCGCGGGACCGCAGGCGGCCCTCACGATGGTCGAGTCGGCACTGGACGACCTGCGCGGCGCCGGGCGGATCGCCGACGTCCAGCTGGTGGCGGACGGCGACGAGCTCGCCGTCCGTGAGGTCGAGCTGCACTCGTCCTGACCACGTCGGGCGTTGAGATCGGCTCAACGCCAACCGTCCGCGCGAGCCATGGTCCTCCCGAGACCGCGGGAGGAGAGTCCCCACGACGAGGCCGACACCGCCTCGGAGAGGGGATCTCACCATGCCTGTACCAACACGACCCGGCGGCGTCGCGCGCCGTCCGTCCTCCGGCAAGCGCCGGAGGGTCCTGGCCGCCGTCGCGGCCCTGGGCCTGTCCGCCGCCGGCCTGACGGCCGGGGGGACGGCCCTCGCCGCGCACGGGCTCGCCACGCTGTCGCCGAGCACCTTCGAGATCGACGACGACGCCAACCTCAAGCAGGACCATGCCGCACCGTCGACGGACTGGGCGACGCTGGCTCACCCGAACGGTCCGGAGCAGCGCGCCACCGACGCTCCCACCGGGCGCAACGACGACTCCTACGCGGGCGGGGTCAAGGAGGACACGTCCTGTCCGGGTGAGGTCACCGGCTCCATCCCGAACAACAAGAGCGACCTGCTGACCTTCCACGTCCACGAGGAGCCGGGCACGGCCACGCACCCCGGGTTCCTCAACCTGGCGTGGAGCCGAGTCAGCGACCCGAGTGGGACGACGCTGATGGACTTCGAGTTCAACCAGTCCGAGACGTCCTGCCCCCAGGGACCGAACAGGGTCCGCACCCCGGGAGACCTGCTCATCGAGTACGTGATCGACCAGGGCGGGGCCCGGGCCGAGATCAGCGGCCGGTTCTGGAGCGGGACGGCCTGGGGCAACGCGGTGGACCTCGACGACGGTACCGGCTGCGGCGGGTCACCGTGCGCGGTGGGCACCATCAACTCGTCGGTCATCCCGAGCGCCGAGTCCGACGGGCTCGGGCAGAAGCAGGCCCGCACCTTCGGCGAGGCCCAGATCGACCTGCGGCTGATCTTCGACGACGAGAGCTGCACGTCCTTCGGGTCCGCGATGCTCAAGAGCCGGTCGTCGGACGCGTTCACCTCGCAGCTGAAGGACTTCATCCGACCGGTCGACATCGACCTGCAGAACTGCGGCAACGTCATCATCCGCAAGCAGACCGACCCCGAGGAGAACCCGAACACCACCACGTTCGGCTACACCAAGGCCTTCCCCACCGACCCGGCGTCCGCGAACACGTTCACGCTCACCGACGACGGGGTGAAGGACTACCAGAACACGGTGCTGTTCGGCAGCGGCTACACCGTCACCGAGGACGTCGTCCCGGCCGGCTGGGACCTCGTCGGAGTCGACTGCAGCGCCAGCAGCGGCGTGACGCCGTCGATCAGCGGGGCCACGGTGACGTTCGCCATCGACGCCGACACCGACGTCCTCGACTGCACGTACACCAACCGCGCCCGCGGGACGATCGTCGTGCAGAAGATCACCGACGACGGGACCGGGTCGTTCCCGTTCACGTCGAGCACCCTGACGCCGTCGCCGTTCACGCTCACGACCACGGCCGCCGGGACGGCCGGGAAGGACTCGAGGACCTTCTCCGACCTCAGCCCCGGCACGTACGACGTGGCCGAGACGGTGCCGGCCGGGTGGAACCTCGTCTCCGCGGCCTGTGACGACGGGTCCGGCCCGGCGTCGATCGGCCTGTCGGCCGGCGAGACGGTGACGTGCACCTTCAACGACGCGCGGGAGCGCGGCGCCATCGAGATCGCCAAGACCCGCAAGCATGCGGCGTCCGGGCCCGGTGACCACCCGCACGCCGGTGTCACGTTCACCGTCACCGGTGGCGAGCTGGCCGCCGGAGGCGTCACGGCCGTCACGCAGGCGGACGGCACCGTGTGCGTCGGCAACCTGCTGGTGAGCTCGTTCGCCGGCAGCTACACGGTCACCGAGACGCTCCCAGCGGGGTACGCGGCCGACGGCCCGCTCTCCAAGAGCGTGACGGTGAGCACCGAGTCCACCTGCGGTGACGGCAACGAGGCGGCGGTGGGCTTCAGCAACACGCCGCTGACGAACGTCACCGTGTCCGTCGACTCCCAGGTGGACGGCGGCACGGCGTCCGTCATCCGGTGCACCGACAGCGGGGGCGCCGTCTCCAACGGCTCCACCGGGGCCACCGGTGACGGGTCCGTGACGGTGTCGAACCTGCTGCCGACCGACCCGGTGGTCACCCTGACGTGCACCGTCGTCGTCGACCCGTGACGCAGGATCACGCGCCGCTGAGGTAAGTCAGGGGGCGCCGGGCCGGGCGGAGACGCACCGGACCGGCGCCTCCCTCAGCGCGCCGGTGTCCAGGAGCGGACGAGGTCTCCTCGGTCCCTGGCCTGCAGCTTGCGCACCAGGGCCCCGATGTGCGTCCGCACCGTCACCGGCGTCACCGACAGCCGGTGGGCGATGGCCGCCGTGGAGTGGCCGGCGCGCAGCAGCGACAGCACCTCCGCCTCGCGACGGGTCAGGCCGTCGACGCGCTGCGCCGGCACCGAGGCCGCCGCGACGCGCAGCAGCGCCGCAACGACCTCCGCCACCAGGTGGCGCGGGACGACCGGCTCGCCCGCGTGGGCCGCCGCCAGCACGCTCGACAACCGGTCCAGCCGCACGTCCTCGGGCAGGTACCCCACCGCGCCGGCGGCGAGGGCCGCGACGAGCTCCGGGACACCCGGGCAGGCACCGAGCAGGACGACCGTGGTCGACGGCGAGGTCCGCTGGACGTCGTGGACGGCGCCCAGCGTGAGCCGGTGCCCTTCAGCGGAGGCGGGGCAGCCGAGGAGGCAGACGTCCGGTCGGTCCCGGCCGGCTGCGAGCACTGCCCGCCCGAGGTCGGTCTCCGCGGCGACCACCCGGTCACCGGCTCGTTCCAGAGCGTCACGGATGCCGGTCAGCATCACCGGGTCGTGATGGACGACGAGAACGTCGAGTGGCATGAGTGGCCCGCACTCTCTCCGACAGACTCTCACTGTGCGGGAGACGGCGACCCGTCACAACCCGTTCGGGCCAATCCACGGGGCCGTTCGGGCGATCCGTCGGTCAGCCGGACGGTCAGGCGGACTTCTCGCGGCGCTCGCGCTTGCGCGGCTCCGCCTTCTCGCGCGGGACGAGCGTCGGCAGGACGTTCTCCAGGACCACCTCGCGGGTCACCACCACGCGGGCGACGTCGTCCCGGGAGGGGACGTCGAACATCACCGGGAGGAGGACCTCCTCCATGATCGCCCGCAGCCCGCGAGCACCGGTGCCGCGCAGGATCGCCTGGTCGGCCACCGCGTCGAGGGCGTCCGGGCTGAACTCGAGCTCGACGCCGTCGATCTCGAACATGCGCTGGTACTGCTTGACGAGAGCGTTGCGCGGCTCGGTGAGGATGCGCACGAGCGCGTCCCGGTCGAGGTGCGACACCGTCGTGATGACCGGCAGGCGCCCGATGAACTCCGGGATGAGGCCGAACTTCAGCAGGTCCTCCGGCATCACCTCGCCGAAGAGGTCCGGCAGGTCGGCCGGGCTGTGCAGCGTGGCGCCGAAGCCGATACCGCGCTTGCCGATGCGCGCCGAGACGATGTCCTCCAGGCCTGCGAAGGCGCCGCCGACGATGAACAGCACGTTCGTCGTGTCGATCTGGATGAACTCCTGGTGGGGGTGCTTGCGCCCGCCCTGCGGGGGCACGCTCGCGGTGGTCCCCTCGAGGATCTTCAGCAGCGCCTGCTGCACGCCCTCGCCGGAGACGTCGCGCGTGATCGACGGGTTCTCGCTCTTGCGCGCGATCTTGTCGACCTCGTCGATGTAGATGATGCCGGTCTCGGCCTTCTTGACGTCGTAGTCGGCGGCCTGGATCAGCTTGAGGAGGATGTTCTCCACGTCCTCGCCGACGTACCCCGCCTCGGTGAGCGCGGTCGCGTCGGCAATGGCGAAGGGCACGTTGAGCATCTTCGCGAGCGTCTGCGCCAGGTACGTCTTGCCCGACCCGGTGGGGCCGATGAGCAGGATGTTCGACTTCGCGAGCTCGACCGGCTCCTCGCCCTTCTTGGCGGGCTCGTCGGCCTGGATCCGCTTGTAGTGGTTGTAGACCGCCACCGCCAGCGCCTTCTTGGCGGCGTCCTGCCCGATGATGTACTCCGCGAGGAAGTCGAAGATCTCCTTCGGCTTCGGCAGCTCGACCAGACCGAGCTCGCTGGCCTCGGCCAGCTCCTCCTCGATGATCTCGTTGCAGAGGTCGATGCACTCGTCGCAGATGTAGACGCCGGGCCCGGCGATGAGCTTCTTGACCTGCTTCTGGCTCTTCCCGCAGAAGGAGCACTTGAGCAGGTCTGCGCCGTCACCGATACGCGCCACGGACGAGATCCTTCCTCCCGAGCCCGCCACCGGCCGGCTCCATGTCCCCATTGGACACTACCCGCGCCGCCGTGTCAGCGGCAGGGCCGAGTCCGTCGGCGTGTTGCGCGACGGACCCGCCCACGGTCAGCCGTTCAGCTCGCCGCGCCGGCGCCCACGCGCCCCTTGCGGCTCTCCAGCACCTGGTCCACGAGCCCGTACTCCAGCGCCGCCTGCGCGGTGAGGATCTTGTCGCGCTCGATGTCGGAGCGCACCTGGTCCGGCGTGCGGTTGGAGTGCTTGGCGATCGTCTCCTCGAGCCACGTGCGCATCCGCAGCACCTCGTTGGCCTGGATCTCGATGTCCGAGGCCTGCCCGTAGTCCCCGCCGGCCATCGCCGGCTGGTGGATGAGCACCCGGGCGTTCGGCAGCGCCAGTCGCTTGCCGCTCGCGCCGGCGGCCAGCAGCACGGCGGCCGCGGACGCCGCCTGCCCCAGGCAGACCGTCTGGATGTCGGGCTTGACGAACTGCATCGTGTCGTAGATCGCCGTCAGCGCCGTGAAGGAGCCGCCGGGCGAGTTGATGTACATGATGATGTCGCGGTCGGGGTCCTGGGCCTCGAGGACCAGCAGCTGCGCCATCACGTCGTCGGCCGACGCGTCGTCGATCTGCACGCCGAGGAAGATGATGCGGTCCTCGAAGAGCTTGGTGTAGGGGTCCTGGCGCTTGAAGCCGTAGGCCGTGCGCTCCTCGAACTGCGGAAGGATGTAGCGACTGCTCGGCAGGGCTGCGCCCGCGGGGCCGGAGCCCGGACGGCGGGGGTCGATCATCACTGGGGTGCTCCTCGGGTGAAGTCGGGTCCGGTGGAAGGCGTCATGCGCTGGTGCCGCCGCCGCCGCTGACGTCGCCGGCGTGGGTCACCACGTGGTCCACGAAGCCGTACTCCTTGGCCTCCGCGGCGGTGAACCAGCGGTCGCGGTCGGCGTCCTTGGAGATCTGCTCGATCGACTGGCCGGTCTGCTCGGCGATCAGCTCGGTGAGCTGCCGCTTCATGTGCAGGATGAGCTCGGCCTGGATGCGGATGTCGCTCGCCGTGCCGCCGATACCACCCGACGGCTGGTGCATCATGATCCGCGCGTGCGGGGTGGCGTACCGCTTGCCCTTCGCCCCGCTGGAGAGCAGGAACTGGCCCATCGAGGCGGCCAGGCCCATCGCCACCGTCGCGACGTTCGGCTTGACGTACTGCATCGTGTCGTAGATCGCCATGCCGGCGGTCACCGAGCCGCCCGGCGAGTTGATGTACAGGAAGATGTCCTTGTCGGGGTCCTCCGCGGCCAGCAGCAGCATCTGCGCGCAGATGGCGTTGGCGTTGTCGTCGCGGACCTCGGACCCCAGCCAGATGATCCGTTCCTTGAGCAGGCGCTGGTAGATGTGGTCGTCCAGACCCAGGGTCTGAGCACCGCCGCGCGCCTCAGGGCTCGCGCCCGCCGTCTGCTCGCTCACGCTCGTGCGCTCCATCGGTTTCGGGGCTCCATCTGTCTCGTGGGACGGTTCAGCGACCCTAACGCGGCGCCCCCGCGCGCCACTCCCCGGAGGCGCGACTGTTCGCTGACGGCGCACGGCGGGATCCGGACGCCGCGCGACGGGGACGACGACGCCCCCGTCCGGGGCGGACGGGGGCGTCGGGGCGTGCGGCGTCAGCGGGGCGTGTCGGCCGGCTCCTCGGCCGACTCGTCGGCGCCGTCCGGGCCGGCGCCGGCCTCGAGGTCTGCCTCCTCGGCGTCCGCCTCACCGCGGCCGGGCACCAGCGCGTCGAGGTCGACGGTGTTCCCCGACGCGTCGGTCACGGTGGCCTGCTCGAGCGCGACGGCGAGGGCCTTGCGCCGCGCGACCTCGGAGACCATGGCGGGGATCTGACCGGCCCCGTCCAGCGCCTGCGCGAAGGAGTTCGGGTCCATCCCGTAGCGGGGCGCGGTGGCCACCAGGTACTCGATGAGCTCCTGCTGGCTGACCGACACCTTCTGCTGCTCGGCGATCGCGTCGAGCAGGAACTGCGTGCGGAGCGCCTTCTCGGCCTCCGCGACGACCTCGGCCCGGTGCTCGTCGTCCTCGAGCCGGTTCTCGTTCTCCAGGTGGTTGTGCACCTCCGCGTCGACCAGGGACTGCGGAACCGGGATCTCGACGGCCGCCAGCAGCGCCTCGAGCACCTTGTCACGGGCCTGCACGCCCTGCTCCATCGCCTTGACCCGCTCGGCCTGCGCCCGCAGGTCGCCGCGCAGCTCCTCGAGCGTGTCGAACTCGCTGGCGAGCTGGGCGAAGTCGTCGTCCGCCTCGGGCAGCTCGCGCTGCTTGACCGACTGGACGACGACGGTCACGTCGGCCTCCTCGCCGGCGTGCTCGCCGCCGGCCAGGGGGGCCGTGAACGAGCGGGTCTCGCCGGCGCTCGCGCCGATCAGGGCCTCGTCGAGGCCGGGCAGCATCGTTCCGCTGCCCACCTGGTAGGAGATGCCCTTCGCGGAGTCGATCTCCTCCTCGCCGATGGTGGCGGAGATGTCGAGGGAGACGAAGTCGCCGTCCTCGACCGCGCGGTCCACGCCGACGAGGGTGCCGAAGCGCTCACGCAGCTGCTCGAGCCGCGCGTCCACGTCCTCGTCGGTGACCTCGACGTCGTCCACGGTGACGGCGATCGCGGAGAAGTCGGGCACCTGCACGCTGGGACGGACGTCGACCTCGACGGTGAACTTCAGGTCGCCGCCGGACTGGGGGTCGGGCACCTCGGTGACCTCGACCTCGGGCTGCCCGAGCGGGCGCAGCGCGTTCTCCTCGGCGGCCTTGGCGTACATCTGCGGGAGGGCGTCGTTGACCGCCTCCTGCAGCACCGCGGCCCGCCCGAAGCGCTGGTCGATGATGCGCGGCGGCACCTTGCCCTTGCGGAACCCGGGGACCTGCACCTGGCCGGCGATGGTCTTGTACGCCTGGTCCATGCTCGGCTTGAGCTCGTCGAAGGGCACCTCGACGGTCAGCTTCACCCGGGTCGGGTTGAGGGTCTCGACGGCGCTCTTCACGGGGAGGTACTCCTGGAGGTCACGGCGGATGGTGGGCTCGCGCAGGCCCGAGGGCACGACGGGGCCCGGGCACGGCGGTCCATGCTAGATGGTCGGGGTAGCCAGATTCGAACTGGCGGCCTTCCGCTCCCAAAGCGGACGCGCTACCAAGCTGCGCCATACCCCGCGGGCCGGGACGGGTGCCCGGCTCGGGCACAGGCTAGTGGGACCGGGGCGCGTGACGTGACCCGCTACCCTGACCGTGGCCTTCGGCGGCGACGTCCGGGCCGCGCGGGTGTAGCTCAATGGCAGAGCCCCAGCCTTCCAAGCTGGTCATGCGGGTTCGATTCCCGTCACCCGCTCTCGTTCCACCCGCCGCGTCTCCCCCCACGGCTGCACCGACGCGTGCACGGCACCGGGCGCGACAGGATGACGCCGTGCTCGACGACGTCCTGACCACGCAGCCGCCGCCCGGCCCCGGACTCGTCGCCGCCACCGCGGCGCTCGCCGCCGCTCTCGTGCTCCTGCCCGGGGCCTGGCCGGTGGCGCGACACGTCGTGACGATCGTCCACGAGGGCGCGCACGGCATCGCGGCGCTGCTGACCGGGCGGCGGCTGGTGGGCATCCGGCTGCACTCGGACACGTCCGGCCTGACCGTCTCCCGGGGTCGCCCCCGGGGAGTCGGGATGGTCCTCACCCTGGGCGCCGGCTACCCGGGGCCGGCGGTGGCGGGCCTCGGCGCCGCCGCAACGCTGGCCACCGGGCGGCCGCTCGCCGTGCTGTGGGGGTCGCTGCTGCTCCTGGCGCTGCTGCTCCTGCAGATCCGCAACCTCTTCGGCCTGTGGTCGGTGCTGGTCAGCGGCAGCGTCCTCGTCGCGCTCACGCGGTGGGCGCCCGGCGACGTCCAGGTCGGCGCGGCGTACGTGCTGGCGTGGTTCCTCCTGCTGGCCGCGCCGCGTCCGGTGGTCGAGCTGCAGGCTGCGCGGCGGCGCCGGCCCGGTCGCACCTCGGACGCCGACCAGCTGGCACACCTGACCGGCGTGCCGGGTTCGGTGTGGGTCGCCGTCCTCGGCCTCGTCACCCTCGGCTGTCTCGTGCTGGGTGGTTCGTGGCTCTGGCCCCGCTGACCCCTCAAGGTGCCGCCAGGGGGGCCCGATGGATGGCTGAGGAGACGGAGGTCCAGTGGACGCAGGGGTGCGCACGACCGTGCTCATGGTGCTGCCGGTCGCCGTGCTGCTGGCGGTGCTCGGGTTCCTCGTCATCCGCCACCAGCGCGAGCACGCGCGGCGGGCACGGGTCGACCCGCTGACCGGTCTGGGCAACAGGCTCGTCCTGGCGCAGGAGGCCGAGCGGGAGCTGAACGGGCTCGACCCGGACGACGACCGCGGCCCGGCGCTGATGGTGCTGGACCTCGACGGGTTCAAGGACGTCAACGACACCCTCGGGCACGTCGCCGGTGACGCGGTCCTGGCGCAGGTCGCGGCCCGCCTCGCCGACGTCACCGCGGACCACGCCCGCGTCGTCCGGCTCGGCGGCGACGAGTTCGCTGTGCTCGTCCCGGGCACCGCGAGCGCGGCCCAGGCGACCGTGCTGGCCAAGCGCCTGCTCGCCGGTCTCGGCGCGGGAGGGTTCGTCGCCGGAGGAGTCGACCTCGACGTGCGGGCGAGCATCGGCATCGCCCTGGCCCCGCAGGCCGGGCGGGACCTGTCCGACCTGCTGCGCCACGCGGACAGCGCCATGTACGAGGCGAAGCGGTCACGCTCGGGCGTGTGCTGCTTCACCCCGGACCTGTCGCCCGACTCGACGGACGGCCTCGCCACCCTCGCTCGGCTGCGCGGGGCGATGGAGTCCGGCGAGCTGACGCTCGTGTACCAGCCGCTGGTCGCGGCGAGCACCGGCGACCTGTCCGCGTGCGAGGCCCTGCTGCGGTGGCAGCACCCGACGAGAGGCGTCCTCCTGCCGTCGGAATTCGTCCCGCTGGCCGAGCGCACCAGCCTGGTGCGGCCCCTCACCCGCTGGGTGCTGCTCACCGCCCTGCGCGAGGCGTCGCGGTGGCGCGCCGAGGGGCTGCTCACCGTGATGAGCGTCAACGTCAGCGCGACGATGCTCGAGCCCGGTCTGCTCGGCATCGTCGAGGAGGCGCTCGCCCTCAACCGCTGGCCTCCGGAGCTGCTCGTGCTGGAGGTGACCGAGACCGCCATCGCGCAGAACCCGGAGGAGGCGCGGGCCGTGGCGGCCGCACTGGACGCGCGGGGCGTGCAGGTCTCGGTGGACGACTTCGGCGCCGGTTTCACCGGCCTCGGGCAGCTGCGCGGTCTGCACGTGCAGCAGCTCAAGATCGACCGGCAGTTCATCACCGACCTGACCCGGGGGCGGGTCGACGAGGCGATCGTCGCCTCGATCATCGAGCTCGGTCACCGGCTCGGTCTGGACGTCGTCGCGGAGGGGGTCGAGGACCCGGCGGTGGCGTCACTGCTCACCGAGCTGGGCTGCGACAACCTCCAGGGGTACTGGTTCTCGCGCCCGATGCCGGGCTCCCAGGTGGTGCGCTGGAACGCGGGACGGGTGCGCGCCGAGCCGCCGGAGCACGCCGGCAGCCGCTGATCGTCACTCGCGCCAGAGCAGCACGAGCGCGCGGTCGTCGTTCTCGCCGGCTCCGGTGCTGTCGAGGATCCACTGCGCACCGCCCCGGAAGCCGCCGCGCCGGACCAGTCGCTCCGCCTGCCCCATCAGCCGGTCGATGCCCAGCCCGAGGTCCCGGCCCGGCGTCTCGACGAGGCCGTCGGTGTAGAGCAGCAGGGCGTCACCGCGCTGCAGCCGGCCGGTCCGGGCCGGGTAGTCCGCGGCGTCGACGACCCCGAGCGCCGGCCCGGACTCACCCTCCAGCAGCTCCCAGCGGCCGGAGCCGGCGTGGAAGTGGGCGGCCGGCGGGTGTCCCGCGCTCGCGAGGCGGAAGCTGCCGGTCGCCAGGTCGAGGGCCAGGTGCACGGCGGTGGCGAACCCCTCGTCCCACTGCTGTCGCAGGAGGTAGGCGTTGGCGGCGGGCAGGAACTCCTCCCTGCTCATGGCGCCGAGCAAGCCGCCGAACGCGCCGGAGAGCAGCAGCGCCCGCGTCCCCGCGGGCTGCCCCTTGCCGGAGACGTCGACGAGGGCGAGCTCGAGGGATCCCCCGGCGGTCGAGCCGCTGGCCACGAGGAAGTCCCCGGAGAACGAGTCCCCGTACGCCGACTTGAGCACGCGCTCGACGTGCCAGCCGGGCGGCAGCTGCGGGATCTGGCCCTGCGCGCGCAGGCGGTCGCGCAGGTCGACGAGCATCGACTCCCCCAGCGTCCCCTGGACGCCGAGCCGTTCCCGGCTGCGGGCGAACAGCAGGACCATGACGGCCGTGACCGCGACGACGGCGAGGCCACCCGGCGTCACCCCCGGCTCGGGCCGCTGGACCGTCGAGTAGAGGACGCCGGAGGCGATGACCAGGTACAGCAGGATCATCGCGCGCACCCGGAGGAAGAAGGCGCCCAGGAGCATGACGACGACCATCGAGGTGACCGGCACCCAGCGCGGGACCATCGTCGACGCGAAGGCGACCAGCACGGTCAAGGCGGTGAGCAGCAGCAGGAGGAACGCCTGGGTGGGCAGCACGTGGCGACGCACCCACAGCCAGAGTCGCCGGCCGGCGCGGCGGCGCGGGCGCCCCCGCGGCAACCTGCGGCTGCTCGCCACCAGGACCACGCGCGGACCATACCTGCCGGTGCTCGGTCCGCGAGGGCGGACGCACTCGATCGGAGCAGGAAAAGCACATGACCGGCGCGGTCGGCGCTGACACGATGCGCCGGTGGACGCCATGGCGATGCCGACCGTCGTGCCCCTGGGCGAGGACCGCAAGGACGACCTGCTGGACGTCGACCAGTGGGCGTTCGCGGCCGACACGAGCGACGTCGCCGACACCATGCTGCTCGGCTTCGAGTGGGACCGGACGGCGGGGGCCGAGCTGGGCGGCGAGCTGGCAGGCGTCCACTCGGTGTACTCGCTGCACCTCCCGGTGCCTGGCGGGGAGGTCCCGGCCGCAGGCCTGACGTGGGTGGGCGTGCACCCCCAGTACCGCCGGCGCGGCGTGCTGACCGCGATGATGCGCCACCACCTGGACGGGGTCCGCGAGCGAGGCGACGAACCGGTCTCCGCCCTGTGGGCCGCGGAGCCCGCGATCTACGGTCGCTTCGGGTACGGGCAGGCGTCCTTCGAGCTGCGCATGACGTTGCAGCGCGGCGTCGCGCTCCACGACGTCACCGGCTGGCAGGACCTCCGGGTGATCCTGCGGCGCGTCGACCCCGAGCGTGACCTGGACGTCGTCCAGCGCGTCTTCGACGCGGTCCGCTACGGCCGCCCGGGCATGATGTCGCGCCGCGGGGGGCTCGCGCGGCGGTCGCTGGAGGACCCCAAGCCGTGGCGGGACGGCGCGGAGTCGCTGCGGCTGCTGCTCGTCTCCACCCCGGACGGCGAGCCGCGCGGCTACGCCCTGTTCCGCCGCAAGGAGAAGTGGGAGGACGCCGGGCCGCGCGGCGAGGTGCTGGTGCGGGAGACGCGGGCCGTGGACGCGGCCGCCGCCCGGGCCCTGTGGGGGCGGCTCACCGACCTGGACCTGATGGCCGTCGTCCGCACCGGCTCGCTGCCGGCCGACGACCCGCTGCTGCACCTGCTCACCGACCCGCGGGCGGCTCTGCCCCGCCTGTGGGACGGCATCTGGCTCCGGGTGGTCGACCTGCCCGCGGCCCTGGCGGCCCGCCGCTACGGCCGTGACGTGGACGTCGTGCTGGCGGTCGACGACCCGCTGTGCCCCTGGAACACCGGGCGGTGGCGCTTGTCGGGCGGCCCGGGCGGCGCGTCGTGCCAGGCGACGAGCGCCGACGCGGACCTCGTGGTCGACGTCCGCGCGCTCGGGTCGGCGCTGCTCGGCGGCCAGACGCTCGCGGCGCTGGCCGGTGCCGGCCGCGTCGAGGAGGTCACCCCGGGGGCGCTGGCGGCCGCGTCGGCCGCGTTCGCCTGGCCGGTCGCGCCCTGGTGCGGCTGGGTGTTCTGACAGAAGGCTTCTCACGCCGCCTGGCAGGTGGGGCACCAGTAGAGGTTCCGGGCGGCCAGGGGCGCGGTCAGCACCGGCGTCCCGCAGAGGCGGCACGGCAGGCCGGTGCGGCGGTAGACGTAGTGGGCGTCGTCCCGGCCAACGGCGCCGCTGCGACGCGACCGGTCGGCGGGCAGCGTCGTGACGATGCGGCCGCGACGCACGCCGTCGCGCAGCAGCGCCGACAGGTCGGTCCACAGCTCGGCCGCGGCGTCGGTGGGGAGCGACCGCCCGGGGACGTAGGGGTCCAGCCGGCCCCGGAAGAGCGCCTCGGCGCGGTAGACGTTGCCGACTCCGGCAATCACCTCCTGCTGCATGAGCAGGCCGGCGACCGGCGCCCGGGAGGACCGCAGGCGCCGCGCGAACGCCTCGGGGTCGGCGTCGCGACGCAACGGGTCCGGACCGAGCCGGGCGTGGACGGCGTCCTTCTCCTGCGGGCTGTGCACCTCGCAGGCGGTCGCGCCACGCAGGTCGGCCCACGCGGCGTCCGTCACGAGCCGCAGCCGGACGGCGCCGCGGGGCGGCTCGGGCTCGCCGGTGCCGAACGTCCACGTGCCGTACAGGCCCAGGTGCACATGCACCCACCGCTCGCCGGTGAAGCCCAGCCACAGGTGCTTGCCGTGCGCCTCGGCGCGCTCGAGGGTCGTGCCGTCCACGAGTGCCGCTCCGGCGGTGAAGCGGCCCTGCGGGCTCAGCGCCGTGACGGCCGAGCCGGCCATCTCCCGGCTGAACCGCCGAGCGAGGCGGTGGATCGTGTGCCCTTCCGGCATCAGTCCCGTGGCAGCGGCGGCAGCTCGCCCCGCTCCTCGTAGTCGCTGAGCATCGCGATCCGCCGGCGGTGCCGCTCGTCGCCGCTGAACGGCTCGGCGAGGAACGCCTCGACGATCGCCGTCGCCTCGGCCTGCTCGTGCATGCGGGCCCCGACCGACACGACGTTGGCGTCGTTGTGCTGGCGCGACAGGCGTGCCGTCTCCACGCTCCACGCCAGGGCCGCGCGCACCCCGGTCACCTTGTTGGCCGCGATCTGCTCGCCGTTGCCCGAGCCGCCGAGCACCACGCCGAGGCTGCCGGGGTCGGCCGCCACCGCGGCGGCGGCGCGCAGGCAGAAGACCGGGTAGTCGTCGGCGGCGTCGTAGACGACCGGGCCGTGGTCGACGACCTCGTGGCCGGAGGCCGCCAGGTGCTGCTGCAGGTGGACCTTGAGCTCGTAGGCGGCGTGGTCCCCGCCGAGGTGAACGCGCATGGGCGCAGTCTGTCGGAGCGCCCCCGGCCGGTCGCGGACCGGGTCAGTCGAAGACCGGCCCCTGGTCGCGCGTGCGCTTGAGCTCGTAGAAGCCCGGCGTCGATGCCACGGCCAGAACGCCGTCCCACAGCCTGGCGGCCGCCTCGCCCTTGGGCGCCGGGGTGACGACCGGGCCGAAGAACGCCACGCCGTCCACCGCGATGACCGGCGTCCCGACGTCCTGGCCGACCAGGGAGATGCCGCGCTCGTGGCTGGCGCGCAGCGCGTGGTCGTACTCCTCCGACGTCGCGAACCGCGCCAGGTCCGCGGGCAGGCCGACGTCGGCGAGCGCCTTGCCGATCACGCCGGCGTAGTCCTTGTCGCCGCCCGGGTGGATGCGGGTGCCGAGCGCGTCGTACAGCGGCTTGACGACCTCCTGGCCGTGCATCTCCTTGGCGGCGGTGACGACCCGCACCGGTCCCCACGCCTGCTCCATCAGGGCGGCGTAGTCCTCCGGCAGGTCGCGCCCGGCGTTGAGCACCGACAGGCTCATGACGTTCCACGTCACGTCGACGTCGCGCACGCGCTCGACCTCGGTGACCCACCGGGAGGTCATCCACGCCCACGGGCACACCGGGTCGAACCAGAACTCGACGGCGGAACGGCTCGCGGTGCTCTGGGTCATCCCGGATCTCCTCGTGGGCGCATCGTCGTGTAGGTACGTTACGGAGCGGATGTCCGCCCCGCGCCGTCCCACGTCAGCACGAGCGGACGTGCGAGGATTCCCGGCCAGACCAGCATCTGAGACAGCAGAAAGGTCCGCCGTGCCCGGCATGAACCTGACGCGCGAGGAGGCCCGCGAGCGGGCCCGGCTCCTCCAGGTCGCGTCCTACGACGTGACGCTCGACCTCACCGGGGACGCGAGCACGTTCACCTCGACCAGCGTCGTCCGCTTCTCCTGCGCGGAGCCGGGCGCCTCCACCTTCGTGGACCTCGTCGCGCCGTCGGTGCGCGAGGTGGAGCTCAACGGCGAGGCGCTGGACCCGGCGGAGGTCGCCGACGGCGTGCGGGTGCGGCTGGACCACCTGGCCCGCGAGAACGAGCTGCGCGTCGTGGCGGACTGCGCCTACATGAACACCGGCGAGGGGCTGCACCGGTTCGTCGACCCGGTCGACGAACAGACCTACCTGTACAGCCAGTTCGAGGTCGCCGACGCCCGCCGCGTGTACGCGGTGTTCGACCAGCCGGACCTCAAGGCGACCTTCTCGTTCACGGTGCAGGCGCCGGACCACTGGCAGGTGGTCTCGAACTCCCCGACCCCCAGCCCCACGCCGTCCGGCGACGGACGTGCCACGTGGCGCTTCGCGCCCACGCCGCGCCTGTCGCCCTACGTCACCGCGCTGGTCGCCGGGCCCTACCACGTCGTCCGCGGCGAGCTGGCGTCGCGCGACGGGCGCACCATCCCGCTCGGGGTGTTCTGCCGCCGCTCTCTCGCGGAGTACCTGGACGCCGACGAGATCCTCGACATCACGCGCCGCGGGTTCGAGTTCTTCGAGGCGACCTTCGACGTGGCCTACCCGTTCGAGAAGTACGACCAGCTCTTCGTGCCGGAGTTCAACGCCGGGGCGATGGAGAACGCCGGCGCCGTGACGTTCCTCGAGACGTACGTCTTCCGGTCCAAGGTGCCGGACGCCATGTACGAGCGGCGCGCGCTCACGATCCTGCACGAGCTGGCGCACATGTGGTTCGGCGACCTCGTCACCATGCGCTGGTGGGACGACCTGTGGCTCAACGAGTCGTTCGCGGAGTACGCCTCGACGGTCTGCATGGCCGAGGCGACGCGGTGGTCGTCGGCGTGGACGACGTTCTCCTCCATGGAGAAGTCGTGGGCCTACCGGCAGGACCAGCTGCCGTCGACGCACCCGATCGTCGCCGACATCACCGACCTCGAGGACGTCGAGGTGAACTTCGACGGCATCACCTACGCCAAGGGGGCGAGCGTGCTCAAGCAGCTCGTCGCCTGGGTGGGTCGCGAGGAGTTCGTCGAGGGCGTGCAGCGGTACTTCCGCAAGCACGCGTGGGGCAACACCGAGCTCACCGACCTGCTCGCCGAGCTCGAGTCGACGTCGGGCCGCGACCTGCGCGCCTGGTCGCGGCTCTGGCTCGAGCAGGCCGGCGTGACGACGCTGCGGCCCGAGCTCACGACGTCCGACGACGGCACGGTCACCGCGCTCACGGTGCTCCAGGAGGTGCCCGAGTCGAATCCCGTGCAGCGGCCCCACCGGCTCGCGGTGGGCTGCTACGACCTCGTCGGCGAAGGCCCCGACCGCCGACTCGAGCGGACGGCGCGGGTCGAGCTCGACGTGGACGGCGAGCGCACGGCGGTGCCCGGGCTCGTCGGCCGTCGCCGTCCGGACCTGTTGCTGCTCAACGACGACGACCTCGCGTACGCCAAGATCCGGCTGGACGACGAGTCGCTGGCGACGGCGATCGTCCACCTGTCCGCGTTCGAGGACTCGCTGCCCCGCACGCTGGTGTGGGCCGCGGCATGGGACATGACCCGGGACGCCGAGATGGCCGGCCGTGACTTCGTCGACCTCGTCCTGTCCAACGTCGGCGCGGAGTCCGACTCCTCCGTCGTGCTCGTCTTGCTGCGGCAGCTGGCCTCGACGGTGCGTCTGTTCGTCGCGCCGGAGCACCGTGACGCGGTCGCCGTCGACGTGGCCGGGCGGCTGCGCGTCCTGGCGGAGCAGGCGGAGCCGGGCAGCGACGCCCAGCTTCAGCTCGTGCGCGCCTTCAGCGAGCACGCCGTGACACCGGAGCAGCTGGACGCCGTGGCAGGCCCGCTCGACGGCAGCGTGGTGCTGGAGGGACTCACCGTCGACACCGACCTGCGGTGGGAGCTGCTGGCGTCACTGGTCACCGGCGGTCGGGCGGGCCTGGACGAGATCGACGCCGAACGCCGGCGCGACGACACGGCGGCCGGTCACCGCGCCGCGGCCGCCGCGCGGGCCGCGCGCCCCGACCCGGCCGCCAAGGCAGAGGCGTGGGCGTCGGTGGTCGACTCCGACGAGTTGCCGAACGCCGTCCAGGCGTCGGTGATCGGCGGCTTCAACCGGGTGCACGACACCGCGCTGCTGGAGCCGTTCGTCGAGCCGTACTTCGCCGCGCTGCGCCGGGTCTGGCAGGAGCGGACGAACGAGATCGCGCAGCAGATCGTCGTCGGCCTGTTCCCGACCCAGCTCGCCACGCAGGCGACGCTCGAGCGCACCGACGCGTGGCTCGCGGACGCCGGCGACATCCCGGCGCTGCACCGCCTGGTGCTCGAGAGCCGCGACGGCATCGCCCGCGCCCTGCGGGCGCAGGAGCGCGACCGGGCCCGCTGACGCGCCGGCGGCTCAGGTGCGGCGGTTCATCACCGCGGCGAGCGAGAGGGCGCGGGGGCGCTCGCGCAGGTCGTCCAGCAGGACGGGCTGACCCGCGCCGTCCGCCAGCGGGAGACGCCAGTTCGGGTACTCGTTGCTCGTGCCCGGCTGGTTCTGCGCGCGCCGGTCGCCGACGGCGTCCGGCAGCGAGACGCCGAGCAGGCGGCACGGCGTCCAGGTGAGGAACCGGTGCAGGGCCTCGACGGTCTCGCGCTCGGTCGCGTCCTGCGCCAGCAGGCCGAGGCTGCGCAGCTGCGCCAGGACGGCGGCGCGCTCGGCCGTGTCGGCCTCCAGCTCCTCCTCGACGGAGCGGGTCAGCAGCCCGAGCCGCTCGCGCAGCTCGATGTGCTCGCCCGCGAGGTAGCCGGCGGTCGGCGGCAGGTCGTGCGTCGTCACCGTGCCGAGGCACAGCTCGCGCCACTGCTCGGGGCGCAGCGGGGTGCCCGCCTCGTAGTCCTTCTCGAACCACAGGATCGACGTGCCGAGCATCCCCCGCTCGCGCAGGTAGTCGCGCACCCACGGCTCGACGGTGCCGAGGTCCTCCCCCCCGACGAACACGCCCGCCCGGTGGGCCTCCAGGGCCAGGATGCCGATCAGGGCCTCGTGGTCGTAGCGCACGTAGGTGCCGCGCGAGGGCGCCTCGCCGGCGGGCACCCACCAGAGGCGGAACAGGCCGATGACGTGGTCGACGCGGACGCCGCCCGCGTGCCGCAGCACCGTGCGCAGCATGTCGCGGTACGGGCCGTAGGCGCGGTCGGCGAGGGCGTCCGGCCGCCACGGCGGCTGGCTCCAGTCCTGCCCGATCTGGTTGAAGGCGTCCGGCGGCGCGCCCACCGTGACGCTCTCGGCGAGCACTCCCTTGAGCGCCCACGTGTCGGCGCCCTCGGGGTGCACGCCGACCGCGAGGTCGTGGACGACGCCGACCGCCATCCCGGCCCGGTGCGCCGCCTCCTGGGCGGCGGCGAGCTGGGCGTCCGCGACCCACTGCAGCCACTTGTGGAACGTCGTCCGCTCGGCGAGCTCGGTCCGCAGCTCCGCGAGCAGCTCCGAGCCGTGGTCGTGCGCCTCCGCCGGCCAGGACGACGACGGCAGGCCGAAGTGCTCCGCGAGCGCGCACCAGAACGCGAAGTC